>CALBXK010000313.1 GCA_937890535.1 uncultured Spartobacteria bacterium
TGGACGGCAGGCATCGTAATGCCGGAACTCAGTGAGTCGGGATATCACGCCGCCTTGACGATGGAGTTGCACCGGGAGTTGGCCCGTCGACATTTCTCCGACAGAACGTATTTTATTTCTCCGCATAGCATGCCAGCTTCGGAAGTCGATGTTCGTCAGCCTTCCGACTTTTTGGGGCTTGAGACCGATCTGGAGGAGGGGCTGATCGACGCCCTCGTGACCTCGACCCGGCTTTCCTACGACGCGATTCCCTGCGTGGCGCTCGGGAGCAGCCCTCAGTCCAGCAACCCGGCTTCGAAGTTGCGGGTCACCCGGGATCCCGTTTATTTCTTCGAAAGCTCCGTGCGCAAACTCTTTGAGCGCGGATGTCGTCATATGTTCGTTGTCGGGGCGGAACCGAAAGATTCCGCCGTATCCCATCGGACAGCAGGTCAGATTTCGCCCTCCATCAAGATCACCGAGATCCCCATGCCATCGATCAATGATTGGACCGTGGAGTCCGCCGCCGAAAACTTCCTTCGCCAGGCGACAGATAATGAACCGTACGGGTTGATCATCAGTGACGATTTTACCGCTTCCATTTTTTCCCGAAAAATCGCCCAGGGCTCTTCCCTGCGTCCCACCGTTTGTTTGCAGACTCATGGGGCCTCGCAACTTTCTTATGCCCTGCCGGCTCTCAAATACATTACCGATCTCCAGGCTTTGAGTGCGGCCGCCGTGGACGTAATCATCAACAGGTTACTGGGAATTTCCTCCAGCCATACGGAAGTGCGTCTGCCCATGATCTTTCGGGAAGTCGAACCCCAGGCCATTTTTCCCTCGTTTTCATAAACCTCCGTTCCGGTGACCGACACATCGGACAAACCGGATTCGACGATCCCCCCACCGTGACCCACATGTCACTTTCCGCCCCGATCAAACAGATCCCTGCATGAACTCCATCGAACCGTCCACCGCGCCTTTTGTTTTTTGTGGAACGGGAGACCATCTTTGGAGTCATAAAGTGGAGCCGGTGGACAGTCCGGCAACACTCGCCGCCCTTTGCGAATGGCTGACCGAGACCTATCAGGTCAAACGACTCTATTGGCGAGGGGGACAGGATGACATCTGGCACCGGGATTTTCGTCGAGTCTCGCACGACCCGGCGATTTATGACTGGGTGCAGTGGGAGAAATTTCTCTACGACGAGCTCGAGCTCAATGCGGCGGCCGTGGCGGCTGCCAAGGCCAAGGGAATGGAAGTCTATCTTTATACGGGGCTGTTCGAACACGGGGTGCAGCCGGACGTGGGCATTGTTCATCCCCATGTTTTTGAAGATACCCTGCGCAAGGATCATCCCGAATGGTGTTCGCTTGACCGCTGGCAGCAACGGCGCTGTCCCGGGCCGATGTGTCTAGGCTACCCGGAAGTCAGGAAAAGAATCATCGACCGACTGGTCGATCAACTGCACCGTTTTGGCTACGACGGGATCACATTCTATACTTACGTGGAAAATCTCGGACTGCGCTACGAGGACGAGTTTGGGTTTAATCCTCCGATCGCCGAAGAATTCAACAAGGCTTACCCGGAAGTCGATCTTGGCAAAGACATCCTGACACCGGGACAGAAAGCGCATTGGTACAAATGCCAGGGGAAATTCGTCACCGACCTTTTGGTTGAGCTTCACGAGAGAATGGTCCCGGAGAACAAAAAACTCTCGATGATTCTGGATGCCGCCGAACCCGATTATCCGCAAAAATGGTGGGGCAAAAAACTCCACGGCACCGGAAAGATTTTCCTGGAATGGGAAAAATGGATTGAAGCCGGGATCGTGGATGAAATTTGGGTGCAACTTGGAATGCCGGAAGCCCAGACGGCTCTGCTTGACCGGTTGTTGATCCAGTGCGCCGGCAAACCGGTGCAACTCACGGTTCGAACGCCTGACCCTTTCGCCGAGGTCTGGATCCCCTATGTGCGTCAGGGCGTGACGCCGGTGGCGGTGATTACATGGGAGAATAATGGGGTTGAGAAGATCTCGCTCGGGCCGACGAGCATGAACACCTTGCAAAGCCCAGATTGGAAGCTGCGAGCCCAGACCCTGGCCGACATGGGGAACGGAACGATGGCCCCATCGATTACGTCCCTCGCTTCTTTGGTGAATGACCCCGAAGTCTTGGTACGCCATCGTTTGCCAAGGGCGCTGGCCAAAATTTCGGGAGGAAAAGCGACGGCGATGCTTGAGGAGCTTCTTACCGATCCGGAATCCAGCGTCCGGATCGCCGCCGCAGAGGCCTTGCGTTCCACTCCCGGGCCGAATACGGCCCGCCGGCTCATTGAGGCGTTGGAGAAAGGCGAACACTTTCAATTCAAGCTGGTTGCAGTTCCCGCTCTCACAGCCATCGGCGCGAACGCGGTGCCGCTTCTCCTCGACAACCTCAACAATTCCCAGGCCGATGTAAGCGAAGTTTGTCTCCGCGCCCTCGGAGAAACGTTCAAAGGCAGCCCCAATCCCGATATTTCCCAGGCCCTGCGAAAAAAAATCCACGATGACACGGCCGATCCGGTGTTACGCACATGGGCCCTCAAAAGCTTATTGAAAATTTTCCAGAACTCCCTTCCGAATGTCCCGAAAGGTTTTCGAGACTTTCCAGAGGATTTGATTTCGCTGATTGATTCGAATGGCGCGGGGGCCACGGCCGATCTTCAACTCCATGCCGCTGAAACACTCAAATCCATCTCCGGCATGATGACTGCGTCGGAAAAGGACAGCTCTCTAAGCGTCTTGGCAAAGGCGTTCCAACGCTATGGTGATGACTCCACCCGCCCCGATGCCGCCTATGGATGGCGGGTTATCGGGAATGCGATCCTAATACTTCAGGGCCGGAAACTCCTGGAAGAAATGCTAAGGCAGACGGATGACAAATGGTTGGCATGGAACGCCTACGAAACCGTCTATCTTTTTCATGATCTTTTGCCCCACGCCGAGAATCCTTCGTTCAACGAAGTCGATGAGAAGCAGGCGATCGAGGAACACAATCTTCATGCCCCCGCCTTTCCGGGATGGAGAAGGTGGTGATCCTGTCGCATTTCCCTTGCGGGTCCCAGGGTTCCATGGGTAAGGCTCAACCTTTTCAATGAGAGCCAATAATCTCTCCAGAGGTCAGCGCCTTTACCGACGCGCCAAAGAAATCATTCCCGCCGGCACCCAGCTTCTCAGCAAGCGCCCAGAGATGTTTGCCCCCGACGTATGGCCTCCATATTATCAGAAGGCCAAGGGCTGCCTGCTGACCGATGTGGACGGTGTGACCTACCGTGATTTCACAACCATGGGGATCGGCAGCTGCCTACTCGGTTATGCCTGTGACCCCGTCGATGACGCCGTGGTCGAGACCATCCGCAACGGCACCATGTCCTCTTTGAATTCCCCTCTGGAAGTGGAACTCGCTGAGAACCTCCTTCAGATTCATCCTTGGGCGGAGGCCACTCGATTCACCCGCACCGGTGGTGAAGCCATGGCCGTCGCGGTGCGCATCGCCCGGGCGGCCACCGGACGCTCCAAGGTGGCCATCTGCGGATACCATGGCTGGCACGACTGGTATCTTTCGGTTAATCTCGGGAACAGCGAGGGGCTCGACGGCCAGCTTCTCCCCGGTCTGGCACCCAATGGTGTGCCTCGCCAGCTTGCGGATACGGCCTTTGCGTTCCACTACAATTGCATCGACGAACTTGATGTGTTGCTCTCCCAACAGGGAAAAGAAATCGCCGCCATTGTCATGGAGCCGTTTCGCTACGCCCAACCGAAAGATGGTTTTCTGGATAAGGTTTTGGAGCTGGCAGTAAAACACCAGGTTGTCCTCATTTTTGATGAAATCACGTCGGGGTGGCGTTACGCTTTGGGTGGTATCCATCAACGCCTTGGCACAATCCCCCATATCGCGGTCTTTGCCAAAGCGATGTCCAATGGGTATCCAATGGGAGCCATCATCGGAAAAAATGCCGTCATGCAAGCCAGTGAAGCGTCCTTTATTTCCAGCACCTATTGGACGGAGGCGACCGGCCCGGCTGCAGCCATCGCCACCATTCGGGCCATGGCAGACGCCAGGATTTTGGAGACCATCCGGGCTGCGTCGCAACGTGTCGCCGCCGGATTACGCGAAGCCGCAGAGAAGCAGGCCCTCGCCCTTGAATGTGTAGAGACCGAGGCCATGGTCATTCTTCGCTTTAATTTGGGTGAGGACGCCAATGCCGCCAAAACCTGGTATACCAAGCGAATGCTGGAGAAGGGTTATCTGGCGGGCGGACAATTCTACGCCACCGCCGCACATACCGCAGCCGAGGTGGAGAGTTTTCTTTCGGCGGCAAGCGAGACCCTCGGGGAACTCGCCCTCATCCTTCGGTCGGGAACACTGCGGACGGAATTGACCACCCCTGAGGCGCATCAGGGCTTCCAGCGTCTGACTTAGGGCGTGTCAGAGTCCGTTCTGTAGAGTGGATGGCATTCTTGCTACCATCGTCGCGACCCGGTCCCCCCGGGGTGCGGGTAAACACCAAAACTGCGGTGGACCGGAATTGCTACAGCGAAGAAACCATCATCACTCAACCATGAGCTCTCAACGTCACTCTATGACGGTGAAACGCCGTCGAACAGGGATTGCCGATGGCGACATCCATCCAACCGGCGGACAAATTCGCCAGGAAGGCGGCGGTCGTTCTGTTCTCATCTCCCGGTTTCGGATGGCGGCATATGGACTCGGGTTTCTGCTCGTGATCGGCAAGGAGTGCCCGCAATGACTTCTCGGTGATCCGGCCGGTTCCCTCCGCCAGGATGCGGTCCACGGTTTTCTGGCGGGTCAGCGAACATGCTGAGGCCTCCGCGGAGCGGTCAAGATGCCTCAGCTCCGGTGTCTGTATGGAATTGGCGTGCCCGACGGCCTCTCCCGTCATCCTTCGACAATGGGACCGTCCCAAGATGAGTTCCACGAAAGCCGCCTTCCCGCTCTGATCCGCCACGCCCAGGCAACCATCCTGCCATCCCCCCACCTCCACATACTGCATCGCTTCGGAGACGTTCCGGCTCTCGAGAATGCCCCGTTTAAGCAGCGAAAAGGGCCGACATTCCCGGGCATGCTCCTTTGCATACAAGGAATTTCCGCACAATCCCACGCCGTGGGACGTCATCCCGATGTTGGCCAACCAACCGGCATAATTCAGAACAATCATCTCCAGTCCGTCATCATAGCTCCACCGCATGACGAAATATCGCCCATCGCGCGGAGGCGTATCCTTTGTCTGTCCCAGAAAAACAGAGCCGTCCGCCGTGCTCTCCGCTCCGCAGTAAAACGAGGTGCAATTGCCGTCAGGACTCGAGCGAAGGCCGTCACTCACCACCAGAAACAAGGCCGCATCCTCAGATATTCCCGCCCCTTCAGCCAACCCCTCCACTTCGGGCATCAGTTGAGGCAGATTCCGCCGAATCCACGGAACAAACCGCTTCGTATGAGCAAGCATGGCCTCAGTATCCAAAGAGAAATCGCGGCAACAAGACTCCAAGGCCAGGCTCAATTCACGACGAACTTGTACCGAAAAAGTGCGGCCATGAAGGCGACCGACCTCCTTTCGTGAACCCCTAAATATCGATTCCGGCGCGCCTGCTTCACCAGGCAATGCCGCCAAATTATCAGTTTCAGATTCCGTCTTCATCCTGTGCGAAACGAATGCGTCCGGCTCACCCGTCCCAATTGAGAATCCGGCTCTTTAATTTCCCGACCATAAAAGCATAAGCGGCCCGTTGAGATTCGTTGGTCACGCCCCCGACGTGCGGGGTAATCACCAAGTTCTCATGGTCCCGGGCATAACGAATCAGTGGATGCGAGGGCAGATCTGTGTTCCATTCGCCGTCAATCACATCAAGTCCGGCTCCCATCAGGTGGCCGGTCTCCAGCGCTTCCAACAAGGCCGATTCGTCGATCACCGCTCCCCGACTGGTATTAATTATGACCGCCCCGGGTTTCATGCGGGCTATCTGTTCTCGTCCGATCAAATGAATGTTTTCCGATGTCAGATGAACGTGGATCGAAAGGACATCGGACAGCCTCAAGACATCGTCCATCGAAACCGACTCGATCCCTTCTGGGTCATCCCGACGCTGATTGTCGCAGGCAATCACCCGCATCCGGAAAGCCCGCCCGTACTCCGCCACGATCCGTCCCAGCCTTCCGTAACCCAGGATGCCCAGGGTCTTTCCAGAAAGTTGATGGCCCCGGCACCCATCCCGGGCCCAGACCCCTTCCCCAGCAAGCCGGATCGCGCTGCGCAGACGACGCTCCACGGCCAGAAGCAACCCCCAGGCCAACTCCGCCGTCGCGGTGATGGAACCCAAAAATTCATTCTCTCCCCGCAGAGAAAGAAGCTCCACGCCTTGACGGCACAAGCTCTCCTGATCCAGATGATCCCATCCGGTGGAGGGCGTACAGACAATTTTCAATTGACCGCACTGCTGAATCAACTCCTCGCCCAACCGCAGAGAGAGGGCGCATAAATAGGCGTCGGCCCGGGGCAATTCTCGTTCAAGATTTTCCACCGTTGCCGGCAGAGAAACCACCTCACTGATGGCATCCAGTTCCCCCAGGACACCCGGAAAGGGTGCCGTATCCGCCAAGTTTAAGATTTTCCACCACATCGCACTCAGTACAAGATACCCGGAGTAGGCGGCACCGGGCTCGAATCCATTGCAAAATAGCCGCGCATTTTTTCAGCTTCGGCCTTGGATCCCGAGGCGAGAAACGGCACATCCCCACCACCCACAACCAGCCCAAATCCAAAATCTCGGGCCATGGCCCTCGCGGAATCCGACACACCCACACACACGCTCCATTTCTCCACTTTTCGGCAGGCGTCGGCCACGACCTTCATTTGCCGCCCGATGGTTTCCATGTTTTTGGGAGAATCCACGTCAAAGCCGTCTCGAATCAATAGATCATCGGGCCCAAGAAATAATCCATCCACCCCTTCCAAGGCCAGTAACTCTTCAGCAATTGAACAAGCGGCGCTGGACTCCACCTGAAGAATGAGAGCCGTGTCCTGATCGGCGGTTTTGTAATAACCACGGCCCTGAAGATCAATGATTCGTCTTCCGCCATAGGAGCGATTTCCCAGCGGGGGAAACTTAGCCGCCCGTACCATGGCCTGCGCCTCCGCCACACTCTCCACCAGTGGAACGATGACTCCAGCCGCTCCCGAGTCGAGAACTTTGCCAATCCAAGTGGAATCCTGGGATGGCACCCGCACCAAACCGGGACGCTGAATCAGTTGGCTCGCCCGCACCAAATCGACCGCGTCACGCCAATCGAGATCGCCATGCTGGGCATCAATCCACAGCCAGTCCCAGTCGGGCCCGATTCGCTCCACAATTCCCGGCGCCGGATACATGACACAGAGGCCAAGCAAAGGCTTGGGAGATTCCTTATCCAAGAATGGCAGTTTCATGAGGGCAAAGATTTGAAGGCAAAGAGATGGGCGTCCCTCATATGGAAACGAAGCCGTATCTTTTCACCGGCCAGCTTTTTGACGGTCGCGTCCTGCCATGTGACGGCCACAAAGGAACCTGCCTGGCGGGCGGTGTTGTCGGCAATTGGCTGACAATCTTCTCGAGAGAATCCCGGCCGCACCGCTCCTTGCGCGTCGCAAACTTCCACTCGAATCTCCCCGGTCGCCGTCGCCAGTGGCGAGTTCAGATCCCGCCGCGGGTCGGCATTGACGGCCAGATCGCCGCCATCCCAGACAAAGGTCGGGGTTTCGAGCCAACCCTCCGCTTCCACCGCTTGCAGGGAGGCATATCCATCGATGCGAAGCACCGCCAAACCAATGGCGGAGTCATTGAAAGGGAAATGCGCAAAATGAGAGGGTCCACCCCCGGTGTTACGTCCGCCGTAATAAAACCAGAGGCGGTTGTTTTTTACAATCGGGGCACTGGACATGAGGCAACTCCAGTCCGCATCCCAGTCCGAACTCTGGCCGGCAGGAAGAAAGGCCTCCCGCTTCCGGCTCCGCTGCCAATTCAGACCGTCCCGGCTGAATACGAACTCGGAATCCAGGCGATCAGGCACCGTGTGCATCCGTTCGACAAAACCTATGTAGATGTCGCCCGCTTTAAAGGCTTGGAGACTGTAGGGCTCGTAGCGGGGTGGGTCTTCGACGTTTTGCTTCAACACGATCTCAGGATCAGACCAGGTGACCATGTCCTCGCTTTCGATCCGATAGACCACCCGGCTGAGATAGGGATTGGCGGGCTGGCGGGTATAGACCACAAATTTTCCCTTATCTCTGGTCGGGAGGGCATTGGTTCGATCTCCCCAGCCATGACAAAACGGACCCGGTGTATTCTCCCATTTCAATCCGTCCTTGGAGCGGGCAGCCACCAAGCCTCGCCGAGCCCACAATCCGGTGGAATCTCGGGGTCCGATAATGCCCTGCCAATAGACGGCCTTGAGCGGCCACTCCGGTTCCTGATCATCGGATATGACCGCGATACAGTCGATGACTCCCGGCTCCTCCGGCATGATGCAAATGTTGTTTTTGCAGCTGCCTTTCCATTCATAGAAACCCAAATCCGGCTTGCGAAAATTCAAGCCATCATCGCTCACCGCGTAACAGACCTTGTCCTTCGCCTCGGGGTTAAAAACGGGGTACCAAATATGGATCTGATCGTTCCGGCAGATCGCACTCCCATAGCCCAAACATCCCCCTTCATAAGCGCGGTCCGGCTGAATGACAGGCTTCCGATATTTGCGGGCCTGGTGAAAAACCCGGCTAACCCGGATGCTGTCCTCGATCCAATAGTCATCGAGAAACAACTGGCTGTTTCGCAGGTCGCTCTGGGAATGGGCTCCCTTAGGAGTTGCTGTTTTCATAGTCATGGAACGCAGTGCCCACCGATGGCCCGGTCACCAGATGGGAAAAAAAGAACGCCGGTCATTGTGCCCATTTGCCGTCGAACCATCTCTCGGTGAGGTCCTCCTGCTGGTGGACCCCGACGTGACCGTCAAGGAAGAGAAAATTGCCCCTCAAGTTGTGGGGATAGCTGATGGGCAAATTGGGGCCATCCCAGGCCGTTCCGCCCGGGTTCGACGCCCCGTTTGGATAATATTTTGGACTGCTACTGTATTTTGCCTTGATTCTCGTATAGTCCCCTCCTTCCACCGCAAGCACGGTTCGGGAGGGATGGGAAAACGACCCGGGGCGCCGTCCGGTCAATGTGATATTGTAGGCGTAATTGAACCCCACCCAGCGGGGGGTCTTACTCTTCATGGTCGGGCAGTCAAAAATGCCTCTCAATGGACTGATGGTTGACCCGCGATTTGGATCACGCGCTCTGGCATCAAGATAGGGACCGGCAAAGAACGAGCGCGGATCCTCCGAACCATCGACCCAACGCGTGATGGAATCCACGTAATACGGAAGTTCTCCGTGATCAGAGAGGTATTGGAAAAACCCAGCTCCAATTTGGCGAAGGTTTCCTGCACAGTGGGCCGCCCCAGCTTTGGCAATCGTCTTATTGTACACCGGCATCGCCAGGATGACCAAAACGCCGATCACCCCGATGACCACCAAAATCTCAATAAGAGAGAATGCTTTGCGAGAATAATGCCTTTCGCCCAAGCCATCATCGGTGGGAACGCAATCGCCCAGCCGGTTCTCTGGCAGGATCCGGTCGCTGTCTCCATCCCGGGCACGCCAAGCCCCGACCCCTGGCGCGAAAAGCGGCCCCACGAAGGAAATGCCAGTGATTTGGATCCCTGTAGGTTTCATCGATTAAAGATTTTGCAGATGTTTCCTATGATCTGTAGAATAAATGTCATTGTCAATGATTTTTATTTTTCGGTGATGCGACTGTAAGGCCCCATACTCGGCGACCGTTTTTCCGATATTGTTCTTTTAATAAAACAAACTAATTGATTTATTTTCGGTGGCGGTCCTTCTTGAAAGCCTCGTCACTCAACCAGGAGCTTTCAGCCGCCATTTGAGGATGATCCCCGAATAATATTTTTATCAATCATTGGGCAGTTCTAAGACCTTCAGGTCATCGATCCAGATTTGGCCGTTTTGCAAATTCTTGGTTGACAGCCAGGCATCAAAGTAGCGCGCGCTTTCCTCTTCGGGCAGGTCCGGGGTGGAAAACGCGATGCGGGTCGTTTGCCACTCGGAGCCTTCCATTTTCTCCTTCGGAAGTACGATCAACGCTTTATAGGGCATGAGCTTCTTTTCGTCTTTAACCTCGTCCCGCCAGCAAAGAGCGAGGGTGACAATCGCATTCGCCGGAAGGTTCTCGGACTTCGCGGTGTACTCCAATAGATAATTCTTTCCGCCACCCAGCTTAACCTGCCAGAGGGCGAGGGTGCTCGCGGTGGCGTTGTCGCCGAGTCCTTTTTTCCACGCCTTGATTTTCAAAGATCCCGGTTGTTCGTTCCCTTGATCCGGGTCCCAAGGCAGGCCTTGGATCTCCTTCCGAGACACCCAGCCCTCGGGACCATCCGTAAAATGCTTTTCGAACACCGGAACCGCTGCGTCGGATTCGATTGGCTCCACTTCTCTCGAAGTCATGGCCGCTATCGCGCTTTGGTAGCGGAGGATCGGAACCCGTTTGGCAAACTGCTCACGGAGCAGCTTCGCCCGCTTGATCTCCGCCTCGGTGCCGGCGGACGCGACGGCCTTGTCCAAAAGCTCCAAAGAACGGTTAATATCCTCTGGCCTCACTCCCGCCAGATAACCATTCTGATTGAACATCAGATACAAACTGTTGCTGGATCCGAACCAAGGCGTTTTTTGCACCCGGGTGGACCAAAAGGTGTTCCAAATCTCATAATACTCGACCAGGAACCCCGCCGCTTGAGATCCGACAGCTTTTTCGCACCAGTCACCCATCAGGTCCCGTGTGTTTAGTCCCGGATTCCATATCAGACGGGTCAGCGCGTAAACCATAGGGGCACTCAGCAGGCCGCTTTCTATACCCCGTAGACGGGTTTCGGCATAGTATCCGATGGTTTTGTGCTCCCTGACAAACTCCAGATATTCAGCCAATATTTCCGGATAGATCAAAGGGATCTCATAAGCTCCGAGCCAAACGTAGTCATAGACACCCATATGCTTCACTCGTTGGCTCCACGGTTCGAATCGGGAGATGAATTCCTTCCGCCTGCGAGCATCGACCCATTGAAGCGACTCCCAAGTGAAATAAGGAACCACATTGTCGGGCACAGCGACCTCTTGCGGCGGGTCTATCAGTTCGCGATAAGCGAGCGTTCCCAAGATCTTTTCAGGATGGGACATTGCCACCCGCGAGGCAATGCGGTCAACCCAGCGGTAGTATTGGTCGGAATTATTATCGAATCCAAACGCGTTAATCTTTCCCTCCCTTGCTTTCTCGCATTTCGGACCATGACAGTAGCTTTCGCCATCGCCATCGGACACGCCAAGCGAAACCGATTCATATCCGGGATTCTCATCAAAGAACTTGACCAGCTTTTCGCCCAATGCGTCGGCAAGCCCGTTGGTGGTAAAGCAAGGATGCCAATTGGACTGGTTGATCCTGGTTGGCAGGCGCCGCTCTCCCTCAATCAGCGGAAAATATTCCGGATTCGATTTTGTGTAAGCAATATCAACCAGCTTCGAGATATTATGGTGAAACTCGATCCGGCTGTGGATCCGGCTGCGTCGGGTCCATTCTGTGCCTTCGTCAGAATCCTGCCACCGGAACAACCGTGAGGTGAAAGCCGGTTCCTGCGTCACCTTCCCATCAACCGCCAGTGAGTCCAACCCAGGAACGCACTCCCAGTCCTTTCCCGGATACAGCCAGCGCACCCCAACGAAACGCTCAAGAAACTCATAAACCGCATATTCAGTTCCCAAGGGACTTCCTCCGAGAAGAATGGCACGGTCCGGGCGGACGGCGCAGATGACAAACCCGCTTGAATCCTTCAAGCCCTCCAGCAATCGAAGTTCCTGCGCGAACTTTGTCGGCCCAACGTGAATCTGCGTCCTTCCCGCCGGCACCTCGCTTTCCCGGTAAATGTCGAATTTTGCCTTGGTGCTGAGATGGAGATAATGCGCCAAAATCTCCGCTGAGGCCCGCGATGAACTCTTCCAGTGCGAGTGACCCTTAAACTCAATCCATGGCGGCTGTGTTCTATCTGCTCCAGTGGAGTCATCGGCATCCGGCACCACAAGGACCGCCTCGGCTTGTCCGTCCGCGACGATCTTCACAGACACCGGAACCGCCGTGCGATCCCCAGCCCCCCGCGAGTATGCGGTCGCAGCCAGAATCGAGAGGCAAAACGCGGCAACCAGCCCTGAAAGTCGAGGTCTAACCGAGAAGCAAGATGATGTTCTCATCTTTGAATGTTTTTATAGACTCAGATTGCATCCGTCAAATAAAAATCAATATGAATGGTTTTTATTTATTAACTTCCGCGCTTGTGAGGCCCTGTATTTCTTCGGAACACTACTAAAACCACCCTTATAATAAAACAATTTGATTGATTTTTCTTCAAGGCTGGCCGTCCTCCTGCGTTGGCAGGTCGGCCGTTAGCAGACGGTTGAAAAAGCACGAAACGAAAAATCGCTGAAGAAAAGGGAAAGGATTGTTCTTTAATTCTCGCACAGCGACCCTCAATCAGTTTTTAGCTGCATGAGGCGTTCCAGTCTGACCCGTTGCTCTTCGAGTTGAGCGGGGTTCTCGACGGGCGGCACGAAAAACTGGGGTTGAAAGGTACAGACAATCTTGCTGAACGGGAGCGGGATCATGAAGCGATCCCAGGTTCCCAGTCGCCAACACTGCCCGCACTCGACCGAAACCGGCTGGATGGGCAGGCCGGTTCTTTGGGCGAGGAAAATCAGACCCGGGTTGAGTTGATAGCGCGGTCCTCGCGGTCCGTCGGGAGTGATCACCACATCGAAGCCATCCTGGATTTCCCTCATCAGCCCACGGGCGGCGGCCGAACCCTGGCGTGAACTGGATCCGCGCACGGTGCGGATTCCAAATCTTTCTAAAATCATGGTCAGCAGGGTGCCCTCGCCACTGGCACTGGAGAGGCCCACCAGTCCCCTGCGTTTTCCATAGTACAACTTGAAAAGCATCGGCATCGCAAACAGACGATTGTGCCAGAACGTGAAAATGCATCCGCCCGATGGCGGATTGTCTAAAAAGCCAGACTCGTCCACGGTCCGCACCCTCAGAGTTTTGTTGATTGCAATGATAAATCCGCTAACGAACCACGCTAAAGTACGCGCCTTGAGCCGGAGGCCCGCAATTTTGAATTCGGGTTCGTCGATAGTACCAAGCATAGCGGTGGGCTGCTCAATATCTCCCTTGGCTCCTCCGGTTTCGAGTCATTTCAGCGATAACTGTTTCAAGTCATAGAAACCATGGCGGGTCCGGCGCCGAATCGGGACGGCTTGTTTTTGTTTGGGGGAGAATATCAACCACAATCTGAAAGCGACGGCATTGAGGAATCAGCGGGCCGTCCGTGAAACCTTCGAAGCCAAGCTTTTGGCGCCCGTGCCCATCTCGGGCAGGACGCAGTCTCCAATTACGCCTGGCCGTCCGTCAAGCGTGGTCACTCCTCCGATTTCTGGGTCTACCTGAATCCATTTTTTCGATCGAGATCGATCCGTCTTCGACCTTCCATACCGACTCTTTTCCCGTACCGACGTAGAAGGGTTTCCGGTGCATGAAGGATAGAAAGACGTGGGTTTCAACCGGCGTCGGACTGACAATGTGAGACACCGAAAAGGCCGCATGCTCTCCGCCTCCTTCGGATGGATTCTTATCCAAAATGAGCAAACTCTTGAACAGTTCATCCGTCGACTCGGCGGTCATGCCATCTGCAGATACCGTCACCCGAAAATGTCCCCCGACAACAACCTCATTCGCGTCCTTGGTCGCAGCCAAAGAATAAACAACGTTTGAGTCCAGTCACGCCCTGCCGAGTGCGCGCTCCAAAATCAGGTTAAAGGTTTGAATGTTCATGGCAATTTCGAGTCCCGGTGGGCAGGGGGTCGATCGGCGACGTCTTGTTATACCCGTTCCCACTCTGCGACGTGTCCTGCGGTTATGATGAATATCGGATGTGCCTGGGGGGTCGAAACCCATTTCAGTTCTCGGTAGCGACTTCGGTCGCGTTTCCACAGCTTTCGGAGAAGATGGTCGAGTTCAAACTCAAGTTGCCCTGATGTGACGAACATCTTCTTTCGGACTCGTCCGCGGGCAATCTTCGCGGCGTCAAAATTGTAATTCCGCTGGATGGCTTCGTTAGAAACTTCGCTAAGATAGGTTGCTATAGCTGCGACAGGCGTCTTCGTGCTGCGGAATCTGGTGAGCTGCGGATGATGCAAATAACCATTTGTTTGGCCTCTAATCACCTTCTGAGCAAGTAGTCCCTCGCGCCAAAGAGCGACGAGTCCTTTCGCGTCAAGATAGCTGGGGTGGAGCGACCATAGTCTCACTGCGCTTTTCGGCTGAATTGGTATAACAGGGACATTTATCGGCGGATCTGCTGAAATTGTCCAGCCGCTTTATAGTTCCCAGTTTTGCAGACTATCATGCAAAAGAATGGAAAATGAGCCTGGAAAATCAATTGCGGGAGAAGATTCGAGTTCTTCAGTATAGCCTACGCACGGAGGAGTCGTATGTGATGTGGTACCGGCAGTTCGTGCGATTTCACGGACTGGAACACCCTGGGGGATGGGGGCCCGTGAGGTCGAGGCATTCTTGACGCATTTGGCGGTCAACCGGCGGGTTGTGGCGGCGACGCAGAATCAGGCCCTCGATGCCTTGGTTTTTCTCTACCGGCAGGTTTTGGATCGCGAGATTGAGGGTATTGATGCGAAGCGGGTCAAGGAGTCGCGGCGACTTCCTGTGGTTCTGGCGGTGGAGGAGATTAGCAAACTGCTCGGAGTGCTCGATGGCGAGGAAGGTGTGATTTGTCGATTACTCTATGGGTGTGGGCTGCGGGTGACGGAATGTCTGAGGCTGAGAGTAAAGGATCTGGATGTGTCCGGTGGAAAGATCGAGGTGCGAGAAGGCAAGGGCAACAAGGATCGCGTGCTCACCATCTGCACCCCGAGGGACCGGGGTGGCTACAAATTACAGGGTTTTGTCTTTGGCCGAACTAAAACAACATCATGGCGGGATTTTCAACCAGCTTGCGCAGGGTCGATAAGAATTCCGCCCCGACAGCCCCATCGACAACCCGATGGTCGCCGCTCAAGGAGATGTTCATCCGCTGGCCGACCACGATTTCGTTCTTGGCATTGACGACCGGCTTTTTGCCAATGGCCCCGATGGCGAGGATGGCCGCTTGCGGAGGGTTGATGATGGCGAAGAATTGTTCGATCCCATAGGCACCGAGATTGGACACCGTGATGGTGCCGCCTTGGAATTCTTCGGGCTTGAGTTTCTTGTCCCGGGCGCGAGCCGCAAGATCCTTCACTCCGGCGCTGATCTGCTTGAGGGACATCTTGTCGGCATTCCGCAGGACGGGGGTGACGAGGCCGTCCTCGACCGCCACCGCGACGGAGATATGGACACCGGAATGTTGGATGATGGCATCTCCGCCCCAGGAGGCGTTGACAAAAGGATGGGTGGCCGTGGCCCGGCCAATGGCGAGAAGCACAAAATCGTTGACCGTGAGTTTGGGTTCGCCGGCGGCTTCGTTGGCATCATTGAATTCCTTGCGAATCCGCATGAGCGGTCCGGCATCGACTTCAATGGAAAGGTAGAAATGCGGAGTCTGCTGCTTGCTGGCCACGAGGCGGTCGGCAATGATTCGTCGCAGGTTGGAGAGCGGGATGCTCTGATCGCCTTCCCCCATCTGGGCTTCAATCTTTGGGGACATTGCGGTCGAGGTCGGGATCGAGGTCGCCCCGCCCTTGTCGGGAACATCCTTTGCCACGATGCGATCTCCGGGTCCGGTGCCGACGAGACCCTGGAGGCTCACGCCCCGCGCTGCGGCAATTTTTTTCGCGAGGGGGGACGCCTTGATGCGATCCGATCCCCCGGTGGATTTTCTTTTTTCCGTGGGTCCGGAGTTTTTAGGCGCCTCTGGCTTTTTATCCGTCGATGGCTTTGGGTCCTCCGCGGCTTCGAGATCTTCGCGGGTTTCGCCATCAGCCAAAATTAGGGCAATTTTGGATCCCACCGGAGCCTTGCCACCCGCTTCCACATAGATTTCCTCCAGGATTCCATCATCAAAGGCCTCCATTTCCATGGTCGCCTTGTCGGTTTCGATGTCAGCGAGAATGTCCCCCATGGCGATGGTGTCGCCTTTTTTCTTCTTCCAGCTAGCGATGGTCCCTTCGGACATCGTGTCGCTCAGTTTTGGCATGGTGATTACAGGCATGATGGAAAATGAGGAGTACCGAAGACGGAACGAATTGACGAACCCAAAATGCTTCGCTCGCGGATCATCCCGCAAATTATTGGAAGGCAGGTGGTCAGCAAACTTCCCTCACCTTTTTGATCACCCGATCCGGAGTTGGGAGTTGCAGGGGTTCAAGGGCCGGTGAATAGATCGCCGGGGCGTCGAGGGAACACACTCGTCCCACGGGACCATCGAGTTCGTCGAAGGCCTTTTCCATGATCAGGGAGGAGATCTGAGCGGATACGGCGCAGAACGGTTTATTTTCATCGACGAGGACGACGCGGTGGGTCTTGCGGACGGATTCCAAAATGGCATCTTCGTCCAGAGGACGGATCGATCGCAGGTCAATAACCTCCGCGCTGATATCATGTTCCGCCTCCAGGGTTTTCGCCGCCTTGAGCGCCGTGAGCACGGCACGGCCGTAGGCGATCAGGGAGACGTCGGTGCCTTCGCGCTTGCAGTCCGCCTTGCCCAGAGGAATGAGATATTCCTCGGTCGGCACCTCACATTTTTCGCCGTAGAGGAGGGTGTTTTCCATGAACATCACCGGATCATTGTCGCGGATGGCGGTCTTCATGAGACCCTTGGCATCATAGCCGGTGGCGGCAGTGACGACCTTGAGTCCGGGAATGGCGGCAAGCCAGCTTTCCGGGGTGTGGGAATGGGTCGCTCCGACGTTGGTGCCACCATTGGCAGGACCCCGGATGACGATCGGACAGTTGATGAGCCCGCCGCTCATGTAACGGATCTGGCCGGCGTTATTGATAATCTGGTCGTAGGCCACCGCCGCGAAACTCCAGAACATAAGTTCAATGACCGGGCGGATCCCCAACATGGAGGCCCCGATACCCATCCCGATGAATCCCGCCTCGCTGATCGGGGTGTCCACCACCCGCTTGTCACCGTACTTTTTCCAAAGTCCGCGGGTGACCTTGTAGGCTCCGTCATATTGGGCCACTTCCTCGCCCATGAGGACGACGTTCGGGTCGCGTTCGATCTCCTCAGCAAAGGCTTGGTTCAACGCTTCGCGGTATTCAATGAGTGGCATGATGGGAAAGTCGGAGGTGGGATGTCGGATGTCGGAAGAAAAAGCCTGTGTCGCTCAGTCTAGTGGAGACAGCCTAAATAGATCTTTGTTTTCTTGGCGTAAGAGGTGGGAGCCCAGTCTTTGAAACGTGCGGATTGGGCTTTGGCCTCCCCGGCGGATTCGTAGATGCCAGCGATCACGATATAGTAGCCGGGCCGGAATCCGTCGTATCCATCAGAACGTTCGATGGAGAGATAGGGGGTTTCCTTCTCCCCAATCAGGGTCTCGTTGTAACGCCGGGCGACGTAGTTTCCGGCAAAAACTTCATCGTCATAGCTGTCCGGATAGATCAGGCCCCGTTTTTTATCGAAGATTCGATCCTCCATGGAAAACGGCAGCCCACTCGCTTTGGCGATCTTTTCTGCATCGTCGCGAGCGTCAGCGAAAGACGGGTAAGCCGACAAAATCGCCACCCAGCGATTCTCGACGAATTCGTTCTCTTGCGCAGTCGCCCCGGAGACTGCCACGACCAAGGCCAAAATGGACAGACCCCAAGTTCCTCGGAAAGTGCCCCTAGTCATTGAAAAAATGTTTCCCGGTCCGTCCGGCTTCGGTTTGACGATCGACCTCGAAGTACACGTCCTCGAAGATGCTTTCTTCCGTAGGTTGAGGGCTGACTTCGGCAAACTTGATCGAAGCAGCGGCCTCCGCTCTGGCCTCTGTGTCGATGATGCCGTACTGTTCCTCGGTGAGAACCTGCTCGTCAAGCAGGCGGGCCTTGAAACACTGGATCGGATCGTGTTGCTTTTTGAAGATTTCGATTTCCTCCTCGGGACGGTAGCCGCCCTTGTGATTGGCGTCGGCAACGGAATGGCCGTAGTAGCGGTAGGTGTCGAACTCGAGGACGGTGGGCTTGGATTCCTTGTGCGCCCGGTCAATGGCCTTCTGGGTCACCTCCCGCACCTGATAAACGTCTTCGCCGCTGGCTTGATCCCAATCGATCTTGAAGGCTTCGGCACGCTGGGCCAGGCACTTGTCGAGCGCCGAAGAGCGCTCCAGGCTCGTGCCCATCGAATACCCGTTGTTTTCAATCACATAAACCACGGGCAACTCAAACAGAGCCGCCATGTTGAGGCTTTCGTAAAAGCACCCCTGGTTGACGGCGCCATCGCCGAGAAAACACAGGGCTGCCCCGGTCAGGCCCTTGTATTTGATCCCATAGGCAAGGCCGAGACCAAGCGGGGTCTGACCCGCCACGATCCCGTGACCGCCCCAGTAATTTTTATCCGGCGCAAAAAAGTGCATCGAGCCGCCCTTACCCTTCGAGCATCCGGTGGCTTTGCCGTAGAGTTCGGCCATGCATTCGTCCATGCTCATTCCCACGGCCAAGGCATGCCCATGATCCCGATAGGCCGTAATAATATGGTCGTGTTCCCCCATGAGCGAAACGGCCCCGACGGCCACCGATTCCTGGCCGATATAGAGGTGCAAAAAGCCTCCGACCTTTCCCTGTTGATACATCTTGAGCGAGGCCTGTTCAAACCGGCGAATGCGTAGCATCTCACGAAGAAGCGTTCGCTTGTCTTCTGAGGTAAGTTTCGCGTTGATCGGTGCCTTTGCGAAGTCAACGCGGGGTGCTACGGATTTTGTCATAAGGTTCAATGGATGAGGCGGCTGAAGTCCGGAGCCAAAGCATCCTGACGGTACCAAACAAGCCATTTTCGACTCGATTCCAAACTTTGACAATGCGGAATTTACAAGATTCTCTTTTCACCAGCCGATTTTTTGCTTGGGATATAGCGGATGCAAAACCACGCGATTATCGCCCTAGCCGCCCTTGTGGGAATTTGCCTGTTCACCTCCGGGTGTGCAATTGTGGAAAGTTACGGAAATTACCGCGAGCGGATCAAGGAGAGCCGAGCCGCAGCCCAGATGCGGGAAGAAGGCCTTCTCGCCCACACGGCGTTTCGCGCTGAGACTGGCTGGAAGCGGAAAACCTATCGCAATGAGACGATTCTCGCGCTCGCCACGCCCGCAAACGTAAGTCTGGAGATCGCCCTCAAGAATCAACGAGGATTCCTTCTCGTCCAGGGGGCCATCGCGATGGATTTCCCGGTGGCATCCGGAAAAAGGTCGCACCCCACCCCCTCCGGAAAATTCGCCATTCGCTCAAAGAAGCAGAATTATCACTCCAACCTCTACGGCAAAATTATGGACGTCGAAGGCAATGTTCTCGTGGCGGACGCAGACACCCGGCGCGATGTCCTGCCGGAAGGTGCCACGTTTTCCGGCGCAACCATGCCGTATTGGATGCGCCTCACCGACACCGGCGTCGGACTTCATGTCGGACACGTCCCTGGCCGGCCGGCGTCCCACGGTTGTGTTCGTTTGAAACGCGAAGCCGCCAGCAAAATCTTTGCTTTGGTGAAAGCCGGAACGCCCGTCGTTATCGCGGAATCCGCCCCGGCCCTGAATCCAAAATTATAACCTGACTCATCATCGAGAGGTTTGCCGTCCCTCAGCTCTCGTCACTTTCGAGCCTTGGCATCTTGGTCGATGGCCTTCTGAAATTTCTCCACTTTCTCTCGGGTCACCGCCTGATTGTAGGGATGAGCCGGATTGCTTTCATAGAAATCCTGATGATGTTTTTCGGCCGGATAGAATTTTTTGAGCGCGACCACTTCGGTCACAATCTGGTCCTTAAACTGCACCTGGGCGGATTCTTTTGATTTTTCTGCAGCCGCTTTTTCCTCCTCGTTGCCGTAGAGAATAATGGATCGATACTGGCTGCCCCGATCAGCACCCTGACGGTTCAATGTTGTCGGATCATGGGCCTTCCAAAATAAATCAATAACTTTTTCGTAGCTGATCTGTCCGGGATCAAACGCGATTTGTACCACCTCGGCATGTCCGGTATTACCCCGGCAAACTTGCTCATAGGTTGGATCGGATAGGGTGCCTCCAGCATATCCGCTGACGACACTTTTGATTCCTGGA
The DNA here is from genome assembly GCA_937890535.1 of uncultured Spartobacteria bacterium. GTDB lineage: Bacteria > Verrucomicrobiota > Verrucomicrobiia > Chthoniobacterales > Terrimicrobiaceae > CAMASH01. Next base: position 20,419 of record CALBXK010000313.1, read on the forward strand.
ACGGTTTGATAAATGGCCTCCACACACCAAAAACATCCCCCGCCCACCGTAGCAAGGCCTGACCCTGGATCAGCAGCTTTCATTGTTGTCATTGTCATAAGAGAAAAAAAGAAAACCTATTGTATCATGGCTCATTCTTATCCCGATCCCCCGTTCGTATAAGACCCTCACCAGGTTTCTGTTAGAATTTTTAAGTCCCCAATAATATCATCGATCTTGCGCAAATCCCGTCGACGTCCCTTTTCCGCCTTAAAATCCGTTTTCCGCAACACCGTGAGCATATCACGCATGTCATGCATTTTCGCCGAGGAAAATTTCTTTCGTTTTCCTCCAATCTTCGCCTGAAGATTGCTAATTTCCTCCTCCCGCTTGGCCAAACGCATTTTCGTAATTTCTCGCAGGGTCAACCCAAGTTTCGCGAGTTCTTCCAAAACGATGGTTTGTGGCGTTGATTCCTCCTTCTCGATATGCATAAATCACCGTTACTCTGACATATCTCTTCAATTACACAAATGGGTTCCTCGCATCGATCCCTCTCCGTCGCAAATTATCTCTCGGCGTCCCGGTAAATGATCGGCGGATATAATATTATATAAATCATTTATAATAAACAGAATATGACTGACGAACAACTCATTGCTGCCGCGATTTCTACCCGGCAACGCGCCTATGCTCCCTACTCAAAATTTCTGGTTGGCGCCGCACTTTTGACAGAAGACGGGCAAGTTTTCACAGGATGCAATGTCGAGAATATCAGCTATGGACTCTCCCTTTGTGCCGAGCGCTCGGCTGTGGTCAGCGCCATTGCCGCTGGCGTGACCTCCTTTATCGCTCTGGCGGTCGTGGCGGATACTACCAACCCCATCAGCCCCTGTGGAGCCTGCCGGCAGGTACTGGCCGAATTCACTCCCTCCCTGCGAATCGTATCTTCGAATCTGCAAGGACAGTTCGAGACCTTTTCTCTGCAGAACCTTCTGCCTCGTGCCAAAACAGGAATTCTCGAAGTTCCTCCCAATACTGATTAAGAAGAGATAAACTTTTGGACCTTCTTCATCATATTAATACTGTGAACAACCCACTCCGAAAGCCTTGGAAGCAGAAGACATCGTTGTTCCAGAGCAAAACTCTCTGCGAGTAACCTGAGAACCTGGGCGCTATCTACACCCAAACTCAAGATCACCCATGAGTCATTCCAATCTTTTCCACCAAGATTCACAACTTGATGACAATTTCCCCACATATCCAAAGTCAATTTGTTCCACGTGGAACATCCGGTTCTTTGGTTTGTTTTTAGTCAGCCTCTTGTTCGTCGCCTGCAATGGGTCAAAATCCTCCAAACCTCTGGTTGTCGGAATGGATCTTTCCTATCCGCCATTTGAAACCATCGATACGGTCGGCCAGCCCCAAGGTGTGAGCGTGGATCTGGCAAAGGCCTTGGCGGATTTTTGTCATCGTCGTCTAAAAATTGAAAACATTCCCTTCACCGGCCTGATTCCGTCGTTAAATAACGGTCGAATCGATTGCGTTATCAGTTCGATGACAGAAACCGAAGAACGACGTATATCCGTCGCCTTTTCGGATCCTTATTTGACCATTGGTCTAGCGCTATTGGTCGGCAAAGGCAGCGACATCCAAAACAGGGAGGATCTCGATGAGCCGGGGAGGATTGTGGCGGTCCGTCAGGGGACGACCGGGGAGGTCTGGGCTCGAAAAACGCTCAAGCAAGCCGGAATATTGTCCCTCGAAAAAGAGAATGCAGCCGTGCTGGAAGTCATTCAAGGCAAGGCGGACGCCTTTGTGTACGATCAGATGAGCATCTGGCAAAATGCCCAGAGGCATCCGGAAACAACCAGAGCGCTTCTCGAGCCTCTTCGGGAGGAAACCTGGGCCATTGCGGTCAAGCTGGACAACGAGGTCCTGCGCCTCCAGATCAATGCATTCTTGAAAGCGTATCGAGCGGAGGGCGGCTTTGAGGTTTTGGGAGAAACTTATCTAAAAGCCCAAAAGGAAGCCTTTGCCAAGGAAGGTCGGCCCTTCTATTTTTAAAGGGATTCGGAACAGATTGACGAAATGGAGCGGGAGGAATAGGCAGCAGATGTGAAGTCTTGGACGCGATTGCTTTGGGACGACCCGCGCTTCCCGGCTCCGATGATGGCAAAGGTGGGGACCGCAGGTTTTCTTTTCATACTCCTGTCTCTGGGGTGCTGGGTAGTCCTGGCCAGTTCGATCCAAAATTCCGAGGTTATTTGGAAATATCGACAGGCCTTTTGGACGGGTTGGCTTGTGACCGTGAAACTTTCAGCCGTGGCCTTATTGCTTAGCACGGTCATTGGTCTGGCGGCGGCGATGGCAAAACGGTCAAAATTTTTACCAGTTCGTTATACAGCAATTGTTTATATAGAGACGATTCGTGGGATTCCTCTTCTGGTGTTATTGTTGTTCCTCTACTATGGCGTGTTTAATGCAGTGGGATTCGATCACCGGTTGAGTGCTGGGGTGTTGATTTTGTCACTCTTTTCCGGAGCCTACATCGCGGAAATCCTTCGAGCAGGAATTGAGAGTGTGGGTCACTCCCAGTGGGAGAGTGCCCGGGCCATCGGCCTAACCAATACGCAAACGTATACATATATTGTTTGTCCACAAGCACTTAAACACTCAACTCCTGCCTTGGCCGGCCAATTCGCGTCCTTGATCAAAGACTCATCGTTGCTTTCCATTCTGGGCATCGCCGAGTTCACCTTTACGGCTCAACAAGTGAACTCCGCAACCCTTAGCACTTTGGAATGTTACTTGCCTCTAAGTATTGGGTATCTTATTTTGACGGTGCCACTATCGCTCTGGTCGAAAAAATTGGAAAACGCGCTTCGTTATGAAACTTGAAGCATGGATTGGTGTTATCGGCCTTGTTGGTCTTGTCGGCCTTGTGGGCTGCGGCCCGGTGGAGGTCTATTCACCAGAAGAAGCTCCGGGTTACGTAACCAACGAAACCACCTCTTTCTTTGTGCATGGCCCGCAACAGCAGGGAGCCCCCGGCCCCTCCCTCCGCACACCGTGCTTCACGTTCTGCGCAAAGAATATGGCTATAGTTTTGTTCGTTTGGAGGATGAATCCTTTGGGTATGTGGCCAATGAAGACCTGCGGGTGGAGCCTCCGACTCCCCCGGCGGTACGAATTGAGGAACTCTTTCCCGAACCGTCTCTCGAATTGCCAGAACCGGACTTTTCCGAACCGGTGGACGATGTGGACTTTTCCGAGCCCAAGGGTTCTTCTCATCCATGATTGTCGAATGTGATGGGGTGACCAAGTCCTTTGGCAGCCATCTGGCTTTGCGAGAAGTGACTTTCCGGGTGGAATTTTCTCATACCCTGGCCTTGGTCGGGCCCTCCGGGGGAGGAAAATCGACAGTCCTTCGCATTTTGGCGGGATTGGAATATCCTGATTCTGGAAGAATTTCCATCAACGGTCATCCGTTGGCATCAGCCGAAAGTGACCTCGCGGCCTACCGCAAAAAGATCGGAGTGGTATTCCAGTCCTACAACCTATTTCCCCATCTCAGTGCGGCGGATAATATCAGGCTTCCCCTGGAGAAAGTGCATCGATTTCCGGACGCGGAAGCGAGGACCGAACGGATTCTGGAGCGGTTTCAGCTCCGGGATCATGGCAAAAAAAAGCCCGCCGAACTTAGCGGCGGGCAGCGTCAACGGGTCGCCATCGCTCGGGCGTTGGCGACGGATCCGGAGTTTCTTCTGATGGATGAACCGACCTCGGCCTTGGATCCGGAAATGACGGCGGAGGTGCTGGATGTCATTGCCGGGCTTCGTGAGGCCCGGCAACCGCTTATTCTTGTGACCCACGAGATGGGCTTTGCCCGCGAAACCGCAGATGCGGTCGCCTTTGTCTCGGAGGGTCAGGTGTTGGAATGTGGCCCTGCGAAGGAATTCTTCGCTTCTCCGCAAAGCGTCGAGGCGAAGAGATTCTTAGGAAGAATTCTTAAATACTGAGGGGAAAAAGGCAAAACCTGAGACCTGAAACCTGAGACCTGAAACCTGAAAGAGGGCGCAAGCGCCCGAGTGCCGGTCCGGGCCCCGGGAGAGTGGGAAGTGGCGGGTGCGCAACAACGCCCCATCCCGGATCCAGAATCCGCTTTTTCCTTTCAGCTTTCAGGTCTCAGCTTTCAGGTTTCAGGCTTCTCCTCACGCTCCAATGCGCTCCTGGAGCGCTGCGGAAATGCGGTCGGCCTGGGTATTGATTTCCGCCTGATCGCGGCCTTCGATAAGGAGGCGGATTTTGGGCTCTGTCCCCGAATAGCGAAGCAAGACCCGGCCTTTGCCATTGAGCTTTTGCTCGACCTCTTTGAGGAGGGCTTGCACATCGGTGAGGGATTCAAGATCGGGTTTGTCCCGCACCTTGAGATTCCGTTGCGCTTGGGGATATTTTTTCAGGACCTTTTTGAGTTCACTCAGAGGCTTGCCGGTTTCGGTCATGATCCGGAGAATCTGCAGGGCGCTGACGATCCCGTCGCCGGTCGTGGCATAGTCGCGGAAAATCATATGCCCGCTTTGTTCGCCGCCCACATTGTGGCCATCGCGAAGCATGGCTTCGATGACATAGCGGTCGCCGACATTAGTGCGCAGGACCTTGCCGCCTGCGGCAGCGAGGCTCTCATCGAGGCCGTAGTTGCTCATGATGGTGGCGACGAGGGTGTTGCCATCGAGACGGTTGTTCTTCAGAAAATCAATAGCGGCGATTACCATGATTTCATCGCCATCGACCAGCTCCCCGTTTTCATCACAGAGTAGAACGCGATCGGCATCCCCATCATGTGTGATCCCAATGTCGGCATGGATCTCCTTCACAAAATGCTGGATCTGATCCGGATGGGTGCTCCCGCAGTTGGCGTTGATATTCGTCCCATTGGGAGCGTTGTGCCGGATGCTGACGTCGGCACCGAGTTCGCGCAGGATGCAGGGCGTCGACTTGTAAGCGGCCCCGTTCGCGCAATCCACTGCGATACGGAGCGATTCCAAGGTACGGCCCCGTGGGAAACTCTGTTTGGCAAATTCGACATAGCGTCCGAGGGCATCATCGATCCGGGTGGCCTTCCCGATCTTGGTGGCGGTGGGGCGAATGTTTTCGATCTCGCCATTGAAGACGAGGTTCTCGATCTCCTTCTCGACTTTATCATCGAGCTTATAGCCGTCGTGGCGGAAAAATTTAATGCCATTGTCCTCGTAGGGATTGTGCGAAGCGGAGAGAACGATCCCGGCGTCGGCACGCAGGGAGCGGGTGATGAAGGCGACGCCCGGCGTGGGGAGGGGTCCAATGACGAGGGCATCCACCCCCAGGGAGGTAATGCCTGCCACCATGGCATTCTCCAACATATAGCCCGAGAGCCGGGTGTCCTTGCCAATGACGATCTTGCGTCGATCGCCGGTGTGGTTGGGATATCCACCGGAATTGCTGAAGATGTGGGCCGCAGCCCGTCCAAGTTTCAGGGCGGTTTCGGCGGTGACCGGGTCGATGTTGGCGACCCCGCGGACACCATCGGTGCCAAAGAGCTTTCGTTGTCCGCTCATTGGTGTGGTTTGGCTTCGAGGGAAGGCAGGGGACCCCGATCGAATTGGTCGGGGTTTTTGTTCACATTTTGTTTAATGAGATACCACAGGCAACTCGCGAGAATCAGACACACGAGTTTTGGTTTCCAATTGTTGGTCAGAATTTCTTTGATCGTCATTGTGCAGGAGAAGTTGGCTGAGCAGGTCGCGGAATTTATCCACGCTGAGGTTGCGTTCCAAAGTGCTATCGTGACAAATGGAAACCTGACCGGTTTCTTCGGAAACCACAATGGTTAGAGCATCGGATTCCTCACAGAGTCCGAGGGCGGCCCGATGGCGGAGGCCGAGATTGCGGTCAAGATCTTCGCGCTGGGTGAGCGGGAGGATGCAGGCGGCGGCAACGATGCGGTCGTTGCGGACCACGAGCCCGCCGTCGTGCAGAACGGTTTTGGGCTGAAAAATCGTGAGGACGAGTTCCTTGGAAAAATCCGCATCCACATGCACACCGGTTTCGACAAACGGCTTCAGGCTAATGTCGCGCTCGACGGCGATGAGGGCCCCAAATCCCTTGCTGGCGATCTCAAAAACCGTATCCGTAATTTCCTCAATCGATTCCCGCCTCTCCAGAGCGGAGGTGAAAAGGGGATGGCTGCCGAGATCGGTAAGAAGACGGCGGAGTTCGGGTTGAAAGATCACCACAAGCGCCACCGCCAGGAAAACGGATAGGAACTGGAGAATCCAGCCGATAACCAGCAGATGAAAGATCTGCGAGATGAGGGTGAGGGTGAGGAAAATAACCGCCAGCCCAATAAGAATGCGGGCCCCATGCGTACCGCGCAAATAAAGATAAATGTAATAGAGAACCGCAGCGAGAATGATGACCTCGACCGGAGTCCTCCAGTTTTCTAAAACGAATTTTCCAATTGTCTGAATCATGAGGAAGAATTCAAGATGGCCTCTGTCATGCGCAGGGCCTCGTGATGCGGTTGGGGTTCGTGAACCCGAAAGATCCGGGCCCCATGTTCGCGGCAATAACTGGTTAGCGCCACGGCCGGCCAGAAGCGGTCCGCGATGGCGGGGGAATCGGCCAGCGACGCCAAAAAGGACTTGCGAGAAACTCCAATGAGGAGGGGACGTTGCAGCGGGGCGAACGCTTCCAGAGACTGGAGCAGGGCCAGATTATGGGCCGGCATTTTGCCGAAACCGATTCCCGGGTCCAAGGCGATGCGTTCAGCGGACATGCCACATTCTAAGGCAGAAGCCAGCGCCTGTCGAAGAAATTTAGCCACTTCGCCAACGACATCAAGGTAGCGCGGATTGTCCTGCATGGTGCGGGGTCGGCCTTGCATGTGCATGAGAACCAAACCCGCGCCGGAGTGGAGAGCCACCTCCGGCATGGCGGAGTCGCCCCGCAGCGCTGTGACGTCGTTGATGATGTCGGCTCCCGCCAGCACCGCCTCCTTGGCGACAGCGGCCTTACTGGTATCCACAGAGATGAGCACCTCGCTTTGGGCCCGCAAATTGCGAATGACGGGAATCACCCGACAAAGTTCTTCGGCTTCGCTGACTGCGGCGGCTCCGGGACGGGTGGATTCTCCACCGACGTCGATGATATCCGCTCCCGATTTCTCCATGAGCAGAGCGTGGGCCACCGCCTCATCCCCGGACGAGAAACTCCCGCCATCGGAGAACGAGTCCGGGGTGACATTGAGAATCCCCATGATCGCCCCCCGACGACTCAAATTGAGTTCCCCCCGTTTGTGCTTCCAGACCATTGAAGAAAATTAAGAAGGAAGAATTAAGAATTAGGAAGGAAAAGTGATTTCTTAATTCCTCATTCTTCCTTCTTAATTTTCTTCAGTGTGCCAGCTTGAGGAGGACGATTCCAGAGATGATGAGAAAGATCGCCAGCCAGCGCAGGAGCCCGGAGGGATCTCCATAGAAAGCGACACCGATGAGAAAGGTGCCGGTCGCACCAATGCCGGTCCACACAGCGTAGGCAGTGCCGATGGGGATTCCCTTTTGGGCCAGCCAAAGAAACCACCCGCTCAAACCCATGCAGACCACGGCGAGGGCGACACCGGCTAACACTCGTCCCGGGGTTTGGGCGATTTTCAGTCCCACGGGCCAGCCAATTTCCAATAGGCCAGCCAGACACAGAAAGATCCAGGCACTTTTCATTTCGTTTTTTTGGCTTTACTGGGCTTTTTTGGAATTCGGATTGTGGCCGAACGACCATGGGCATCGAGGCCCTCGATGCTGCTGAAGGTTTTCAAGGTGGGCAGGGAGGCCTTCAGCGAGGGCTCATCGAACATGACCATGCTGGTGCGGCGCTGGAATTGATCGACGGTGAGTCCGGCAAAGCTCTTCCCGGCTCCCCCGGTGGGAAGCTCGTGGCTGGGTCCGGCGAGAAAATCCCCGGCTGCCACCGGCGAGAGGCCGCCCAGGAAGATCGCGCCCGAGGTATGGAGCTGTTGGGCAATTTCGCCGGGACTTTTGGTTGCGATGGAAACGTGTTCCGCTGCGAATTGGTTGGCGACGGTCACGGCTGCGGCCAGGTCGGGAACTAAAATCAGCGCGGCGTTGCGTAAGGCTTTGGCCAACTCTCGGGCACGACCGGAGAGAGGGATTTGTTTTTTCAATTCCGCCGCCACTTCCTTCAGAATCCGGCGAGAATCTGTCACAAGGACGGCGACGCTACCCAGACCATGTTCGCATTGGGCCAGGAGATCCGCCGCCACCCAGGCTGGCGTTGCGGTGTTGTCGGCGATGACAAGGATCTCGCTGGGTCCGGGGAGCAGATCAATCGCCACTTCACCGAAACACTGCCGCTTCGCCTCCACGACATAGGCGTTGCCGGGACCAAAAATCTTTTGCACGGGGAGGATCATTTTTGTTCCCAGTGCCAGAGCCGCGATGGCTTGGGCGCCGCCGGCGCGATAAACCTCGGTGGCCCCGCATTCCACCAAAGCGCCCAACAACGCCGGATGGAGGGAGCCATCGCTGGCAGGGGGAGTGACCACAACAATCTGGGGAACTCCTGCCGTAGCGGCCAGCGTACAGGTCATAATGGCGCTGGAGACGAGCGGGGCCGTGCCGCCCGGCACATAAATGCCCACTCGCTGAAAAGGATCAAAGCGCTCGCCAACGATCGCACCCTGCTTGTTTTTCATGAACCAACTCTTGCGCAGACTCTTCTTGGCAAAGGCGCGCACGTTGGTCCGAGCGGTGCGGATGGCTTTGTGAGTTTCGTCGGGGAGCTGGCGGCGGGCGGCGGCGAGTTCTGCCGGGGAAACGTACAGTTCAGAGGGATTGAGTTGCGGTCCGCCGAATTTTTCAGTGTAGCGGAGAAGGGCGACATCGCCTTCCTCCCGTACGGCGGCGAGGATTTCCTCAACGACCGCACGCACCTTGGGGTCGGGGGTGGACCGCCGGTTCATTTTCTTCAACCAGCGGTCGTAACTCCGATCTTCGGGATAAATGATCTTCATGGGCGGAGGAAAAAGCAAAAGCTCAAAAGCGAAAAGCAGGAAGTTGTGGGTTGGGAACCCTAAAAGAAAAACTTACCAAATAACGGAAAGTAAACCGGAAGCGGCGATCTGACGATCCTTGCTTAGGAGGGGAATGTTCCGGCTGAGCGCGGTGGCCACGATGGCGCGATCGAAGGGATCGGCTTGCTCCAAATTGAGTTCCATCGCCGAAGCGGCTTCCAGCGCTCCAAGTGGTAGTACGACGTAATCCGTCTCGACGCGTTGCAAAAATGTCTCCACCGAAAGGTCCAATTGCAGTCGGCCCTTGCTCACCAGCATGGCGATTTCGAAGAGCGTAAAATCCGATATTCCCAAGCTGAGGGGCATGGCATGGCTGATGACAGCGCGGGCCTGGGCTCCCAAAAATTTGGCATCGTCATAGGCCCAGATAACCGCATGGGTGTCGAGCAGGTGGGTTATCGCATCCATTCGGCATCGTCGGAGCTGGGAGCCGCCAAATTCACTCCAGGCTGGACATGCACCTGCCCCTTCAGCGCACCCAAGATAGTGGAGCCTGGGGGAGTCTCTGCGGTCAAAACGAGATTGCCCTCGCGCGTCGCAATCACCACGCGCTCCCCCCGAAAGGCAGCCCGACGAATCTTGGGGAATTCCCGCAAAAGCATACTGACGTTAGTTTGCATGTCTGATAATTTGTCAAATAAGCGAGGTTTGTCAATAAATTGAAGAAGCTTCTGATTGAACTGAGTTCATACTTGAGGGGTTCCTAGTTCTCGGTCGGAGAGTGCGCACAGCGTACGAGAAGCGAAGAATATGGAACCAAGAGCCCCCGCTCCCTGCCACGGATTACTCATCACGCGTCACTTCCTGTCCCGCGAGTTTTACCGAGGGTTGCATGATCTCGGGGGCGAGTTCCGCCACGAAGGATTCGAGCATCTTCATGGTCTCCGCCTCGGATTTCCCTTGGGGTGTAAAGCCTTCCAGGACCGGGGCACTGACGACGATATAGGCCCAGCGGTGGTTGATATTGTGAACGACCCGGTCCCAGTTGGCGTGGACCAGCCGCATCCAATGGAAGGGCGTCGTCATGTCCTTCCCGACGAACCAATAAAGAAAAATGGAATTGAGTTGCTTGTGTTCGCCGGCCCGGACTTCCACCGGGCGGGCGATGGAGAGCTTCATCACATCAAGTGTCTTCCCGTTGTCGAGGGTGATCGGTACGGCCTGGCCGGACTTCAGATTCCAACCCTGGGCGGGAAGGCAAATCTCCGGGCGATGGATACTGCGTTTTTCGCCGCCCGCGAGGACGATCTGGCCGGAGATATGGTCACCCCCAAAATCGACATAATCTTTTTTTGCGAACTCCGTATCGCCGGGCAGAAGGTGCAGCTCGGACTCTGAGACGGGTTGTTCCTTTCCGGTGAAGCCGTCCACCAATTCGGGAAGGTTCATGACGACCCCCATTTCGGTGCCGGCTTGGATATCGGGGGTGGAGCGGCAGAGGGAATAGATGACCCCGGCCAGCACGAGGACAACGGCGGCACGGGCCAACAGGCCCCGGGCACGAAACGGTTCAATATTCGTCATAAGAATGCGTTGGTTTGTCGGCTACGGAGCGGGACGGCGGATGGAGGGGTTTCGATTCAAAGAAAGTCCTAAAATTTGTGGAAACGCGGGACCAATCGGCGTTGAGGAGTTTTCCAATCCCAATGAGGCCGGCCAGGGCGACGATGAAAACGAGGTAGCCGGCCAGCATGTGAAAGAAGCTTGGATCGTCAAGGGAGCCGATGGCGGTTTCGGATCCCATGGCGATTGTTCCGATGGTGAGCATGAGAATGCGGGCGAGGTTGCCCAGCACGGCCAGCGGGATCGCGCAGAAGAAGAGGGAGACCTTCCGCCAGACGCCCGGTTGGGTGAAGTAGCCATAGAGGGCGGAAACCATCATGAGGGCGAATAGCGACCGAATGCCGCTGCAGGGATCGGCCACATCGACGGAAAAGCGGGCGCCGGTTTTGAGTCCGGAGAGTTCATCGGGGGCGGAGAGGATGGCGGTGCCGACCTTGACCGCTCCCACCCCGAGAAAATTGAGGACACCGACGCTGGCTTGCGACATGATCATGCGAAGCGGAAAGGCGAGAATGTTGTCCAGGAATGGCACCGGGTAGAGAAAGACCAAAAAGGCCCAGGCAAAAAACAGATGTCGGGTCCATTTCCATCCACAGAGCCAGAGCAGAACCCCCCCGGTGAGGATTTGAAAACTAGCGTAGCCAAGATAGACATTGTCGGCGCGGAATCCGAGCCAATACACGAAAAGCCCAAAGACGGTGATCCCAAGCCCGGTCCAGGCGGTCTGGAGATCCGCAATGTGGAGTTTACGTCGTTTAAAATAGACCATCGCCGCAGCCGCGAAGGGAACGAGATAGCAATGCTGCCAGTCCCCATTGTCCCCCGACCATAAGGTATTGGCAAAGTGCAGGATGGTGACGAGACCCGCTCCGTAGCCCGAGGCGTAGGGAGCCAGCCCATAGAGCAGGGCGAGGGCCAGCAAAGAAACCACCAAGGCTCCCAGCGCAACCATACGTTGCCGGGGATCGGTGGGAGGATGGGGGATTTCTGAAGTGATCACGGTTAAAAAAATTATTGGAAATGCGGAATCTAAACAGGCCAGGCGACCAAGCCGTCACCCGCGCCCGATCTTTCGCTCACTCGGGAGGTGAATGCAAACCACAACGCCGAACCCGCGGCAATCCCCGATCACATTTTTAATCTATTCCAAAGGCCGGGCATTCTCAAATTTAAAGATTTCCTTCAGCCAGGGTGCTGGTCAAACGGCTTTCCACGAGATCGACGGTGACAGATTCAAGACAAACGATGCTAGGCATGACGCAACGATCGATACAGGGGCGGAAGCGGCAGATGTCGGTGGCGATGACGCGGCTGGCATTTCCATAGGGGGCAAACCAGGCCGGGGCGCCGGATCCAAAGATCGTCACAACCCGTTTGCCCAAGGCGGCAGCGAGGTGGGAGGGCAGGGAATCATTGCAGAGTACGGTATGGCTGGCCTGGAACAAGGCAAGGAGCGGGCCCAAGTCCGGGGTGGTAACGACCAATTGGTGATCCCCGCAGGATCGAAGAGCTTCCTCGCCGGGGGGCTGGACGATCACCGTGGCGACAGGAGCTCCGGAGGCCAGGCGTTCGAGGAGGGCTTGAAAATAAGGCCAGCGTTTGGTGGGGAGACGGCCGCCGGGATGAATGAGAAGGACGGGTCCATCGCCTTGGGAGCGAAGAAACGCTTCCACGCCTCCAGGAAGGCTTGGGGAGCGTGAAGAGATCCAAGGCAGGTCAAAATTGGGGACGAAGCCGAGTGCGGCAGCCAGTTGGGTCCAGGATTCGAGATGACTTTGAGAAGGCGAGCGTCGCTGCAACGGATCCGTGAGCAAGGGGCCGCCGCTCAGCAGGTGGGCCGTGGCGGAGAGGAATTGTCCAGCCCGCAGCCGCCGATTGCGCCAGGGGAGGTCCGGGGCATAATAGTTCTCGCGGGTCATGGGAAATCCCACCCGGCGTCCGGCCCCGGAAAGACGCATAAGTCCCTGCGCCCGGGAGTCGGCCCAGACACAGGCGGTGGCGTCTTCGGTGCTGAGTCCCAACTTGCGTGCCATGGTCGCCCGGGTGCCCCAGGATTCGGAAATCTCTTGAATCCCAATCCCCCGGGTGATCTCACGCAGCAGCGCTGCTACTGGTGGGCGGCAGACCACGCTCGTTTCATACAGGGAGGAAGCCGCTCGTAGGAAAGGAAGTGCCATGACGGCATCCCCGAGGTGGTGCAATTCAAAGACGACCAGACGCGTCATCAACGGGACCTCCGGTGGCGACCGAGTTGGGAAAACAGCGCCCGTTTCATTCCGTAATAAGTCTGCCCACCACAGCGCATCCAGAGGGCCTCCAGTCGGGGCCGCAGAAAAATCCCATAGCGGGCCTGCATGGTGGCGGCCTCCTGCCAGGCGGTGGTGAGGGCGCGGGAGGTCTTGGCCCCGCCGTGCAGCCGACAGGTCGCCAGCGGCACGGCGAGATGGTGCCAGCGGGTGTAGGGACCGATCCGCAGCCAATATTCGTGGTCCATGCAAAATTGGAGCCGGGGATCGAACTCACCAAAATGCTCATAAACCGACCGTCTCCAGAAGACGGCAGGCTGAAGGAGGAAGTTTCCCCGGCGGAGCCGGTCGGAAGTGAATTTTCCAGCGGATTTTCGGCGTTTCCATCCCGATTCCCCTTCCAGAAACCAGGCATCCCCGAAGACGACCTGGCGGGAGCTGTCGGCCAGAAAGGCGTCGGCTACGAGGCGGAGCGCATCGGTCTCGAGGAAATCATCAGCGCAGAGATATCCGAGGATATCTCCCGTGCTGCGGCGCAGTCCCTTGTTAATCGCGTCGGTTTGGCCGGTGTCCGGTTCGCTGATCCAAGTGGCGGAATTCTGCCGCCGAAGAATATCTACGGTGTCGTCCGTGCTTCCGCCGTCGATGACAATGTGCTCGACGTTGCCTCCGGCATTTCGAACCGAGGCAAGATTTTCTTCCAGCCACGGGCCTTGGTTCAGCGAGGGAGTGATGATGGAGAAGAGCATGGGAAGAAGAGAGAGTTGAAATCTGAAACTTGAGATCTGAAAAAGAAATGGAAAATAATTTTCCGTGCTTGCACGGCACTCCTGGGCGATTGCGCCCGCCTTCAGGTTTCCGGTTTCAGCTCTTCAGCTTTTTCTTGAATCTTTCGAACTTTGAGTTCTGCAAAGAGCGATTCATAGCGATCGACGACGAGGTCCCAGTTGAAATGCGTTTGGGCCCGCTCGAGGGCGAGGCGGCGAAGTTCTTCACAGCGTTCGGGATTGTCCGCCAGATCCGTGAGTTTCTTCGCCAGGGATTCCACCGGATCCGCCGGGTCGAAGGGCTCAGCAGCATCGCCCACCACCTCTCTCGTTGCCGGACAGTCCATATAGAGGATCGCCGACCCCATGCCGAGCTGATCAAGGAGGACAAGGCGGGTGGCCTCGATATCCGCCGGCATGACGAAGAAAAGGGCGTTTCGGCTCAACTCAACGTAGGCATTGTCGTAGCGGGCCCCGGTGAAGATGACCCGATCGTCAGCCAGAGATTGGAGACGGCGGTAATGGGCCTGTTCGTAGTCGGCCGCTCCGCAGATGACAAGTTTCAGCGGGCCACGATATTTGGCGAAGGCCAGCAAGAGCGTGTCGGCCTGATTTTCGGGGGTGAGACGGGACACAAACAAAATATACTCCCGGGGTTTCAATCCCCAGTGCTCGAGCTCCTCGTGGCCCAAGGTGCCAACCCGAATGTTTGCTCCATAGCTCAAATAGAGCGGTCGGGTTTGATAGTCCTGTTCGTAGCGGGCGACGATTTCCTGGTTGTCGGCGATGATGCGGTCGGCCATCCGGGTGGCCCAACGCTCGCTCAGGTGCAACCAAAACCTACCGAAGGTACTCCATTTTGACCGGCGGAAATCTGCCCCGTCCACATTGATGATCACCGTCTTGCCGCAAAGGCGCAGAAATCCACCGATGAGGGCGTTGCCCACTCCGCAGAGATAGATCAGGTCGTAATTTTTCCCCAGCGCGTGCAGGGCGGAAAGCGCGGTGTGGCTGATGGTGTCGAGGTTCTTGGTGGGGATGGTGGGCAGAGTGTGAATCCGCATTCCCTTGTAGAGTTTTGTATGGGGATCGAAGCGGGGATAACGGTTGTAAACCGACACGTCATAGCCGCGGCCAACCAACCTCTGACCGAGTTGCTCGACCACGGTCTCGAATCCGGAATAACGCGCCGGAATTCCCCGGGAGCCGAGGAACGCAATACGGGGCCGGTGCGCTGAAAGACGTGTCGGGGTTCCCAATAATCCATCCCGCAGTAGATAGTAGAGGAAAAGCGAATTGAATTTGAGGTAACGGGCTCCAAGTCGCCGTGGTTCCTGGCTCAGCCGATAGAGCCAGGTGAGACCCCGATTTTGCATCCAGGGCGGCGCGTACGGTCGGGCCCCCGCCAGGAGTTCAAAAGCGTCACCGACAGCGAAGAAGACTCCGCGGGTGTGGCGCTGAAGATTTTTCATAATCCACCGTTCCTGCCGCTCGCCCCCGAGAGCCACCCAAATAAAATCAGCGGAGCTCTTGTGAATCATTTCCGCGAAGGTCTCCTCATCCTCTTCCGTCCAGGCGCGGAATGGGGGAGAATGGGTTCCCGCAATTTTGATGTCCGGTTGAATTTCCTCTGCGGCCGCGACCATGCGCTCGAGGCATTCTGGGGTTCCGCCAAAAAAGAAATGTTTCCAGGGTTCGGGCGTATGGGTCAGGACATGACGCATCAGGTACGGCCCGTAGACCCGGTCTGGGAGTTTTGCCCCCTGAGCATTGAGCCGCCAAATCAAGGGATAGCCGTCCGGAACGACCAGGTCGAAATCCGCCATGACGCCATGGAAACCCGCATCGGCCCGGGCCAGCGCAATCAGATGGGTGTTGCAGGCAGAAACCGCGCCCGGAATTCCGCTCTTCGCCATGCCGAGGCAGGCTTCCAACGCAGTCTCGTAGTTGACCGAATGAATATTGGTCCCCAGAACCGGGAAGACCGGAATCGAGGGCTCGGTTTCTGCGGTCATGACGCCTTTCGATTGCTAGCTCGTTGCCGCAGTGAGTGACCGGCCCGGCCTCCCGCCGGTCGTCCTCTCACTGCTCCGTGCCAGAGGCAGGACAGCGCATCTTGAAGCGTCTGCCATCGCAGCCCGTGGGTGCGAAGGAAGCGCCGAAAATTCCCCGGCAAATACGACTTCATGTGACGACTCTCTTCGGCATGAAATGACAGGTAGCTGAGATTTTGCAGAAGGGAACAAAACTTCAGATAGCTGGCCTGATTGATTTTGGATGTTGGATGTTGGATGTTGGATGGGTGGTCGGCTGCGGATTCCAGATCGTATGCCTCCATCTCTGCATTTGTTTCTCTTCCCCTTTGTGTCCTTTGCGTGAGATCCTCTTTAATGTTCTTCGGCGGAAGGTGAGGAACGGCAACGAGGCAAGTGAACACGGCACGATTCTTGGCCGCAATCCGCATCGAATATTCGAGATCCTCCCCCAGCATCCAAAAGTCCGTCCGATGCAAGGGTGTGGAGTCCAAGGCGGTTCGACTCACCAAAAAACAAGCCCCGGTGCACCAGCAAAATGGGAGCGGTTCGGCCCCCAGAAGCTTTCGTGCTTCGCCGGCAGTTCTGGCTTCCCGGATTTTCTGACGGGCCACTCGGTCCACCGGTTCTGGAAAAGCCCAGAGGTGTTCATCGGCACCTTCCAGCAAGGGGGCGATGGCCCCGGCTTGGCCGCGTTCCATCTCTTGCCAAAGAAGTCCAAGATCCGTCGCGGATATCACCACGTCATCATCAAGATACCAAAGCGCCTCAAGATCGGGAAATTGCACCAGCGCCTGCCGGGCGGCGTTGGCCCATCCAGCGCCAGGTCCGGGATTCGAAGGATCTTCTAGAACGACCGTTTCCCAGGGGGTCGCTCTCGCCAGCCCATGGGTGAGGCCGTCCGGCGCATGGTCCGAGATGACACATCCGGTCAAAGGCAGCTCAGAAGCCGCCAACCCCTTCAGCAAACGCCGCAACTCCGCCGGGCGCTTATGAGTAACAATGGCGGCGACGATGGAAGGCATGGGGGGAAGGGCGAAAAGCTAAAAAGCTGAAAAGCGAAAATAATAAAGGTGGACGGAAGGGGAAACAATCTTCGGAATTGAGAAACTCCGTTATTCGGACCTTTCCGCTTTTTAGTGTATCAGCTTTTCAGCATTTTCCACCGGCGAAGGGTCCAGTCGAGGGCCTCGTGGACCTCGCGGAGGGTGATGCCGGTGGCAGCGAGTTTGTCGCTGCTGAGGATACAGTTTGCACGTTTGACCCGGCCGGGTACGGCCAGAAAATCCTCTTCGCTGGGAAAAAACTGAAATTCCCGGTCGCAGAGTCCATGCTGGCGGAGGGCTTTCGCCACTTCGCTCGTACGAATGGCCCCGGGGTTGGTCACATTGTAGATGCCGGGTGGAATGCGGCGTTCCAAGGATTCAATACAGGCGGCGGCAAATTCCTGAAGTTGGGAAATCGAATTATTCACTTCCAAGAGCCGTTCATAGCGCATGAGTTTGGTCAGGTAATTTCGCTCGTGATCAAACTGATCAAAAGGAATCCGTAACCGCCAGATCGTACAGGTCGAACTGTCCGCCAACACGGTTTCGGCCATCGCCTTGGTTCGGCTATACCAACTGGCGTTCGGGTGGCTGAAGGCAAAGTTGGGAGCATCATTTTCGGTGAAAGGGGTTCCGTCCGGTCGAGATCCATCGTAAATACACCCGGACGAGACATGGCCGAAGGGAACCTTTTGGGCGGTTAAGACTTCTCCCAGCACACAGGGGACGGTGGTGTTGGCCGTGAGCGTGAGACTCTTCTCCTGCTCCGTGGAATCAATATTAGGTCGGCCGGTGTAGCCGATGGCATTGATGACATAGCGAGGCTTCAGCGTCCCCACCATTCGGGCGACCGCATCCTTCGAGGTGGCATCCAGATCCTGGTGCGACGGAGCCGCAAAGACCAGACCCCGGGACTGCAAATTGTTGGCAAAGGCCTGGCCGACATAGCCGTGGCCACCAAGAAGAAGAATCATGAAAAGAAAATGCTAGAAAGCGGACACGCTGAAAAGCTGAAAACCAGCGCGATAGCGCAGCCTGCAGTGGGTCACAAAATGTTTGGCCGGGAGGCAACCGGAGTGAAACCAGCGCGATAGCGCAGCCTGCAGTGGGTCACAAAATGTTTGGCCGGGAGGC
>CALBXK010000314.1 GCA_937890535.1 uncultured Spartobacteria bacterium
GTTCAATTCAACTACATGTTCACTTGCCATAGGTGCGTAATCTAGCAGAACACCAGAGTCCGCGCCAAGGGGAACTGTGAAAATTTTTAGAAATTCGCGGCGGCGAGGATGCGGAAGGTCAATGAGGCACGCAATAAGAGACACCCGACAACGGCGGAGCAGATTCCCAACATTAACCCGGATGATGAGTCCCGTGTGGGAACTCACTCAACCCCGAGCACTCGACACTGATCGCCAAGGACTACCCGAGCATCATCCAAAGCTGCATCCCCAAAGCGACCAGAGAAGCCACCAAGGCAATGGCACCGACGGCCATGCTGACTTCGGCCGGAGGTGCGGACGGGGACCCGGGGGCCACGGTAATCGCAGCACCGCTCGAAACCGATTTCGAGGCCGAGGCGGGCGGGCTTTTTTGAAGATTTACGGTAGCCTGAGGCATTGCGGTCTTGGATCCTCCGGGAGTCGGCGGAACCTTGGCGGTTTCCTTTTTGCTTTCGGTCACCAAAGGGGCGGGAGTAATCGTGGGGGCCACGGGAGGCTTGGGAAGACCCGCGGCGGAAGGAGGTCGTGGAGCCGCAGAAGCAGGAACCGCAGGCGGCTTAATCGAAATTCCTGATCCCGGGGCCACGGGAGCCCTTGGCGGGGACATGGGTCCTGGAGCCGTCGGGGGTTTGGGGGCCACGGCAGAAGGAGGCGTAGGCGATCCGGAAGCCACAGGTGGCTTCGGGGCGACCGCAGAAGGAGGCGGAGTAGGAATTCCAGAAGCGGACGGTGGCTTGGGCGCCGCGGCTACAGGGATAGGGTTCAAAGGAGTCGTGGCGGGCTTGAGGACGCCAGACGGAGGGACACTGGCAGCCGGTGCCACCGCACCAGGCGGCTTCTGAACGGGTTTCGGAGGCAAATTAATCATCGCGGTTTCACGCGGATTTGATGCCAGAGGCTTTCCGTCCCGACGCGGGGGGAGGACGATACGTACGGTTTCCTTCTTAGGTTCAGGCATATGGGGTATTGGTTAAATTGGCAGCAATCGGATCTAACAGGTGCAGATATTCACAAAATTTCCGAAATTGTCAATAATTCGAAGGAAGGAAATCTTGAGTTTTTTCTACTTCTGTCTGTTTGAGTGAGAATCTTCCGGGAGAAGACTGGCAGTTTTGGTTTGGCGATTGAGTTCTATCATGTCCTGCATGATACGCAACGTTTCGTTGCGTATGGGATCCGGTTGAGCTTTTTTCTCCTCCTCGTCTCCTTCCTCCACCAGGACCTCGGAGAGCGCATCCCGAGTGGGTTTGCGGTCAAAGGCGACGGCCCGCAACTTCGGCGATGCCAGATCATCCAGGGTCAATTCATAGGCCGTGACGCCAAAGGCGGGACCCCGGGTTTCGCGTTCTTTATCGAGTTGTTCCTTACGGGTATTTTCCTCATCGAGCTCTTGCTGACGCTGGTTTTCGTTGAGCGAAATGAGGTTGGAATTTATTTTTTTTCGAATCCTCTGCATTTCACCGATGGTGTAAATAAACTCGGGATTGGCGGCCATCCGTTCGCTGGATCGGCTCTTGAGGTCATCAAGAAAGTGAGAGGTCGCAAGGGAGGATTTCAAAATATCGACCGGTGCCACTTCGTCATAGGCGAGGCGATGTTTGAGGGAACCTTCCCCGATTTCGACGTTATCGGTGAGCGAGGGCAGCACGATATTCGATTCAACACCATTCAACTGGGTGGAGCCGCCCTGCACCCGATAAAATTTCTGGATGGTGAGCTTGAGCGCTCCGGCATCGGCGGATCCCAGGCTGAAGGAGGGCATGTAGCGCGACAAATCAAGCACGGTCTGCACGGTTCCTTTTCCAAACGTCCGCTCGTCACCCACGATGACAGCCCGTCCGTAATCCTGAAGGGCGGCGGCAAAGATCTCACTGGCGGAGGCGCTGAGGCGATTGACCAATACGATTAACGGCCCCGCATAGGCCACGTCGGGGTTCGAGTCCTTGGAAACCGATATATTTCCATTGGAGTCCTTGGCCTGCACGACCGGTCCATTGGGAATGAAAAGGCCGGTGAGATTGATGGCCTCCTCCAGAGAGCCTCCGCCATCGCGGCGCAAGTCGATCACAAGACCCTCGATCGCTTCACTTTTGAGGCGGGTCAGCAGGGCGAGGACATCGGTGGTTGTGCTCTTGTCCTTGGATTTGTCCCTAAAGATCCCCTTGTTATCCATGTCGGCATAGAAGGACGGCAGGGTGATCCAACCGATCCGGGTCTTTTCCCCTTCCAGATCGAAGTCAAGCACCTCGGCTTTGGCTTGTTGGTCCTTGAGTTTGACCTCGTCCCGGCGAATTTCGATAATTTCCCGTTTCGAGGGATCCGTGGCATCGCCGGGGATGACGAGCAACCGCACCACGGTGTTTTTCTTTCCTCGAATCTTCTCCACCACCTTGTCGAGCTTCATGTCCACCACATCCTCAAAGTCCTCATCGCCTTGGGCCACGGCCGCGATCCGGTCGCTCACGGTCAGACGTCCATCACGATCCGCCGGCCCACCCGGGACCACCTCCCGCACCTTGGCATAACCATCCTCGGACGTGAGCACCGCCCCAACCCCCACCAACGAGAGCCGCATCGCGATCTGAAAATTCTCAAGGTCGCTCGGAGTGAAATATTCGGAGTGCGGGTCATAGGTCTGGGCCAAAGCACTGAGGAAAACTTTGACCACATCCTCGTCCTCCATCTCATCGACATAGCGAAGCACCCGGTCGTAACGACGGGCCACTGCCTCCTTCGGAGGACGAATGTGAACCTCCGCCAGCTCTTCCTTGAGCAGATCCGCCTCGATGCGCCGGCTCCAGATCATATCGGCTTCCTCGATATTCGCCGGCCAGGCGGCATCCTGCCGGTTCAACTCCGCCGTCCGATCACTATCAAAGGAGTAGTCTTTATCGATAAGTACTTTATTTTTGGCCGCACGGTCTGTGACGCGTTGTTTGAAGCGGGCAAAGATCTTCCGGGCGGGTTCGACCTCGCCCCGCAGAACAGCCGCCCCCAGGGTGTCGCCATATTGGGTCTGAAATTCCGCCACATCCTCCGCCGTAAAGTAGAGCTTGTTGTAGTCCAACGAAGTCAAATACGTCTGGAGAAACTTTCGCGACATCTCCTCGTCCAGTTTCTGGCGGGTGTAGTGACCCTGCTCAAGCCAGCGGGCCACAGATGCGGCCACCAGTCCCGGATCAGCGGACCCTTTGGCCAACAGAGGATCTGGAATCGCCGCCCACAGGATGGCAGCCAGAATCCCCAGGCTGCAGAATCTATCTTTTGTATATCTCATGAATTAAGAACTAAATTGAATTTGCAGAGCCCGATTAAAAAATCAAACTTCCTCATTATATATTTTTTGAGACCACTTTTCCATGAATCAGTTCAAATTCTTTACCGGCGGCGTCCTCGATACCAATTGTTTTTACTACGAATCCGCTGGCGGAAACATCCTTTTTGACGCCCCCCAAGGGGCAGATGCCGCGTTCGCCGACACCCCCATCGACCTTCTCCTGCTCACGCACGGGCACTTCGACCACATCGCAGACGCGGCGGCCATCATTCGTCGCCACAACTGCAAAACCGCCTTCCACCCCGAGACCGCGCCCATGACCGAAAACGGAAATTTTTTTCGAGAATGGGGATTTGAGCTCGAGGTCGAGACCTTCTCTGCCGATTTTCTGATCGCGGAAGGAACTCAGGACTTCCTCGGCGTGCCGATGGAAGTCTTCCATGTTCCCGGTCATTGTCCCGGCAGCCTGTGCTTCCTTCTCCCCGAAGAAAACGCCCTCGTTGGAGGGGACGTCCTCTTTCGCGAGGGCATCGGCCGATGGGATCTCCCTGGCGGCGACCGGGAAGTTCTGCTCGATGGGATCCGTCGTAAATTGCTTCCGCTCGATGACCGGACCCACATCCTCCCCGGACATGGCCCGTCATCCACAATTGGACACGAACGGAACGCCAACCCGTTTCTCGCCGAGTAGCTCAATCTTTCCTCGACAGAAAATTCCCCGCCCGATACCATAAATCCAACCACCATCTCTATTCCCCTATGCCTCGCTATACCTATGTAGCCCTCGATTCCCGCGGACAGGAAACAACCGGAGTCATCGACGCCAACACCCAAAACGACGCCGTCGGTCAATTGCGACAGTCCGGGTACTTCCCCAAAACGATTTCCGAGGAAGGTAAGGGCAAGCCGGCCAAGGCGCAAAAAACGGCGGTTGCAAAATCCGCCGCCAGCAAGCAGATCAACATCAACATTCCCTTTCTGGAAAGGAAGACGGTCAAAGGCAAAACGCTGATGATCTTCACCCGGCAGCTCGCCACTCTGATTGATGCTGGACTGCCGCTCCTACGTGGACTGACTGTTCTCGCCAAGCAGGAGCCAGATCAAGTGCTCCGCAAGGTGATCGTCAGTCTTGCCGAAGCGGTGCAAGGCGGCGGCACGTTCTCCGAAAGCCTCGCCGGCCATCCCAAAGTTTTCAACAAGCTCTATGTCAACATGGTGAAAGCGGGCGAACTCGGCGGTGTCCTCGAGTTGGTCTTGCTTCGTCTGGCCGAGTTCCAGGAAAAAGCGCAAAAGATTAAAAACAAGGTCGTGGCCGCGATGTTCTATCCGGCGATCGTTCTTGTCATTGCCATCGCCATCATGGGGTTCCTCCTCGTATTCATCGTTCCAAAATTTCAGGCGATTTTTGACGATATGTTGGGCGGGAAGCCCTTGCCGGCCCTGACCCGATTTGTCATCGCCATGAGCAATGGGGTGAAGGACAACATTCTCCTCATCATCGCAGGCCTGATCGGTCTGGCCATTCTCTACACCATCCTGAGCAAAACCAAGAAGGGTTCCGCCATTCTGGATTCGATCAAGATGAAAGCCCCGTTGTTTGGTGATCTGACCCGCAAGTCCGCCATTTCGCGCTTCAGCCGCACCCTCGGCACCCTCGTCACCAGTGGTGTTCCCATCCTGCAAGCGCTCAATATCACCCGCGAAACAGCAGGAAACGTCGTAATTGCCAACGCCATTCTCAAGGTCCACGACAGCGTCAAGGAGGGCGAATCCATCGTTCAACCCCTCGAAGCCAGCGGGGTATTCCCTCCTATGGTCATCAGCATGATCGACGTCGGTGAAGAGACCGGGCAACTCCCGGAAATGCTTTTGAAAGTCGCCGAGGTGTATGACGACGAGGTGGACAATGCCGTAACCGGTCTGACGTCGCTTCTCGAACCCATCATGATTGTGTTCCTCGCCGTCTTCGTCGGAACCATCGTCATCGCCCTGTTCATGCCTCTCATCAGCATCATCAGCGGGATGCAGAACCAATAATGAAAATTTTCGAATCCCTAGTCTCGATTTTCAAATCGAACGGGGGCCGCCTCCCCACTGAGGCCGTGGTGCCACCCCATCGAAAAAACCCGGAGGGCTTCACCCTCATTGAGTTGTTGATCGTCATCGCCATCATCGCGATTCTTGCCGCTCTCACTCTCAACACCGCCGGATTCATCCAGAAAAAGGCCGCCCGTTCCCGGACGGAGACCGAAATCGCCGCCCTCTCCGCCGCCTTGGAAAGCTACAAGGCGGACAATGGGGATTATCCAGCGGGAACTAATACGAGTTCTTCCGGGGACAACAGCTTCCTCCGTACCAACCTCAGCCCGGCTTCCGGCAAGGTCTATTTCGAGTTCTCAAAAACGATGGGAGACGACTTGGTCTCCGGCAACATTGTCGATCCCTTTGGAGAAAGCTACTTGTATCAATACCCTGGGAACGCCAATCGAAGCGGGACCAATTTTTTCGACCTTTGGTCCCAGGCCGCCTCGGGAGCGGTCAAATCCAATCTCTGGATCAAAAACTGGTAATCGGCCTTTCGATTGCGGACTTCGGATTGCGGAGCGCGGATTGACCTGACGCGTAAATCCGCGCCGACCTTGGACCTTGGACCTTGGACCTTGGATCGCGCTACGCCCGCCCGATACTGGTGTAGGTCAGCCCGGCGGCGCGCACCGTCTCCGGATCCAGAAGATTTCGACCATCAAAGATAAGAGGGGTATGCATCACCTTCTTCAGATCTTCCAAATCCACCGCTTCAAAATCCCTCCATTCGGTGGCGATGACTAAAGCTTCCGCGTCCTGGGCCGCTTCCAGCGGCGAGGCGGCATATTTTGCCCCCTCGACCAGCTTGTGCTCAGCAGCCTTTTCCATGCCTTTGGGATCAAATACGGTGACATCGGCGCCCTCAGCAATCAAGTCGCGCACCACATCCACCGCCACGGATGAACGCACATCATCAGTATCCGGCTTAAAGGTCAGCCCCCAAACCGCAATTTTCTTTTCCTGCAAGACCCACAGAGCGGCTCGAATCTTGCCGAGAAAGCGTTCCCGCTGGGTCGCATTGATTTTCTCAACTTCCTTCAACAAGGTGAAGGGCACTCCCAAATCATCGCTGATGGCGATGAAGGCTGCGATGTCCTTGGGAAAACACGATCCCCCGTAGCCAATGCCGGCGTTGAGAAAGTTCCGCCCGATGCGTTTGTCGCTGCCAATGCCATCTGCCACCTTTTCGACATCCGCCCCACTGGCCTCGCAAATCTGAGCGACCGCATTGATGTAGGAAATCTTAAGGGCCAGGAACGAATTGGCCGCGTGCTTGATCAACTCGGCCGAATTGATATCGGTCACCAACACCGGGGCCATAAAGGGCTCGTACACTTTTTGCATCAACGCGATCGCCTTTTCGCTGTTGCCACCAATCACGATTCGATCCGGCTTCATCAGATCCGGCACCGCACAGCCTTCGCGAAGAAATTCCGGATTGCTCACCACGTCAAATTCCGCCCCGGTCTTGTTATACCGTCGAATCGTTTCGGCCACCTTTTCCCCGGTGCGTACCGGAACGGTGCTCTTGTCCACGATGACACGATATTCACCAGCTTTCAAAACCACGGCAATTTCGCGGGCCACCTTCTCGATATAGGAAAGATCGACGCTGCCATCCGACTGCGGCGGCGTCGGCACTGCGATGAACACCGCCTCGGAACCATCCACCCCATCCTCCGTGCTGGTCGTGAAATGCAGGCGCTTGGCCGCCACGTTCTTGTGGATCAATTCCTCCAACCCGGGCTCGTAGATGGGAATTTTTCCCGACAGGAGCATGTCGACCTTGGCTTGATTATTATCAACACAAATAACGTTGTGGCCGACTTCAGCAAAACAAGCGCCACTAACGAGACCAACATATCCAGAACCAATAATACACAGTTTCATAAACAAATCATGGGGTTAAAAATCAATTGCCGTTCGACCCGGGTTCGAGCGGCTCAGTGCCGGCATCGAAGGCCAGAGGCAAAGTCACTTGAGGAGCATCCTTCAAGGTCAACACAAAGAGAACGCCCATTTCGGAGTCGCCACCAAGATTGTCACGGACCTGGGCCCCAAACGAAGCCACCCAACTCGAAAGATCACGATGGATCATGTAGCGCTGGTATTGCAGCACATTCGAAACGTATTCGTATTGTTCGTAAATGCTGAATCCCCAGTTTTCATTGATCCGCCAATAGGCGAAAAAATCGAACTGGCTATTATCGGCAAAAAATTCATTCCCATCGATATAGCGATGTCCCAGCCGAAAATTGAGATCACGGGTCGGCATGAAACTAAAGCCGGTGTTCATCTCCGTAAACCCGTCGCTGACAATGGGGAGTTGGGAATTGACGTAGATGGAGAACCAATTCACGGGTTGAAATCGGAAATTATTAAAGACATTCGAGACATCGCTGTCCGAATAAGGATTCTCAAAATTGAC
Source organism: uncultured Spartobacteria bacterium (assembly GCA_937890535.1). Taxonomy (GTDB): domain Bacteria; phylum Verrucomicrobiota; class Verrucomicrobiia; order Chthoniobacterales; family Terrimicrobiaceae; genus CAMASH01. The sequence continues at coordinate 7,833 of CALBXK010000314.1, forward strand.
ATCCACGAAGGAATCGAGAGTGAACCATTGCAGAGTCCCCTGATCCCGGCGGGTCTGGAGCCGGTTACGCATGCCCAGTCGCAGAATATTCCAAGTGTCGATCGAGTCCACGGCGGTGAACTGGGGAAAGTCGATGGGCAGGAGCTGAGTCGAGGGTACGACGCGGTCAAATTGGAGAATATCCTTCGGACTGTCGCCCATGTTGTACACCAGCGAATAGTTCATGTAGGGCTGCATGACGTGACGCAGACCATCGAGTCCCAACCAGCGTGACTGCACTTTTTCATAGGCGCGGGAAACCTTGGTGGAAACCTCCATCCCAAGATTGACCACCGGACGGAAAATTGCGCCCCCGTTTTGCAGATCCGGCGTCGGGTCGTTCACGGGAGTGCTTTCAATCGAGGGCTGGGTGATGATCTGCGGAAGCCCGGTCACCGGATCGATTTCCTCAATTTCATTCCCGCCGAAATCTTGAAAAGTCCCGCTCTTTTCGTAGTAGGTGAGTCGGAACCCCGCCCGGGGCGTCAGATTCAGCCAGCCGAACAATTGTGACGGATAGGTGAGTTGGTGAAAGGTGTCGAAACGGGAGGAATTGTAGTCGGGGAAGTCAAACTGAGCAAACTCCGGTCCCACGCCAAAAGCCCGCTTGTACGATCCGACACTTGTCTCCCCATCGTAGTAAACCGGGAGGCCAAAAAGACGGTGTTGTTTAAAATCAAAAACCAACTCCGGCAAACGTTCGGTGGTGTCCTGAAAGTCGTTGATCTGCCAGCGCCCCAAAAAATTCAGGGTGTAAAACTCATCCCACTTTGTGACCGCGATAAAAGTATCCGGCTGCGGATCAAGGCGAAATTCGCTGGGATAGAAATCTTCCAGAAAATCCACATCACTGAGCAGATTCACGTCCGCCGTAACATAGATATCATCGGTGAGAAAGATCCGCTGTTTGAATGTCACCCGATAGCGCCCTTTCTTGCCAGACTCGGCCGGTTCTCCGGGTCCCCCCACCGTCCGGTCGGGCTGAGTGTCAAAGGCGTAGTAAGAAATAAACTCGCCATAGCTGCGGTCCTCCAACCCATACTTCATCTTGGCATCAAACCCAAAAGCGGCCCCAAACTCCGTCCGAACGTCGCTGCGAACCTTGGCGATCAACTCATTCCCCGATCCAATCGGAAAACTGTACGCGGTCAAAAGATAGGCCCCCCAACGAGAATCGAAGCCGGGGAGAAACTCAAATCCGGTGTTATTGATATTTGCGTAGAGATAGGGGAACCAAAAAACCGGGGTCTGACCAATAAAGACAGTGGAGTTGGTAAAAATAACCCGGCTGTCCGGATAGATGCGCATTCCCCGGGCTCTCACATGAAAATCCGGCTGGGAGGAATCGTCGGTTGTAAAGGTGGCGTTGGAGACCCGAAACTCTCGCATCGATGGAGCCCGGAGACTGAAGGCCCGGAAGGAAAACGGGTAGTGTGCCCCGGAAAATTCCAAGGCCCGCATCTGTTTCGTCTCGAGGTTGAAAAGGGCTCTCTGACCGCTCAAGACCTCAGACGGTGTATAGAGACGAATGTTTCCCACCAAGAGGACATCCCGGGTGTCGGGGTTGTACTCCGCATAATCACAGTAAATACTGTAATCTCCGAAGTGGATCTGCACATTGTCCTCAGCCACCGCCACGCCCCCTTCGAATCGGGTGTTGCCGTCGGCGGTGATTTCCACCGGCACATCGCCAAAACTGCCAAACTGTGCCAGGGCGCATACTGCCCCGGCCAGCCAGACAAAGGCAGCAACCGACAAACAACGATAACTCATGAGTGCAGGCAGGCTATTTTGCACACCCCCGCTGGCAAGAGAAAACTGCCACCAATGGCAATCTCACCACGGCCATTGCTCGCGAGGCGAGAGGAAAAAACCGGCGCCACCGTTAGCCCCTCGCGAACGGTTAAATAAAGATCCCATCCCTCCCGGGTCCGCCGGAAACGGCGGCCCTCTCCTTGTGGCATTTGCTCCCCATTTTTCTTCTCGCGATCGTCCGGCGTTCCGGTCACCATCTCGGGCTCATTTCACCATGAAAATCTTACGCGCCCTGATCTCTGTCTCCGATAAAACCGGCATCGTCGAACTCGCCAGGACCCTTCACCACCATGGCGTGGAAATTCTCTCGACCGGAGGCACCGCCCGAGCCCTGCAGGAAGCGGAGATCCCTACCCTCGAAGTCTCGGAATTTACCGGCTCCCCAGAGATCATGGACGGTCGGGTGAAGACCCTGCATCCCAAGATTCACGGCGGGCTTCTCTACCTGCGGGGCAACGAAGATCACGAGCAACAGGCCAAGAAACATGACATCCGTCCCATCGACCTCGTAGTGGTCAATCTCTATCCCTTTCAGGCCACCATCGCGAAGGAGGGGGTTACCCTCCCAGAGGCCATCGAGCAAATTGACATCGGCGGCCCCTCCATGATCCGCAGCGCCGCCAAGAACTATCAATCCGTTACGGTCGTGACCGATCCCGCCGACTATGCGGCGGTGTGCCAGGACATGACAGAAAAGTCCGGCGGCACCGGGCTCGCCCTCCGGGAACGCCTTGCGATCAAAGCCTTCACCACCACCGCAGCCTACGATCGGGCCATATCCGGGTTTCTCAATCAGGAGCAGGAAGCCTCCGGCATGTATCGGCTGGAGCTTCCCCTGGAACTTCGCCTCCGCTATGGCGAGAATCCGCATCAAGACGCCGAACTCTATGGGGACTTCGGTGCCCACTTTGAAAAGCTTCAGGGGAAGGAACTCTCCTACAATAACATCCTGGACATCAGCGCCGCTGCGGGCCTCATCACTGAATTCGGAAAGCCCACGGTGGCCATCCTCAAACATACAAATCCCTGCGGCATCGGATCGGGCCCCGATCTCCGCAAGGCCTGGGACATGGCCTTTGCCACTGACAAGCAAGCACCCTTCGGGGGCATCATTATCTGCAATCGTCCACTGACTGCGGCTCTGGCCAAGGCCATTTCCGAGATCTTCAGCGAGGTCATCATTGCCCCTGATTTCGAAGCCGACGCCCGTTCCCTCCTTTCCAAGAAGAAGAATCTCCGGCTCATGAAATTTCTCAAACCCCTGCCGGAGAACTGTCGCGATATGCGCGCCGTTGCCGGGGGAATGCTGGTCCAGGATACCGATTCTTCGGATGTGCCCGGACTCGAACACAAGGTCGTGACCGAGCGTCCGCCCACCCGAGATGAAATCGAGGCCATGGAGTTCGGATGGAAAGTCGTTAAACACGTCAAATCCAACGCCATCGTCTACGCCGCCAAGGATCGCACCCTTGGGATCGGAGCCGGACAGATGTCCCGGGTCGATGCCTCCCGCATCGCCGTCTGGAAATCCCAAGAAGCCGGACTCTCCCTCAAGGGCAGCGCGGTCTGCAGCGACGCATTTTTTCCCTTCCCCGACGGCCTCATCGCAGCTGCTGAAGCCGGCGCGACCTGCGCGATTCAACCCGGCGGTTCCGTGCGGGACGAGGAAGTCATCAAAGCCGCCAATGCCCACGGTGTGGCGATGGTTTTCACCGGCTTCCGACATTTCCGCCACTAAGGAGCTGTAAATAAATAAAGGTGGCAAGATGGCGCGGAAGTTTTGGTTTCTGGCAAGGCGCGACGAAGGAGCATAGCCAAAGCCCTCTGGGACTGAGACGCAACCCAGCCAGAGGCCAAAAGAACCAGCACGGTTGTTGCCTTTATTTATTTACAGCGACTAAAAGATCATCCGAGCGCAACTTTTCCCCCTCCGATCGGTTTCATCTCTTATGGACAATCATCAGGAAGACGATGCCTTGTGGAATCTTCTCGGCCAGGCCCGGGAGACCAAGGCGTCGCCGTATTTTGCGCGCAAGGTCTTGCGCTCAATCCGTCTGGAGAATGAAGCTCGCAAATCGAAAGGGACCTGGATGCCGGTTCTCCGATGGTTTCTCCCAACTTCTGCCCTCGCCGCCTTGCTGATCGGCTGGGCGGTCGTCCAGTGGGACGAGGAAAAAGACGCATTTGCAGCCGAGTTTAATGCCGTGGCTGAACTTTCCTCCCTGGTGGCTCTGGAGAACACAGCTCCCTGGATGGACCTCAATTAGAGGTCGATCCTTCTGGGCCCTCGACCCCTTCCCTCACGCGGCCTTTTGGGCAAGCAGGGTTTCGACCATCGCCCGCACGTGGCGGGAATGCCGCCGCGGCAACAATGTTTGCAGGCTCTTCTCCGGCGATCCCCACTCCAGGATCTCAATCGTCACATGCCGTACCCCCCACCGGTTCATTTCCCGGGCACTGGGTTTAAAGAGATCGATCGTGCCCGTGCCCACCATGGCGCTGCCAATATCATCGACGATAAATTCCTGCCCCGTCTCCACGACTCGAAACCTGGTCCCCAACGGCCAGCGCGACCAATCCGCCGCCGCACTTCGGACCTTTCCTGCCTTCAAGGGTGAACCGATGGCATTGGAGGTCGGATAGGCTCCATTCTCCGCCGCCCCATAGGTATAGGCCGTGGTACGAACTTTCTTAATCCGCGGGCCGCGAAATTCGCCTCCCTTACTGGCCTGGGCCGGAGCCAGGGCAAGGCCCAGAATGATCACAAAAATAGGTAGAATTCTTTGCATGAACCGGGAAACGTACGGAGATTCCCTGAATGCGCAAATGGTTTTTCATGCAACGGGATGCGTGGGGCGGGTTCCCCCCCCCTTTTTTTTCTCATTCTCTTCCGTCAGCAGCTTCAAGAGCAGGGGATAGACAAAATCAATTCTCTGGTCGGGCTGGTGGGGATCCACGAAGTCATGAAGCACCTTTTCCGAGGCTGGAAAAATATAGGTTTGGAGATCCTTCGGATGGTGTTTTTCCCAGTTTTCGACCAGGGCCGCAGTGACGTCACCGTTCGCGGCCCTGTCGGAGGCGGAGGTTACAACCAGAATTGACGGACATCGGGGGGTGGATCCGAGCGACTCTCGCAGAACGTCCCGGCCCAGCAGCATCGTCTCGCCGATCAGACGGGTGGGAAAACGCGGATAGGCGTAGGTCGGCCCGGGATTGGCCTGCTTGAGCTCGGAATTCCACCAGATGAAAAAGTTTGGCAGACGAAGAAGGAGGTGTTCCGTCGGCCCGGCCAGCCACCCGGGCAACATTGCCGGAGCCAGAAAAGGCGAGAGAAGAACGGATCGATGGAGATCGGCCCGATTTTGGGCCATCCAAGCGGCGGCAGTGCCATTGATCGAGAGGCCGACAAACACCACCTCCCCGCCCAGCCCCCGGGCGAGATCGACGGCCTGATTGCAGGAGGCAAGCATTTCCGCCGCAGTGAGTTTCGCAAAATTCTCGCTCATCAGATTTTTCTCCCCGTGACCAGGCAGACGCGGGATCAGAACATTATTGCCCCGCTCATAAAGAAGCTGTCCCAGCATGGCAAATTGCTCCGGACAGTTCGAGAGACCGTGCATGAGCACGAACACCCGGCGGGTCGGACGTCCCTGTTCAAGCAGAATGATCCGCCCTTCGGCGCTGATCAATTCGGGCGTGGCGGCGATCTCCGCCTGAATATCCGCCACGGTCCGATCATAGGATGCCGGAGCCGACGGGGTCGGGTGGCGAAAGGCGGGATGAGGAATCGGAAGAAAAAGCACCAGTAGTAAAAGACCAAGGAAACCCGCCAAGCCGAGAAAAATCCACCTATTCATCCTTTTAGAATGCCAATAAAAATCAATTCCCTTGGTTCCTCGCTATTTCCAGTGGGAGATTTTGAAAGCCTGGCCGTTGCTTCACATCCGTTACGGCGCATCCGTTGCAGCTGCGCGAGTCTATTTTTGTGACATTTACCCACCGAAAACAGCGATGAGCCGTTCCCCTTATTCGCCACGATAGATGCAGCGGGCCGTTGGTGTCTCATGAATGACAATTTCGGCCAGCCCCGGCAATTCCGGTGCGAGTTTTTCCCAGAACCAAGCCGCCATCAATTCAATGGTCGGATTCTCCAAGCCTGGCACCTCATTGAGATACTTGTGATCCAGCAGGACGAGGAGAGGCTCCACCGCCCGACTGAGACGGGAGTGATCGTAAATCCACCCGGTATGCCCATCAACATCTCCCTCGATCACAATTTCCAACTTAAAACTGTGACCGTGCATTCCCCCGCACTTATGGCCAACAGGCACATGGGGCAGAGTCTGGGCGGACTCAAAAAAGAAATCTTTGGCGAGGCGGGCTTTCACGGCGGCAGTTTG
>CALBXK010000315.1 GCA_937890535.1 uncultured Spartobacteria bacterium
CACATTGCGCGCCACGTATGCCATTGCACGCGCTTTTTATATCAATTGCCGCGAAAAATCTTGGGATATTACCAAAGGCGACTGGAACGATTTCCGCATTGAATTACAGGGTTTGCTGGAAGAGTTGGAAGAGGAGGCCCGGCTGAGCGCGCCTTTGTATGAAGATCTCATTCATTTGGAAGGCTGGGGCCCAGCGTATCATATCCGGCCTGATCCTCTGAGCCGGACTGCGGATTTTTCTAAGACGATTGACGTAAATGCGATCACTTCATCTCGCGATGTGTAATTCAAGTAATGAAATTCCCCCAATTGCTTTTCTTGGTATTATAGAGCTTTGATTCGGGGAACAAACCGGTCTAGGTAACGTTGGTTTCTCTCGTCTCCGCCGATGGTGTTCGCACTTTGCCACACGGGAACCTCGAGCCCCAGAGCGCTGACGCGGCTTGCAGTCTCCATTACAAGCCACTGGACGCAGGCGGAAACAAGAATCGTGCTGACGGCTCCCATAGTCTGTTGCACGCCAGCAATTCGAACAATCGTGTCTCCGTAGGGGACGTGATTATCAATGGTCACATCCGCAACCTCGAAAAGGTTGATTTTACTCGGATGACGAGCGGGGAAGTCTTCCGGTGTCTTGCGAGCGTGGTCAATCGAAGTGATCGCGATGATCTTTGCGCCACAACGTTTGGCCTGGAGAGCGGCATCAATAGTCGCGGCATTCATACCGTAAATGCTGGTGATGATCAAAATATCCCCATCCGCTACGGATGCCGCCTGCACGATTTTGTCACCGACCCCGGGCACGCGTTCTAATTTTGTGGATTTTACGCCGCCACCGGAAAGATTCAAGGAAACATCAAATATCGGACTGATATGACAAAGCCCTCCGGCTCGCCAGAAGAATTCCTCGCATCCGATTACCGAGTGACCACCCACTCCGAATACATAAACGAGACGATCATTTTGGATTTGCTTTGCCAGTAGATCGGCAGCTTGGCTAATGGATTGAGATTCGTCACAATGCAAAGATTCAAGTAACTGAGCAACGCTCGAAAAATAGGAGGAAGAGTTGTGGGTGGTATGGATCATCATGTTTATCGGCGATTTTCGAGGTCTGAAATGGGCGATCAGATATCTTGCATGAAAGTTTTCATTGGATGGAAGAAAAAAGTGGAGGTCTTTGCGCATCGCTTATGCACTGTCTTGTTAAAATTCTTGAAACGGCTTCACCGCATTGCCTTGGCTGCCCTTTTTCAATGTGTGAATGGAGTCACCTCATTATGCCTGAGTTTGATCCGGGAGAGGCCTTGGGCGCGTGTTGGACTGTGGAATAATTCTGGTCATAGAAAATTCCCAGAAAGTTGACGTTGCGGGCCGAGAAGTTTTCCCTTCTGCTCGCTCTATCGATAGAGTGCCCTCATGAAAACCAACTCGCAGAAAATTTGGAAAGCCGCCGTGGTCGGGGGAGGAGCGTTTGGGGAAGCTCATCTGAGAACCTATGCCAGTATGCCTCAAGTGGAGGTTGCGGGAGTTTTTACTTTGGAACGGGACCGTGGCGCGGTGCTTTGTCAGCAATACGGGGGAAAGAATTATTCATCTCTGGAAGCTTTGGCGGAAGACTCTTCGGTGGATTTGGTGTCGATCGTGACTCCTGAAGACCGCCATTTGGAGGCCTTCCAAATCTTGGCCGCGGCCGGAAAGGCGATTTACATTGAAAAGCCCTTGGCCACCGATCTTTCGGAAGCCCGGACGATTTTAGAATTGTCCCGAAAGACCATTGCCATGAGCGGACATTGTCTGCGTTTTGAACACCGTCTGGCCCAAGTTTTTGAACACCTCAAGGGAGTGCCCAAACACCACTTGAGTTTCCGAGACCGGCGCACCCGTCAGGAAAAAGACACCTACGGTCGGGTCCACCCGGCTTATGCGATGTTGTGCCACGAAATCGAACTCAGTAACGCCTTTGCGGAAAGTTTTTTTGCTCGGGTGATGGCTTTGGAGACCCGGATTTCCGATGGTCAGGTGGATGGCATGACGATTCTGATCGAATACGCCAACGGCGTCACCAGCGTGGTCGAAGGGGGGTGGTATTTGCCCCGGCAAACCCAATGCATCGAAAACGATTTTATTTCTATTCTTTCCGCCGAGGGGATCGATGAAATGACGATGCCGAATCTGGGATATTACCGTCTCAGCGAGGCGGGCATGGAGGTTCCCAATTTGGCCTATGGGCATGGAGTCTATGGGGTGGAATATGGGCCATTGCGGGCAGCCTTGGACTATTTTGTTCGTTGTCTGGCTGCGGGGACAGCACCCCAAATCAGCACGGTGGATGATGCCTTTGGTGCTGTGGAACTGATTGAGGCCGCGATTCGCTCGGCCGTCGAGAAACGATGGGTCGAACGGACCCGAGCCTGACTAGCCCCAAAATAAGCGGATGGCCGTTCCCTTCTCGCGACGGCACGACTCGGGTCGGCGCAAGAGCGGGATCC
>CALBXK010000316.1 GCA_937890535.1 uncultured Spartobacteria bacterium
GGTGACTTTCCACAGTGTATCACGATTTTCGTAAGTGACTCATTCTTATCCATTTCCCCTCTGTGTTCTCTGTGTCCTCTGTGGTTCATTTCTGTTTCTAGGATGAAGAATACCCGCCAGTTGGCCCTCCGTTTTGGGTCCCGGAAGGGTGTCGGGCGAGATCATGAGCGTTTCGGCCACCAGGGGAAAAATCTGTTGGTGGTGCGTTGATAGTCGCGGTAGGCCTCGCCGCAGGATTTGAGAGATCGGGCCTCGGCGGGTGGAATGCCGGTGACTTGGGTCAGAAAGTACCACATCAGCAACGGACAGTAGATGGCGATCCAACCGCCGGGGGTGCCGAGAGCAAAGAGAAAGTAGGCGATCCAGACGAGCCACTCGCAAAATGTGTTCGGGTGTCGGGAAAAATTCCACAATCCCCGGCGGCAAACTTGTCCCTTGTTGGCGGGATCGGAACGGAAACGGTTCAGTTGTTGATCCGCCAGAGCCTCACCGCCGAAGGCCAGGAGCCAAAGGACCGTCCCAGCGATTTCCCAGAGATGGAGAGAAGGGGAGGGGTTGGAGCAGGCGATGGCGAAGGGGACCGCAAGCAGGCCGATCTGGAAGGCCTGCAATTGAAAAAAGCCGAAGAACATCATCCACGGGCGTTTCGGGAATTGTTCCCGCAGGGCGGCATAACGTTCCACTTCGAGGGGATGATGGCGGATGATCCGAATCAGGAGACGCGTTCCCAAGCGCAGACTCCAGACCGTCACCATGGCGACAATGAGGGTCTTGCGCGGGGGCGCTCCGGCTCCAAGAATCGCAAAAAGAGCTGTCACGATAACGAACCCATAGGACCAGATCACATCCACATAACTGGCATTGTTCAGACAGCGGCATAGGACCCAGGCGAGCGCCATTAGGGCCACGGCTGCATTCAAGCCCAAGCCAATGAGAACCCAGACGTTCATCGGGTAAATGGTCGCCGTCCGCAGGTCGGAGTCTGGTCAAGATTCGGCATCAAAAAGATCATAAGCGGGAGACAGTATGGAAGTGTTTATTGGGCCGAAATTAGAGGATCTGCGCCACGGGGAGGTGGCGATCCCCAAATGCAGGCTATCGTTTTTGGCTCCAGAATTGGGCTCGTCCTTCTGCCGTCGATTGATAGCTCCATCCGCCGACGAGTCCATCGCTGAGGACAAAGTGCAGACAAAAATCCCGTTCGCCCATGCAATGACTCGGAAGTTTCTTCCAGTCCACGCAAACATCATCAAAAAGAGCGACGGATCCCGGGTGCGAAAACGGTTTCATGATCTCCCACTCCTGGAGAATGCCGCTGGTAAAATGCATCGAATCCTGGAAGAAAAAATCCCAACTCTGGAGGCGTGAGGGAAACAGGGTCGGCAGGATTTCGCGGGAATCCCCGTTGAGAAAAGTGATTTCGACGTCGGGAAACTCCTCGCGGGCCCGCTGCAGGTTTTCGTCTCGGAACCCGCGCAGCGCCTCCCAATCCTCCATGGGAATGGAAACGTCCGGGTCGCCGTCGTAGTCGATCGTGAAGATCCGGGCCCCATTACCATTTTCCTGGGCTGCTTTGGCCATCGTGTAGGTACCGAGCCCTTCGAACGTGCCGGTTTCCACAATGATTTTTGGCTTCTGCCAGCGGAGGGCATTGTGGAGGCGTTTTGCGCTCATCTCGTGAGTGGACCAATCATGCTTCCACCGACTTGGCGGCAACGCGAGATCGGCGGAAAAATTGCAAATTTCAGGCCAGGCGGCGGCGAGGTTCTTCATGGCAAGCCTGCTTGCATAAACACGATTCACCAGATTGGGAAGATTTTCTCCTTCCCCAGGAGCGTGGCGCGGGACGACGCAGACACCCACTTGCAAAACTCACTTTATCCCGGAAGGGTCATCAAACCTGCCCTCCAAGATATGTCTTATAGAGATTTTTAAAATCAGTGATCTTTCCACTGTCCATCGCGCTATCGACGCCCGAAGCGGTGATGCAGGCGAGAACGCCCTCGTCGACAGAGGCCAAAGGCGGCTCATTTCGCAACAACGTATCGGCCAATCCCTGGGCCATGACGGCATCGCCTCCGGCATGAGAGTGTTTGATTTTGGTTTCGAATTGTTCCATGCGCGTCTCATGGCCAATGCGCTTCCACTCGATTTGTCCGGTGCAGGCATCGGCGCGCAGGCTGCCTTCGGTGCCGCAAAGATAGAATCGTCTTTCGGGGATGCCCGCATTGCAGTTGGTGTGGAAGGTGGCTCGTACTCCGTTTTCGTATTCCATGATGATCACCTGATTGTCCACGATATCCGCTCCCTCGGAGAAAGGATTGACCCGATGGGGGTCGGGCCAGGTTTGATAGGCAGGGAGTCCTTCGGTATTTGGACCAATCCGGGAAATATGGCTTTCATGAACCGGAATAAAAAAATCCCGCCCGCCGAAGCTGGCGGCCCGTCGCGGGCGGCTTTCCGTGATCCAATTGGCAATGTCGAGATCATGACAGCACTTTTCCAGCAAATGGGTTCCGGCCACCGCGCGCTGTCGCCGCCAATTTCCAAAAATATATCCCCCGTGATTAAAAGGAAGTGTCTCGTTGAACTCGAAGGAAATGAGATTTCCTATGACGCCGGAATGCACCAGATCACGGATTTTTTGATAATGAGGGGAATACCTCAGCACGAGACCAAAAGCAAAGGTGCGGCCCGTTTCCCGAACCGCCTCCCGGACGGTCAGGCAATCCTCCAAATCGATGGCAAGTGGCTTCTCACAGAATACGTTTTTGCCGGCCCTGAGTGCCAATGCGGACTGTCGCGCATGATGGGTGTTGGGAGAACCGACAAAAATCCAGTCCAGCGAAGAGAGGGTTGCCAATTCCTCTTCCGAGGCGCAGTTGACGATGCCGGACCCAAACGCGGAAAAGGCTTCGGCCTGGGACCCAGGGTCCGGATCATACACAGCCGCCACTTCAATCCGATCGCCTCCCGCCAACAAGAGGGCCTCGACGACACTCCGGAGTCGTTGGCCGCAGCCCATCAATCCCAGCCGCACAGGTTCAGATGCTTTTGTCATGCCTTCCTTCTAACGAGGATTGTTTGTGTCAATCTAGCTCAATTCTGACATAATATTTAACATATATGACAAGGCGGAACGCGGCCGTGAGCTTGGACCTGTCAGGGGTCAAATCTGAGATCCTTCGAAGGTCTCTCCGCCTGGCACGCCCGGGAAGTTTTTGGAAGGGGAAGCCAGACACGCTTCCACTTTGTCCCGCCAATATCTTGTTATTCCATCGGCGGGAGGCCTCCAAACTTATGGCTCACTCCCAGCATCAACATCATCGATTCATCCTGATCGCAAATTTGGGCGGTGCGGGGAAAATTGCGGTCGATGCCCGGATGCATTCCCTACGAGACCACCAAAGCCTTCTGGTTTTCCCCTTCCAGTCCCATTGCTACGTGGATCTATCCCCTCCGGCCATCCATTGGGTTTTCATCTCGTTCGAACATTCCCGGGATCCCCGCTTGGACGCGTTGCGCAATTGCGGTGGAGTTTATCTCAAGGAGGATGGCTTGATCCATTTGCGGAATCTCTTGCGGGCCTGGCAATCTCCTTCGCGGGAGGACGCGCTCCCGTTGCACCTCGGATTATGGCTTCACGACATGGTACGGGCGGTGAAAAACAAACCGAGGCCCGAACCGGCAACACCGCGATTCAAGGATCAAAATGCGGATCTTGTTGCCGCCGTCAACCGTTTCGTTTTTGACAATCGTCACCGCCCGCTTTCGATCGAAGAATTGGCCCTTCATCTTGGTGTCTCCGCCAGCTCCCTGCGAAATCGATTTCGGGCGGCCACCGGGAGATCGGTGGGTCGACATGCTCGAGAAATTCGACTCAATTACGCGTGTGAGTTGTTGAGCGACACGCGATTGCGAATCGAAGAGATTTCCGAACGATGCGGGTACGAGTCCCTTTTTGCTTTCAGCCGTGCCTTTCGCAATGCGCATGACAGTTCCCCGAGTCAGTACCGAAAAACGCAAGTTTCCATTGGATCCAGGCAGGGATGAATGTTGCCGAAGCGGGCGAGCTGCTGACCCTCATCCCTCCGGTCCCGCGGGCAATCTGTTAGATCTCCAATTCTTTGGGAAAACTGCTCAGAACCCGTTTTCCTTTGGCGGTGATGACTGCCACATCCTCATGACGCACTCCGCCGAGACCCGGCATGTAAATCCCGGGCTCAACGGTCATGATTTGACCGGTTTGAAATTCGGTCGCGGCAAAGCGGGGGTTTTCATGAATTTCCAATCCGAGCCCATGCCCCGTGCCATGAAAAAACCCTTGCCACCGCCCCTCGTGAATCTTGGTCGGCCAACCGCTGGTGCCGAAAAATGCCTTGATGGATTGGTGAATTGTCTTTCCCGACGCCCCCGGCTTCATGGCCTTGAAAGCCATGGTTTGACCCTCCAGACAAGTCTCCCAGAGGCGGCGTTGTTCGGCATTGGCCCGGCCTCGAACCACCGTGCGGGTCATGTCCCCAAAATATCCGCTGCAGGCATCTCTTGGAAAAATATCGAGAATGAGGAGTTGATGGGCCCGGAGCGGCCCGGAGCCACGTTCATGCGGGTCGCAGGCCTGTTCTCCACAAGCGACGATGGTATCGCCCCGCGCTTCCCCGCCGGCCCGCACCACGGCCACCTCCATTTCCTGACGCAAAATCTCCGCCGTCAGGATCTTCCTCCGCCATCGCAGAACGTGATCCCGCTGGATGGTGGAGGCCTGGAGGACCTCCATACCCCGGGCCAAGCCGGCCTCGGTGATGCGGAGAGCCGCCTGTACGGCGCGAACCTCGGAAGCGGTTTTTCGCTCCCTCTGGGGAAAGAAGGAGCCGGGCACCGGGCTCAAACCCAATCCTTCGCGCTCCAATTCACGGGCCAGACCCAGAGGGAAATCACCTGGTGCGCGAACCCGCTTCACCTTGCGCGCCTTGAGAAACGCTGCCAACACGGTGGCTTGGGACGGCTTCTTGTGTTTCCGTCCCTGCACTGATTTTTCCCATTCCGAATAGGAATGGACTTCGTCCACCTTGGCTTCGCGTCGCCCCCGATCAACCTCCAGGTCGCTCAGTAGGAGTTCGGTATGGTCTTCGATACTCACAAAGACAAAAGCATCCGGGGCCCGAAACCCAGAGGCATACAACATATCGGCGGAGGATTCGCTGGCCGCGACGAGCAAGTTGGCGCTTTTCACAAGGACGGCACCATCGCCCATCACGGGCCGGCTGCCAAGTCTCACCGCAATCAGAGCGCAGGGTTCCCCGCCGAACCCCCAAGCTTAAGGGGAATCCAGCCAAACGTGAAATCGGATCACCTGGCTGAAGCGAGGGAGTTCCTCATCCCGCACAAACCGGCACTGGGCAATTTTGGCCCGCACCATCTCGGCATCATAGACCGGACCGTAGCAATAGCCGTAGCCGATTCGCGGATCCGCCTCCAAGACCGGGAGCATTCTTTCCGCGTTGGTGATCTCATCCGTCGCAATTTTCTGAAGTACCTCGATCCGTTTGCGAAACTCCTC
>CALBXK010000317.1 GCA_937890535.1 uncultured Spartobacteria bacterium
CTTATCCATTTTCCCTCTGTGATCTCTGTGCTCTGTGGTTCATTTCTGTTTCTAGGATCATTTATGAAGAGCGTGTTACGGAAGCCCTCCCTCTCATCCAGCGCACATCTTCCCCAATCGGGGAGCCACCTTGATATCCTTACTTCTCAGCCTTACTTTTAAGTCGTGAAAGCCACTCTTACCAGTAAGGGATAAATCACCATTCCGTTGCCTCTTCGCTCGAAATTCCACCTGAAGGCGGGCGATGTGCTTGAATTTGACGAAAATGCGCCGTTTCTCAAGGCCACCAGGGAGATTCCCAAGGAGGCCTGGGAACAATTTGGCCAGGAGGCCCGTGACCTCTGGGCCGGAATGGATATGTCTCAAGTCATGAAAGAATTGCGCGGGCCGGTCGAGCTCCCTCCGACCGAAAGGTAGGGACTTGATTCCGCTTCGTCATTCTCATGCGCACCGCCCTCGATAGCTCCGTCCTCATCCTGCTCTGCCGCAAACAAACCGGCTGGGAACCATGGAGAGACCTGCTCCAATCCGCCGCTCGCGAAGGGACATTGATCCTCTCTCCCGCGGCCTTCGCCGAGTTCTCCGTGGCCTATCCGACTCTCGAAACCGCTCGCGCCGATTTGGAACGGCTCCACATCCACTACGACCCGATCGAACCCGCCGCCGCCTACCTCGCCGGCCAGATTTTCCTTCGCTACCGTCGCGAAGGTGGACCGCACCTCGATCTTCTCCCCGATTTCCTTATCGCCGCCCACGCCCGCGTCCAGGCCGACCGTCTCGCCGCCATCGACCGTGGCTACCTCCGGCGTTATTTCCCAGACCTTCCCCTCCTCGCTTAGGTTCTCACCGATCGCGGAATGGGTCACGAACACCTCCCTTGACTTGACCACAAAACATGGTCACGTTTAATCCATGAATGTTAAGACGGCTGAGTTTAAGGCCCATTTGAGCCACTATCTCAAGCAGGTCCGGGAAATGAAGGAGGTCATTATAATCTGCGACCGGGACAAACCCGTCGCGGTTGTCTCACCAATCGACGGGGTTCATTCACCGAGGCCGCGACGGATGGTCGAGCGCGAGGTCCTCAAACGCAGGGGCCTGACCCTAACTCCCCCTCGCGAGGAAGTTGAGATGCCGCTCTGCAATATCGAGCCCGAACTGGCACCGGATCGAAGAATCGACATCTCCTCCATTGATTTGGTCCGCAACGGCCAGGATTACTAGTGAACGCCTACTGGGATAGCAGCGCGGTGCTTGCCCTGATCTACCGGGAACCACACTCGGAAGAAGCGACTCGGGCGGCCTCGGCGACCCAATCGGTCTACGCCTGGTGGTGGATGCGCATAGAAACCCACGCCGCCATGCAGCGACGGGGATTCTCCACCCTCCAGGAAAAAAATTGGCTGCGCTTTCTTGATGCCACCTGCTGGATCGATATGCCGCAGGGCAAGGCGGATGAAATCTGCCGCTTCAATGCGATGGCAAAACTCCGCTCCGCAGATGCGGGCCATCTTTTTATCTTTTCCCAACTCGAGGATGTGGTGGAAAATCTCACCCTCGTAACCTTCGACGCGGAAATGGCATCGGCCGCCGCAACAAAAAATTGGAAGGTCTGGGATCACTCATGATTCGCAACTTCCGCGTCAGACCAAAAAACACTCTATGAAAAAAGGAATCTGCTATCTCGTCGGCGCCGGCCCCGGCGATCCTGGGCTCTTCACCCTCAAGGGACGCGCCTGCCTCGAACAGGCCGAAGTCGTGATCTATGATTATCTCTGCAACCCGACCTTGTTGAATTTTGCGCCGACCGCCGCCGAGAAAATCTACGTCGGAAAGAAGGCCGGCGCCCACACCCTGAGCCAGGAGGAAACCAATGCCCTTCTCGTCAAGGAGACTCAGGCCGGAAAATCCGTGGTTCGCCTCAAGGGCGGCGATCCCTTTCTTTTTGGGCGGGGCGGGGAGGAGGCTGAGGCCTTGGCCAAGGCCGGCTGCCGGTTCGAGATCGTCCCCGGTGTGAGTTCGGCCCTCGCCGGACCCGCCTATGCCGGAATTCCCGTCACCCACCGGGCGCACAATACGGCCCTGACCATTTTTACCGGACACGAAGATCCCAGCAAGGCGGAGTCGAACCTGGATCTCGACGCCATCGCCCGCATGCCCGGCACCAAAGTCATGTTGATGGGCGTCGAGCGCCTCGACGCCATCACTAAAAAATTGCAATCCGGCGGCATGGCAGCGGAAACCCCCGTGGCCCTGATCCGCTGGGCCACGACCGGTCGGCAGGAGACACTCACGGGCTCGCTGGCGGAGATTGCGGGAAAGGCAAAGGCTGCGAATTTCAAAGCTCCCGCCCTGGCCGTCTTTGGCGAAGTCGTGGGTCTGCGCAAGTCCCTCAACTGGTTTGAAACCCTCCCCTTATTTGGCCGGCGCATCGCGGTCACCCGAACTCGCAAACAGGCCGGCGATCTCGTTGAACGCCTGCGCGCCCTGGGCGCCGATGCCTATGAACTGCCGACGATTCGGATCGAACCCACACCGAAAAAGCGCGAATTCTATGAACTCGTGGCCGATGCCCATGTGTACGACTGGATTATCTTCACGAGCCCCAATGGCGTGGATGCCTTCTTTACCGCTTTTTACGAGATTTTCCGCGACGCCCGGGACATCGGAAACGCCCGGATCGCGGCCATTGGCCCCGCCACGGCCGACCGGGTCCGGAGCTTCCATCTTCAGGTCGATCTCCAACCGGAGAAGTATGTTGCCGAGGCCATTATTGAAGAACTGAAGAAGGTCGAAAGCGTGGAGAACCTGAAGTTCCTCCTCCCACGGGCCGAAGGGGCCCGGGAACTGCTCGCGACCGAACTGACCAAGTTGGGCTCCATCGTGGATGAAGCGATCGCCTACCGCACCGTGCCGGAAACTGACGACGTCTCCGGGGGCATCAAACGATTCCGCGAGGAGGGGGCGGACTGGATCACTTTCACCAGTTCCTCAACAGCAGAGAATTTTGTCGCCTTGAAGCTCCCGCTACCTGCCAACCTCAAGACCGCCAGCATCGGACCAATCACCTCCAAGACCCTGCGCAGGCTGGGCCTTGATGTAGATATCGAAGCCAAAAAGCATGACATTCCCGGGGTGGTGGACGCCATTGCCAAGGCATCTACTCAACCGTAAAATTCGCACTGGCCTCGCGGCCCCCTGCCGAAGCGGAGAGATGCCATTGTCCACGTTGGAGTGGAAGGAATGGCGTCTCGAGCCGATGGCCGTTCACCGACCACTGACAATCCGTGGCGGTGGCTTGCAATGGCAACGACTGCTGGCCGGCAGGCAAGTTCGGATTGAACTCAAACACCGTCCCCTCTTTCGGGAAGAGAATTTCCAACCCCTTGGTCCGCACTTTGGCCCCGAGGTGGTTGTGAGGACCGGCACACCATTCCGCGTATTCGTCCGGGAGATAAAGGACACCATCCCGATAGGTGTCTGCGGCGAGAGTGGTCGGTTCGGTGCCAGCCAGAAACCATTCCTTCACCGTTTTCTCCCCGGCCCGCGGCAGCCGGCCGGATTCCTGGGCCACCGCAAGATTGCGCAAGGTGGGACCTTCCTTCAACTCCGGCACCGCTGCGTCGCCGGAAGCGTAGAGGGATTTCATGACCGCAGCCCAAAGGGGGGCGGCAGAACGCACCGAGAGCATTTCCCCCATGCCTCGGCCGTCGAGATTTCCCGCCCACACCGCCACGGTGTGACTCCCATTGAAACCGACGCACCAGCCGTCTCGAAATCCGGAACTTGTGCCCGTCTTCACTGCGGTTCGTGCCGCAAAGTGGAGAGGCGAGGCCAGTCCGAAACTGAGGCGACGGGCCTCGTTATCACAAAGAATGTCGGTGATGATGGCACAGGCCTCCGCCGTCGCCGGAACCCGGCTCTCGACCGGATCGCCCGGAGTCAGCCGGGCCTTCCAGGCCAGTCCGCCACGGGCCAAGCCGGCATAGGCGGCCGCGAGATCGAAAAGCCGGACCGGGGCGTTACCGAGGATGAACCCAGCCCCGTAGTCGCTAAAGCTCGCAGGAAAATTCAGCCCCCAGGTCCGCATTTCAGCAAAAGTCTCTCTCGCCCCCAAGCGGGCCAGGGTCACCACGGCAGGCACATTCATTGAATTTCCAAGCGCTTCGCGAACCCGGACCGGACCGTGATAGCGATGGGAAAAATTCTGCGGGTCATAGTCCCGGTAGGCGGAGGTGACAGCATTGGGAGTATCCGGGAGGAGGCTGGCGGCGGTGAGGAGTCGTTGATCGATGGCCGCCAGATAAAGAAACGGTTTCAGGGTCGAACCGCAGCTTCGTTGCGCAAGGGCGGCATTGATGGCGGCATGATGGGCGGGTCCCTCACTGACCAGAGCCCGCACCGCGCCGGTGGAATTTTCCAGAACGACCACGGCCACGTCTCCTACACCCTGACCGGAAACCGCCGCGAGATGCTTCCTCGCCAATCGTTCCACGGCGAGTTGCAGATCGTTGTCCAATGTTGTGGGAATGGGGCGACCGGCCAGGGTGTGACGCCTTGAGGATTCCGGCCGGGTCGCTTCAACTATGACGGCAAAATGTCCGGCTTCCGCGGGCGGAGGATTATTTTGAATCCGGGGAGGGGAGGCGGCCAGACGTTCCGCATCCGCATGGGGAGGGAGGCAACCCTGGGCCGCAAGGCGGCGAACATTTCTTTGATAGCGGGCGAGAGCCCCGGAAGGATTTCTCCAAGGATTCAGGCGGGTTGGAGATTGGGGGAGACCGGCCATATAGATTGCTTCGCCCAGGGTCAGGTCGGCGACTGCCTTGCCAAAATACGCCCGGGAGGCCGCTTCGGGTCCCAGGCGGCGATTTCCGTAATCGAGACGATTGAGGTAAGACTCAAGGATTTGGGATTTGGACCATAGCCGTTCCAAGCGGTGGGCCGCCAGAGCCTCTCTCGCCTTCACGACCAGGGTTCGCGTCGCACGGGGTGAACAAATTTTGATCAACTGTTGAGTGATCGTTGATGCCCCGGAGAGAACCCGACCATGACGGAGGTTTCGCCACGCCGCCCCGATGGAGGCCTGAAAATCCATGCCGTGATGGCTGAAAAATCGATGATCTTCAATTCCGATCGTCATCTGCGGCAACCAGGGTCCCATGGCAGAGAGGGGGATCGGTCGACTGTCCCGCGCAAAATCGGTGGCGGTAACGGCCAAGACGCGTCCCCGGCGGTCGGCCAGGGAGGGGGTCGCGGGGGGCGGGCGAAATAACCCATCCGGAAGTGGCCCAATAAAATAATCCTGATTCAAGCCCGCAACCGCAAGAACGACGCCGAGAACCCCCAGGGCCACGAGGAGGCGCCGGACCGCAAAACCCTTCAATCTTCGGAAACGATCGTGCATGAGCCGGAGGAGGAACGCCCGAAGATGCGACTGTCATACATCGGCTGGATCTGGGTGGGCGGCCAAATAAAGTGGCCGGCCGCCGTGGCCCGGGCCAGCACGGCATAGGCACCGCCGCCAGCCGGGAAACTGTCGAAATACACGTTCGTTTCCTGATCCCGCATTTGCACGTGGGAGGCGTCGAGGATCGGACCTCCGGAAAGCTCGGGCAGCGAAAAGTGTTTTCCAAAGAGGGCCAGGTTCGGGTTCACCACTTCAATCCCGGCGGGAAGCAAATCTTCCAGGGCCACATAGCTCTGAGATTTCTCCGAGGAGAGACGGTAGGAGATGAGGAGTTGATCGCCGAGACGGAAGGGCGCAGATTCCGTACCGGTGCGGGCCGGATCCGTGAGGTTCTTTATGGAACGATCCGCGTGCATTCCCTGGCTCTCCGGTCCGGGGTTTCGCTGACCGTCGGAATAGGTTGCGGTGAGAACGTAACTGCCGGGAACCTTCTGGCGAGGCAACCGGGTCACCACCAAGTCGGCCAGATCAGTCAGGGCGCGGGCGGCCCAGGCCACTCCGCTGCCATTGGCGGAGGCTTCGGACGGCACGGGTTGGATCGAGCCAATTTTCAGGGAGGGATTCGGACTCGAATCGATCAGGGATTGAAAGGCGACAAGCAACCAGAGGTTTTCCTGGGTGGACAAACTGGTCGAAGACTCCATCAATGTATTGAGCCGTTGCTTGAGTTTTTTCTGGGACCGGTCGGGCTGTATGGTGAGCCTGGCCCAGGTGCAGAGTGCTTCGGCGCGGGTGGCGGAAGCAAAGGTGGTCGGCTGAAAGGCCATCCCATCAAATGTCTCAGGCAACTCGGCGATGAGTTGCTTCTGTTTTTTCGGTGCGATCTCCATCGCATGCAGGGCCAGAGCGAGAAAGGCCCGGCCTTCCCCCGTGAGATGATCCCGGCGGAGATACAATTCCTCGGCGGCCGCCCGGACCGCTTCGGATCGCTCGCCCTCGAATTGGGTCAGAACAAAAATCGCAAACGCCCGCAACGAGGGACTCGGGTTGCGCCGGGACTGACCGGTCACCATCATTTCCAAGGTGCCCGGAAGTTCCGACGCCAGACGGGACGGGACGTCAAACCCAGCCGCCTCGGCTCCTGCCACACACCAGGCCGCCTGAATCGTGACAAAATCATTGGGTTCGGCCCCCTGAGGCCAATAGGGCAACAGGTCATTCGGCAACAAGGACGCTTCAAGGACCTTGAAAGTCTCGGTGATCACATTTTCGTAATTCTTTCGGCGAGCCTTTGCCTCCGGCAAATAGTCCAAGAGAGCCCCGAGCCGGGTACAGGCCAGAAGCCGGGAGGTCTGTTGTTCCAGGCAGCCGTGCGGATAGTCGAGCAGGTAGGGCAACCCTATGAGTTTCGACAGCCAGGGAGTCGTCGAGACCGCGAGACGGAAAGTTCCCGTCCCATCCTTCCAGGAAGCCGGGGCCACCTCACGCAGCGCGAAGGAACCTTGGGGAAGCAAACCCGCCACAGACTCCCGCTTCAAAATCACCGGCTCCGCGACGGGGAGCGTCACTTCCACAGAATCCGTCAATTGGGCGTCGCGGGTCGAAACGACATCAAATTTTACCGTAGCGGACCCGACCGCCGTCGCCTTGGCACGGAATCGCACAATAGCTGGCGCATCCTTTCCGGCCGACACTTCCGCCTTGGGTTCAGAGAGCAATTCCAAGGCCCCTTCCACCGTGCAGCGGACGGTGAGGGTATCATTCTCCGAAAGCTTTTGCCGGGCCACCGCCCGCAATTCAATCTCGTCCCCCTCGCGGACAAAGCGGGGCAGGGCGGGATCGATGAGGAGGTTTTTGCTGACGGTGAATGTTGCATCGCCCGTCCCGAACTGGCTGTTCTTCGTCTGACCGATGGCAATGACCCTAAAGCGGGTCAGATTATCCGGAGCCTTGCAGGAAAAACTCGCCTCGCCCCGGGCGTTGGTGGTCACGTTGGGATGCCAAAAGAGGATGGGTTTAAAATCTTTCCGCGTGAAGGTGAGGTTGCCGAACTCACCGTCCCCACCATCGCCAATCACAAATCCTTTTTCCCTCAACCGGGAGGGCGCCCATTGGTCCACATAGGCATCGAGGGCGCTGTAGGTCGCAACTCCAAAGGGGCGCTGGGGGAAAAAGTTATTTAGGAAATGGGGCCGCTCCCATCCCCCCAGTTCCAGAATGGAATCGTCCACCGCATAGATCGCAAGATCCGCACCCGCCACCGGTTCGCCGGCGGCGGTGACACGCACCTGGCCGGAAACTGTTTCCCGGGGAGTAAAGGTTTCCGCCTTCACCGTGACAGCGAGATCGAGGGTGCGATTCGGAGCGATGACCGCCAGATCCGTCGAACCAAACATTTCCCCGGCCAGTTGATCCGTTCCGCCGGGTCTCAGGATATAGACCGAGACGTGAACATTGGGTTCGTAGTTGGGTTTAACCGGAATCTCGATTCGGGTCGTATTTCCCTCAATCGGCAACGTGAAGGTGTCGAGGATATGGTCCGTCTCCACGCTCACCCAGGCCACTCCCCCAGTGGGAGACAATACGGTCAGAGCGGCAGTTTCCCCCACCTTCCAAGCCGCGTCTTCCGGAGTGCGCCCGCCGGTGAGAGAAAACACCTTTGCCGCCGTATCGCCGTCCACCGGAACTTCCGAGGGATCGCCGCCCGCCAGATAAGCTTCTTCGCTAACCGGCATCCCTTCGTTCCCCGGCAACGGGGCCACCACCAGGACATAGCGTCCCGGCTCGCGAGGCTGAAACGTGAGAGAGTTCTCCGTCACATGATCCCGGTGATCGACGGAAACAAATTGATCAAAATTCCGGTACCGATACACGTCCGGCGCCAGCCGTTCCTTGGCTGATTTAGTGACCACTTGAAAGAGCGTCGCCTGCACGGCCGCAGGCGCGGAACCGAAGGGGGTTTCGGCATCCCAGCGGAACACCAATGAGTCTCCGGATGCCGCAAGGACCTTCACCCCAAGCAACACCGGTGCCATCGGCACCTGCTGCGCCAACCCGCCCGTGAGGGTTTGCCCGTTGGGTCCGGTCACGTCCACCCTCCACTGCACGTGGCAGTAGGCCCGATTCCCGGAATCCGGGAACGGCGGCTGGCAGCGCAACGTCACCTGACCATCTTTATCCAGTGCCGCTTCTCCTGAAACTTCGGCGCTGAAGGTATTTCGCGGCGCGTGTTCGGAATGCAAATCCACCCGCACCATGTCATCGTCCCCGTTGTAGTATCCATCGCTGGAATCCCCGTACCAGGTCGCAGTCCATCGCACCGCGGCGGTGGCATTCGGAGCCCCGTGGAAATATTGGGACTGCACCTCAACAACGGCTTCGGCGGGGGCTTTCGCCTGGCCTTGTTGACAGACCACGGAAAAAAGCGGATTGCGGAATTCCTCAATCTGAAATTCTGCTGCGGGGGCGAGAGCGATGCCATCCACCGACGCCTTGAGAGTCATGGTCCCGATCGGGCCATCCGCCGGAGACGTCCAGGTTCCGTTCCAGCCGCCCTGACGGTCAATGGTCGTCTTTCCCGTGGCAAAAACCTCGCTGCCATAACCCGATTCAATGCTCCACTCCACTTTGGTCCCCTTGGGGATCTCCAAACGTCCTTCCTTTTCCGATCGAACCAACCCCTTGAAAGAAATTTCCTGGCCAGGCCGGTACAGCGGTCGATCGGTGAAGGAGAAGGAACGATACGGGGGCGGACGAATGGTCGTCGGGTATCCGGAAGGGAACTTGTCTGAAAGCGCCACCGGTTGGAGGGTGGTGGCCCCGTCCTCATCCGCCTGGTACCAGACCGCCCGCGCCGCCAGATCCTGAGCAAAGGTGACCAGACCTTCGCGGTCTGTGATCCCGCGTCCGATCTCTTCCATTTTGTTATCATGGGCGGTGACCCGGGAGCCAGCCACCGGCTCTCCGGTGCTCATACGGGCCACCCGCAGCACCGTTTCCGTCGCGGACACCTTACGCGTAATGGCGGTGTGACCAAAATAGATCAACGCCCGATTACCCACCAAACGACCGTCCGCCGTGGGACCGCTCATCTCAAGCAACATCGGGCCGGAGAGAATCTCGGACGACTCGGGCTGCCAGGAAATTTCCCGCAGGGTTCCGGAACTCTCTTCCGCGGCAGCGACTGATCCGGTGGCCACCACTTCGAGACCAAAGGCCGGAATCAATTCTTCGGTGGTCGCTTGTTGGAGGAAGCCCTCCTTGTTCCAAATCGCAAATCCCTCGGCATCTTTCTTATTCTCAGTGAACTCCTTGTTTCGTGCCATGACGGCCGGCAACTTGTCCAACGGGACCCGGGCCAACTTCCAACTCAACTCTCCTGTATGGATCTGATAGAAGGAAAAGCGCATGCCGAGAGCCGATCGCTGCCGCACCGTCCCGGCAGGAAACAACACCGTCGGCGGGGTGGGACGAACCGAGGCTCCCCATTTTTCGGGTTCGGGAAGTGTGTAGCCGCTGAAGCCGGGAATTTTGTCCGAAACCGTCACCGTATAGCGCGTGCCAACCTGAAACTTCCCGCTTGCGATCAGATATGCTCCCTCTTTGCGGAAGCGCAAATCAGGAACCTCTGGTGAAATGACCAACGGATTTTCCGGGAGGGACCCGTCTCCCAAGACCTCGGAGAATTTGACTTCGATCCGGGGTTCCTGCAGGGGATAATTCGTAGCAACCACATAGGCTATCTCCAGCGGGTGGGTGCGACCGAGGGGAAACACCCGCGGATAAGGAAGACCCCGTCCGGCGGTGGCGTCGCGAATACCCTCAACCACCAAATCCATCATTCGTCCGACCGGCAGGGGTTCCAACGGGCGCACCCGGACATCATAAACTTTTTCCCCTTCGGGGAGTGGACGGTCCTCAGTTGGAAGCGGGGGGATATCCGCTCCGGACCTATTGAGCAGAATCTCAGCGGGAAAACGCTCGCGGGTGACCCGATCCTGGAACCAAGCCCCGCGGGCGGCGTCTTCAAGCCGCACCGGATAGTTGAACGTCAACGGGACCTGCGGGCGGGCGTTCAGGCGATTTCGTTGTCCATAGTCTTCCGTAACCTGAAATGCAGGCGCCGTCATTTCGACCCCCCAAGCTTCGGTGTCCAGCGCCGCGCCGCTGAGATCCTTCAATCCTTCCCTCAAGCGAAAGCGATAGGTCTGACCGGAGATCCTCGGACCCGCCACGGTCAAATATCCCTGCTGCGGGGTGGTCCAGATAAACTCGGTGTCAAGATCCGGCCAGATCGCGATCGGCGATTGCCCGACAACTCCGTCCAAAGCCTCCGGCGAAACCATGGCGGTCGGAAACGTCACCGTGATATGCGAATAATCGTCCAGCTCACTTTCCGCACCGAGGACCGTCAATCCCGCCCCTCCGGGCACATGAAAAAATATCCTCGGGTCGTTTCCTATCTGGAGGTCCCCGGCCGAATCTGTCGGGGCCGGAGAGCCGGGCCGAGGAGTGACACCAAACGGTGAGCGAGCCGTGGGCTGGCCTGGTTTTTGCAGGGCCGCGGCGCTGGCCAGCGTGAGCAATAAGAGCGCGAGGGGTGCCTTCATGGTTTTTTTCCCAACGCTTTGGCACGTCCGAGATCCTCTCGCGCCTCGGCCGCGCGGTTCAGCCGCTGCAGAATGGCCGCCCGGGTCGCGTAGCGTTTGGACGAGGGTTCGTATTCCAGAGACTTCGTGGCGTAGTCCAAGGCGGAATTCAATCGGTAGGATTCCAATTCATCCTTGGCAAGGTAGCCGTACGCGTTGGCCATCTGGGCAGCCGGAGCCTTCGCCCGCCGCATTGTCTCAATTTGTTTCTTTGCCTCCGCGGTGCGGTTCAACTCGATCAAGGCATAGACCCCTTCCAGGTGAGCCTCGGCCAGGGTGGGATCAACCTTTAGAGCCGATTCGGCGTCACGCAACCCCAGAAGATATTGGGCGGGGGTATCGTTAAGGAGGAAACTGCGGGCGGCGAGGGCTTCGGCGTCACGCGGATTTTTGGCGATGCTGACGTCGAGTTCCGCCAAGCTACGGAGGGCTTCTCTGGTCGGAGGGGATTTTCCAAGATCCACCGAAAAGTCCTTGAGGGCCTGCTCGGAAGTTTGGGTGGCGGCGACATAGAGGAGAGTGGCGGCAACGGAATCGGGAACGCGGGTTAGGGCGGCTTTCGCATCCGCTGCGATCAAGCCCGAGCCCGCCCCAGCTTCGCGATAGAGTTGTGCCCGCGTCACCCGAGCAACAAAATCGTCGGGATGGTCGGCCAAGACCGCTGTCGTTGCCCGAAACTCGGGCAGGGAGGCACGGATACGGTCAAAGGACGGTCGTTGGTCGGTCCCAATTTCTGAATCGATCTGATCGGCGGCGGAGAAATCCTCCAGGGCCCCCGCAAGGTCCCCAAAGGTCCGCCGGGCTTGAGCTCGCCGGAGCCGGAGCTCACCGTCATCCGCAATTCCTGGAGTGCCGGAAAGGACCTCGTCGATCCGGGTCGCATTGCCCTCAGTGGAAAGCGCCTCCACGAGGCGGAGCGTCACGTCCCGATCTGCAGGGTCCTTTTTGTGATAAGCTTCCAGAAGTGCGATGGCATCTTTGCGGTTGCGGTCCCGGCCGACCAGGATCTCCGCCGCAACAATCGCGTAAAATCCTGGCGGAGCGGCTTTCCATTCCTTGAGGGCCATTTCTGCCATCTCGTAATCGGCGACCTCCAGCCAGAGGCTGACGAGCCGGCGGCGCAAAACCTCGTCGGATTCGTTATCCAAGATCCGACGGATGAGCTCGATCTGTGCGTGGGGATCCTTCTCCGCTGTGGCCAACTCAAGCTGCCCGCCAAGGGAAGCCCCATGGACACCCCCGGCAACGGCTGCGATTAGGAGAGCGAGAAAAAAGAGGCGCATCTGGACTTTCTATTTCAACGAGGAACCCTCCCCTTTATTCAAAATATATCGACTGGGGACAATGGATTTCCTCAACCGGGCCAGTTCACGCCGGGGACCGATCGGATATTTGGCGACGGCCTGGCAGCGTTTCTGGCATGGCAAATCCGACGATGAGCAATAGCACAAGCCCGATCGACGTTTCCTCCCATCCTCCCACGCCAATGAGATAAATGCCAAGAAAGGGGCCAATGCCGTCACCGACATCAGCCGCAAAAAAAATTCAGACCATTGAGCTTCCGACGGGTCCCGGGCGGGATGGACATCCCCTTTTTGGTGGATATCCCGAACGCAGAAGATTGAGGAATTGCGTCAGCCATCTTTCAAAAATTTCAGGGAATGGATCCCGAGCGCTTGAAGCAAGGTTCAAAGAATCAGCCAGAGCCAACCGGCGGCCAATGCGAGGCTGGCCAAAGTGATCGGAATTCCAGTGCGGGCGTGGGTCCAAAAACTGATGGTGACTCCGGCCCTCCGGGCATTTTCCACCACGATAATATTCGCCACGCTGCCGACGACGATGAAGTTGCCGGCCAGAGTGCTGGCCAACGCCATGATCATGCCGGCTTCCACGGTCTGAGCGCTTGGCAGCAAGAGCATGACCGCCGGCACATTCGAAACCACGTTGCTCAGAATCGGAGTGACGACAAACAACACACCCGGATTGGCCAGATCGATCCCCGCCCCCTTGAGCGCCGCCACCGCTGCCGACGCCTGACCCGTGCTTTGAAAGGCATCGTTGACCACAAAGAGACAAATGAAGAGCAGCAGAAGCGACCAGTCGATGATGCCGAGGATCTGACGGGAATGAAATTTTCGGCTCAGAAACAAGAAGGCGCCGCCCGCCAGCGCCACCAGTTCGCGCGGCCAGAAGCCGCCGATAAAGACAAAGACGACCACCAGCAGCACCGCCGCGCCTTTGAGGGTCTGCCAAAGATCAAAAGGAGGATCACCGGCACCGAAGTCCGTCGCGGGACCCTCCCATTGCCCACGGTATTGCCAGACGAGAACGGCCCAAGTGAGCGCCAGACCCAAGAGGGTCGGCACCGAGGCAACCAGCAGGTATTTTGTGAATGGGATGTCCAAGCTCTGCCCGATCAGGATGTTTTGCGGATTGCCGATGAGGGTGGCCGCGCTGCCGATATTGGCGGCACACGCCAGACCAAGAAGATGCGGTATCGGATTGAGCCGGTGCTGACCACAGAGCGCGAGCAACGGCGGGGTCACGGCGACACAAACCACATCGTTGCTCAACAGAGAACTGAGCAGACCGGTAAAAGCGATGATGACAGCCAGAAGGAACCTCGGTTTGTCCTTGATTCGGCCGAGCCGTCGTGTCGCCGCCGCATAGAAGCCACCCAGTTGGAACTGGGCGGCAAGAACCATCAACCCAAACAGCAAGGCCAGGGTGGGGAGGTCGATGGAAAGCAACGCCTCTTTCTCGGTCACCGCCCCGGAAGCAAGCAGCAGAATCGCTCCAAGAATGGCCACACCCGTACGATCGATACGCAGTCCAGGGATTCCACCCAAAATGAGGCCGAGATAAACCAGAATGAATGCTGCGTTGACCCAGCCAGTCATTCCGAAACCATTCACCTCCAGTCCGGAAATTCCAAGCAATAGATTGGACACCCTTGAGGTTCCGATCTTGGAATATTGACGACAATCGTTTGGGTTCGAATACGGTAATCCACAACTTTCGTGAATCTTCCAAGCTACAGTCCACTGATCCTTGCGGGTCCAACGTTCGATTTTTTGGAATCAAATGCCTACAGAAATTTCCTTTGCGAACATGTCCTGAAAACCGGGATTCGCCTTGTCCTCCAGCGGCACGCCCTGCGGCCAGACTGGCCCTACGTCGATACGAAGTTCAATCCGAACACGGGAAGCGATCTGCCCCCGGAAAGCTACGAGGTGATCTACCCCTGGCTCCTAGGCCGGGGCGTGGAGGCGTTGGTTCGACATCTCGAATTCCTCGACATCCTGAATCTTCCCTCCGACGAGAAGGAGGCAACGAGAAAAGTTTTCTCCCAACTCATTGAAAGCATGACCGGGGCGATTCTGGAGATATTTTCCCGATACAAAGAGCGATGCCCCTTCCGCATTGGTCGGTCCTTTGAAATGGACCCCCTAAATGCACCGCAAGAAGCACCGGATCCTGGGAGATCTGGAGCCGGCGACATTTTCTGCGCGAAGGCGTTGCTTCTCAGCCCAAGCCCAGAAGTGCGTCGAAGAGGGGTCGAAATACTTGATCAGGTCGCGGGCCACGTGACCGAGGGACTCTTCGACTTGGAGCCCGCCAAAGGCAATCCCCGGGGTCAAAGCCAATGCGGGCACATGCTATTCCTCGCCGTACCGGCACTAGCATCGCGGCCCGGCTTTGACCAACATGACCGCGCTCGTCTCTTCAGACGCAGTTGCCAATTGCTGGAGCTTGTTCTGAACCAACACTTTGATCCGGCAACAAGACTCTTCAGCGAATATGTCGATCAGCAGACTGGTCGTCCCAGCGAGTATCTCGACCCCGGCCATTGCGTTGAGCTTGTTGGCTTGGGGCTTTCTGCAATTCATTCGATGGAAACTGATGGAACGGGAATGAGCCCCGCGCGGGCCCTCCTTTTTGAACGAGCAAAAAGCCTCCTTCCGGAAATCCTGATCGGCGGAGTCAAAGCCGGGTTCAACGAACGACATGAGGGAATGTTCAAGGCGGCCAATAATCGGACGGGAGAAATCATTGACGCTACTATGCCCTGGTGGAACCTTCCCGAGGCGATGCGCGCCTCGCTCTTTGCGACTCAGGCGACCACCCTCCCTGACGTGAAGCACGAATGCCTTGCCATCTACGCCAAGTGCCATAATGCCTACTTCCGGCACTACCTGAATCCGAATATGATGCTCTTTCCGTTCCAGACCCGGAGTGGAGAAAGCGGAGCGGTTCTAGATTCTGCTCCTGCCGTTCCCGAGGGAGATCCGCTCTATCATAGTAACCTCTCTTTTCTCGATGTCCTCTCCCGTCTTTCGACGCAGGATATAGTTTCTCTGTGACACTCTGTAGTGGACTTCAATTTTCCTTTTTAGGGTTAATTGTGGAGACGTGGCCCAAGAGCAAGGCTCGAAAAGGTCAACCTTCGCCGACTTGGCGAACCTCGATAAAACGTCCGGTTTCCGCGGATTCTTTGGCGGCAAGGCAGGCATAGACACTGGCCAGACCAGACGCCAGTGAGGCCGCCGGCGAGGCCTTGTCCCGCACCATGGCGACGAAATTCTCTGCCAGGATCCGGTCACCGCCAAAATGATCATCGGTTCCATCCACCGAAGAGACGTCATTGAAAGGTTCCCGGTGATGAGTGGTTTTGACGGTATTTTCATACCAGTCGAATTCCACCGTTCCCTTGAACCCGGAAAGGACCGCGCCGCGTTTCGGGCTCCGCTTGGCAAAAAACACCTGGGTGTAAACCCCCTTCGCTCCATTGCCAAATTCCAGCAAAGCACTGGAAGAATCTTCATTCATCCCCGTTTCCGGAGATCCAATGCCATCGTAATAGAGGGCAAGCGGATCGGGATTGGCGCCCTTGGTGTCGGAATCGCGAAAGACCCGTCCCACCGAACTCATGGCTGCCACCCGGGTGATCGGGGCCCCAGCCAGGAACGCCAGATAATCGAAGTCATGGGTGGCCTTTTGCAGAAAGAGCCCCTGGGTCACCGCATGGTCCCGATACCAGGACTCAAAATAGACGGTGCCATAGCTCACATAGTTGACCGCCTGAATGTGTTCGACCCGCCCGACAGCACCTTGATCCAAAATCTGTTTGGCACGTTGACAAAGCGTGGAGGTTCGAAGGGGAAAACTGACCAGAACCGGACTCTGGGATTTTTCAAAAGTTGCCTCCAACTCCCGCGCCTGGGCCATGCTGGTCGCAATCGGTTTTTCCAGATAAAGCGGCAAACCATAAGGAGCCGCCTCGATGGCAAA
>CALBXK010000318.1 GCA_937890535.1 uncultured Spartobacteria bacterium
GATTTTTCCGGCACGGGAGTCACCACTGGCCCGCATCCCATGGCCCTCTTGCGATCCGAATTGCCCGGCATTCTCCGGGCCAGCGATTTGAATGCGGTGGCGGAGGGACACATCGTCCGCATCGCGGGATTGGTGATTTGCCGGCAGCGGCCCGGTACCGCCAAGGGCGTCGTTTTCGTCAGCCTGGAAGACGAAACCGGAATCTCCAACGCCATCCTTTACTCCGCCTTCTTTGAAAAACATCGCCTCCTTGTCACCCAGGAACGCTATCTGGTCGTCGAAGGGCCGGTGCAAAACCAGCACGGCACCATTCACCTCATTGCCCGCCACGTTGAAGCTCTCGTGAGTGGTCAGACCCATACCCCGGGCTCCCATGATTTTCAGTGAAGCGAGGTCCTGATGTCTGCAACTCTTTAATCGCTGGATTCGGGCCCAAAACACGCACGTTATGTTGACAAAAGCATTAACAGATATGTATATTTCAGCTATGCCGACCACCGTTCGCATTTCCAATCGAGGGAAGGCGCTTCTCACCCAACTCTCTCAGGAGGCGCATACGACTATGACTGATGTCCTTGATGCGGCATTGGAGTCGTATCGCCGCCAGCGGTTTCTGGAGCAGGCCAGTTCGGCGTACGTCAGCCTCTCGGCGGATTCGGCGGCCAACTATCACCGGGAAATTTCGTCGCTCGACACCACGAGCAACGATGGGTTGGAGCCCTTCACTCCTTGACCGATGGCTTCATCCGCAGCCCGCGGCGACATTTGGCTCGCCGATCTGAACCCCGTGCGCGGCCACGAGCAGGCCGGACGCCGCCCGGTGCTGGTCGTTTCCGTGGATGCATTCAATCAAAGCCGTGCCGCCCTCGTTGTCGTTATCCCCATCACATCCACTTTGCGTCCCATCCCATTTCATGTTGTGGTTCAGCCCCCGGAAGGCGGATTGACAAATCCCTCCGCCCTCCTCTGCGAAGCGGTACGCTCCATCAGCAAGGACCGGCTCGTCACCCGCTGGGACGCCGTCTCCTCGTCCACCATGTCCCAGGTCGAGGATAGACTGCGAATTCTGCTTCATCTGTAACCTCACCTTTATTGAGTCGAGGTTGCTTCAGCGCCTGCTGATGTTTCATTGAGACGATTCTTTTCCCCGATCCGCTCATGCGAAAACTGCGGGAATATGGCGAGGCTGAAGATCGTCCGGTGAGCGAGATTGTGCGACGCGGTGTGGAGAGGTATCTGGCGGGGAAGAATTCGAGATGGTTCGAACGCTGGTTGATGCGATGCTGGATGCGCCGGACGATTGGATTTTGGCGGATGGGCAGGGATTGCTGGTTCCCGTCGGGTCCGACCCCGATGGCAATGAGAACGGCGCAGTCCACAAACTGGCCCCCGTGACGGACCTTCTCGTAGCGGGCGTCCAAGATCATATAAGAGCAGGCTCCCAAAGGACGCTCCCGCCAAGATAGGAGTTCGACATCAAGTTTGGCCGCGGAGTTGCTGACCTGAGTGGAACTTACGGAGTGGCCGCAGAGTTCCTCGACGATTTTGGTGACTTTGCGGGTGGAGACGCCTTGGACATACATCTCGGCGAGGGAGAGCATGAGGGCTCTTTCACTGCGAATGCCTTTTTCTAGAGCACTAGGATAAAAATCCACGCCCTCACGGACCTGGGGAACCCGGAACTGGATCGGGCCAACACGGGAGGCGAGGGTTTTGGGTTTAAAGCCATTAGCGCGGCCCAGACGCCCCTCACATCGCTCATAGGGACGAGCTTGGAGGACGGCAGAGCGCTCCTGAACCATGGCTTCATCGACAAGGAGGCGAAGGCCCTCGGCAAAGCCGGAAGAGCCCTCGGAGGTCAGGAGTTGCAAAACGGTGTTCACAAGATCAGAGTCAATTTGGTTGGTCATGTGTGTGTGTGTTTGAGTTGGATGTGTTTGGCTACACCCCAACAGGAAACCACACTGGCCAGCCCCCGGCCAACTTCGCGCTCAGGGAGCGAAAAACGCAATTACAGAAGAAACTTTACACCCCCGTTGGATTGGTTGAGGGTGGGTTGATGGACGGGCATATCCGCATCGCTTTGCAGCTTGTCGTAGCCCTTGGCATCCTCAATGTCTGGATTTTGCGGGCGGGCCGGAAAACGCCCTATCGCGGCGGTGGTGCGAACAGCCTTCGCGGGGAGTTTGCCACCTATGGACTGCCCTCCTGGTCCATGTATCTGGTTGGTGCTCTGAAAATAGGACTGGCGCTAACGCTGCTGGCGGCCATCTGGATTCCCGGGCTGGCCCAACCGGCGGCAATTGCCCTCGGCGTGCTCATGATCGGCGCTTTCACCATGCATTTGAAAGTGAAGGACCCGATTCAGAAAGCACTCCCGTCAATCGCCATGCTAGTGATGTGCGCGGCCATCGCCTTGCTCTAGCTCTCGGCTGGTCAAAATCCAGCCCAACTCAGGTAGGCATTGAGCACGAGGTAGAAAAGTGCAAGCTCAAGGTCAAGGGGGCAGCACGGGTTCAATATGCCGAAGTGCAGCGATCATTTCGGCAGGAAGGGGA
>CALBXK010000319.1 GCA_937890535.1 uncultured Spartobacteria bacterium
CTCCCGGCGATACCTAGTGTTGCCCATTTTGAGGATGCGCTATCGCGCAGGTTTTCAGGTTTCAAATTTCAGCTCTCAGGTTTCAGGCAAAGACCATTCGGCAGATGATGATGGCGGCAATCACTCCAGTGAGATCGGCCAGAAGTCCTGCCGGAACCGCATGCCGGGAGCGCTTAATGGCCACCGACCCAAAATAGACGGCAATGACGTAAAAGGTGGTTTCCGTGCTGCCCATGATTGAGCCCGCCATCCGGCTGATGAGGCTGTCCGGCCCGCCCGCCGCTCCCCCGGCCTGGATCAGTTCCACAAAAATACCATTGGCCCCCCCGCCACTGAGCGGACGCATGAGCACGAGCGGCATCAACTCCGAAGGAAACCCGACGGCGGCCAAAACTGGCCCAAGGAGGTCCGTGATCATCTTAATTCCTCCCGCCGCCCGGAACATTCCCACCGCCACCAAAATGGCGATGAGGTAGGGAATGATCCGAATCGCTACGTGAAAACCTTCCTTGGCCCCCTCGACAAATTCCTCATAAACAGGCAATCGCTTTAGGGCGGCGAACAGGGGGAAGAAGGAAAGCAGGAAGGGCACCGCCAAAAGGGAAATCGCCTGGGCCACGGCGGCCACAAAAGCCCCGGGACTATCTGGAGCCGCAGCACGAACCGTCTCCACCCCAAAGGCCACGAAACACCCAAAATATACAGCCAGAATCAATAGCCCCCAGAGCGGGATTGGCACCCCCCCCAGGGCCTCACGCCCAGGAGCAGCGGGTGCAGCGGGAGGAGGAGCCTCCGACAGGGTGGAGATCGCCGCAGTCTCAGGAATGGGCGGAAGACGATAGCCAGGAAGTTTCTCGAGAAACTTCGCCGCCGAAATGCCGACCACCGTCGAGCACAGGGTGGCAAGAAATGCGGTTCCAATGATCGCGGTTGGATCGCGGGCTCCGGCGGCCGCCATGAACGCGACCGTGCTGGCGGGCACCAATTGAATCGAACTCGTGTTGATCGCCAAAAAGGTACACATCGCATTCGACGCCACCCCCGGACGCGGATTGAGCGTTTCCAGATCCTGCATCGCCTTCAGTCCGAGCGGAGTAGCGGCGTTGCCCAGTCCCAGCATATTCGCCGCCATGTTCATGAGCATGGACCCCATGGCCGGATGATTCGGAGGCACATCTGGAAACAACCGGCTCATCACCGGTCGCAGTCCCCGGGCCAGGATTTCAATCAGCCCCGCCTTCTCGGCCAGCCGCATGACCCCCAACCAAAGCGCGATCAGTCCGATATAGGGAATTGCGATGTTTACCACCGCCATTTCGCAGGATTTAAAAGCCGCCTTCGTGACCACATCCAACTGACCGGAAAATCCGCCCAGCAAAACGGAAATCACAACAAGCCCAAGCCAGATCCAATTCAGCATCAGCCCGGGGTTGTCTCACGCAATGACCCACCGCGGCAAAGAAATTTTCTCCGCCATCCTGGACTCCCCACAAAACCCGACGGACTTCATCGCCCGCCACAACGGCGAAAGGGTAGAAATCAAGCGATCCTCCCCGGCTGAGATCGGCTGCCTTGCAGCCTTGACGCCCCGACAAATGCAGAGCATTCAGGATCGTATGATCTTTAACGCCATGACGCGTGGAATCAAGGTATTGCAGGTCACCATGGCGGCTTGGGCCAGCGTCCGATGTCTGCAGGGAAATAGCGGCATCCTCGAAAATATCGGATTGGCGCTCCTGGTTCCCGTCCTCTGGTGGTGCCTCGATGCCAGCCATCGGCGGCAAGTGAATGATCGAATGCGAAAACATTGGGACCAATGTCTGGCTTATCCGACGCGAAGCCTGCGTCTGCCCTGGCGAGCGACGCTGGTCACTATTGTTTTTCCTCTGGCCATGCTTTACGGCACCAAAGGTTTGGAGATCGGTTCGGCCGATCCGCACCCCGTCAGTTTGGTGATGGGCTCGGGCGATACGCGGCCCGTCATCTTGGCCGCCGCAAGTCTCATCCTCGAGCGAGATTGGGAACTTTCGGAGTATCTCCCGAACTCAGAGGAAGAGGACCCGTTTCCGTATTGGTTTTTGCGCACCCCCGGCGGCGTTTATTCGAGTTATCCCTCGGGGATGGTGATTCTTGCGCTTCCGGTGACGGCGGCGGCACGGCTCGCCGGAGCACAATTCGATCAGCCCCAGGTGCGATTCCGCCTCGAGAAACTTGCAGCCTCCGCGGTCGCGATCGTCGCTTTGGGATTATTTTTCCTGATTGCCCTGCACTTGGTTCCGGCAGGGCCGGCCTGGGTGGCGACGATGTTTCTTGGGGTGGGATCCGCGATGTATTCCACCGTCGGGCAGGCCTTGTGGCAACACGACGGGGTCATTCTGGGCGGACTCGTAATCCTGCTTGTCGAATTCCGCGCCGCCCGCCGACCAGGTCGATTCGACACCTGGATCCAGGGGGGAGCCTGCGCCCTGATGCTCGCCTGCCGACTCTCCGCCTTCGTGTTCATAGTCCCGTTCGGCGTCTGGGTGTTACTGCGTTCGCCGGGCCGTGCCATCAGACTCGGGTTGGTGACCGCCCTGGCCATTCTCCCGTGGATGCTAATGAACTGGCTGATCTATCAAAACCTTACCGGCCCGTCTGCGGACCAGATGTCTTCCAGATTGTGGGGCGGCCCCGGAGCGGCCTTGGACGGTGTTCTGCTGAGCCCTGGTCGCGGGCTGCTCATTTATCAGCCATGGATCGTACTCGCTCTCCTGGCCGCCATTCCTTCGGTGCGCCGCCGAATCCCCGCCCCGGAAGCGAAATACCTGCCGAGGGGATGGATACTCTTTTGCCTCATGGTCACAGCTCTGCAACTCGCCCTCGTCAGTTCGTGGGGGATGTGGTGGGGCGGCCATTGCTGGGGCTCACGGCTGGCGTCGGAGATCGTTCCGCTCCTTGGGCTCCTTTGCCTGCCCGCCATCGCGGCCTTGTTTCAAACTTGGCGAGGAAAACTGATTCTCCTGCTGTTCCTGGTCGTCAGCGCCCTAATGCATCTGCCTCCGGTATTTTTGCATCCGCCAAGCTGGAATGTGTATGCGGAAGTCGATCAACATCCTGAACGCCTTTGGTCGTGGTCGGACCCTCCGTTCCTCTCACCGTTTCGAGAGAGAGACCGCCCGCCCTGGCCATCCGAAACCCGACGCTGATCAGAAAAATCAGGCATCCCGCCCTTCCTGACGGCACCCGGTCCCCCATTTTTCCACCTATTGCGCCAGCAAGGGCGCACTCAAGATGCTCTGCCGCGATCTCGCAATCGAGTTGGCGCCCCTCGGTATTACGATCAACAATGTCGCTCCAGGTGCCATCGAAACGCCCATCAATACCAAGCTCATGCAGAGCCCGGATCTCATGAAAAGCCTCCTGGGCAACATTCCCCTCAACCGCCTGGGCAAACCCGGCGACGTGGCGGGTGTGGCTGCATTTCTAGCCAGCGAAGATGCGGCCCACATCACCGGCACCACCGTCGTCGTGGATGGCGGGTTGCTCTGGAATTATTCCGAACAATAGGGGAGAAGACCTGAACGGCGGGAACCTGTGAGAAAGTTTGCAGCAAAATCCAGGACATCCGCTCTATTGACAGCGCTTACGACCCTCGCCATAGTCCCCCGCCCCGCAGCACTCAGCAGGCACCTCAACTTCACTTTTTATGGATCAACTAGAAAAAATTCGCAATATCGCGATCATCGCACACGTCGATCACGGCAAAACCACCTTGGTGGATCAACTCCTCAAGCAGGCTGGGACATTCCGTGAGAATCAAAAGACCGACGACCGGATGATGGATTCCATGGACCTCGAACGGGAAAAGGGCATTACCATCCGGGCCAAAAATGCCGCCTTCCGCTGGCAGGATTATCACATCAACATCGTCGATACGCCGGGTCACGCTGACTTTGGCGGCGAGGTGGAACGGATCATGAAGATGGTGAACGGTGTCCTCCTGGTGGTGGACAGCCACGACGGTCCACAGGCTCAGACGAAATTTGTTTTGCGCAAAGCTTTGGAAAACGGCCTCAAACCCATCGTGGTCATCAACAAAATCGACCGCGAAAATGCCCGGCCCCATAAGGTTCTCGACATGGTGTTCGAACTCTTCCTTGAGCTGAATGCCACCGACGAGCAGCTCGACTTCCCTCATATTTATGCCAGCGCCAAGGCGGGCTACGCCAAACGCGAACTGGTGGATCCCAGCGACACCATGGTCCCCCTCTATGAGGCAATCGCATGGCACATCCCGGCTCCCGTAAAATCCGATCAACCCTATTTTCAATTTTTGGTCTCAAACCTCGACTACAGCGACTATCTCGGACGGATCGCCTACGGTCGTATCGGCAGTGGCAGCGTCAAAGTCGGAGAGAGCGTGGTGTGTTTTCACAATGATAAAACCAAAACTCGCGCCAACATCACCGCCATCTTCAGCCATGAAGGTTTGGAAAAAGTTCAGGTCGAAGAGGCCCATGAAGGCGACATCGTAGGCCTGACCGGATTCGAAGACGTATTTATTGGTGAAACCATCACGGACAACGAGACCCGCGCTGCGCTGCCATTCGTACACATCGATCCCCCCACCATCACGATGAGCATTTGCGTGAACGACTCCCCGTTGGCCGGTCGGGAGGGAAAATTGCTCACAGCCCGTCAGATCAAGGATCGTCTCATCAGAGAAACCCGCACCAATGTTTCCCTTGCCTATTCGGACACCGATGTCGCCGGACAATTCGAGGTCAAGGCACGCGGCGAAATGCAAATTGCTGTTCTGGTGGAACAGATGCGCCGCGAGGGGTTCGAAATTTTGGTTTCCCGTCCCGAGGTCATTTTTCAGCGCTCCGAGGACGGGTCCCTCCAGGAGCCAATGGAAACCCTCTACGTCGATGTGCCGAATGAGAATCTCGGCGACGTTCTGCAAACGCTCGCCGGTCGTAAGGCGGAGATCACCAACATGGAGCACAATCCCCACAACGTGCTCGTCGAAGCCATCATCCCCACCCGGGGCCTGATCGGCTTTGAGACCGACCTCACCAACCTCACTAAGGGACACGGAACCGCCAGCCATCTCTTCAAGGAATACGCCGCTCACAAGGGCGATATTCCCAGCCGTGGCAAGGGCGTCCTCGTTTCCATGGAAGCCGGCACCAGCATGGCCTATGCCCTCGACACCATCCAGGCACGCGGCCGCCTCTTCATTGGCCCTCAGGTGGAGATCTACGAAGGAATGATCGTGGGCGAAAATGCCCGTCCCGACGACATGCCAGTGAATCCCTGCAAGGCCAAAAAGTTGACCAATATGCGCAGCCAGGGCGACGGCAAGGGAATTTCTCTCGCTCCGCCCATTCAGATGACCCTCGAGCGCAGCCTCGAATACATCGCTCCCGATGAATATGTCGAAGTGACTCCGAAAAGTCTCCGCCTCCGAAAAAAGATCCTCGACGCCAACGCCCGCAAGCGCGCCGCCAAATAAGGCGACGCCACATTGTTCCGTGCCCTCCCCCCACAAAAAGGTTCCGGTCTCAGGCCCGAAGGATCCGCTGCAAAGCCCCTTCGCCGCGCTAAACTTGAAGGGGCTGCCGGAAGGATTGGCCACAGAAAAATCTAACGCGGAAATCCGGCGCAAACGCCCACGGGTCGTATTGCGCCGTGAGAAAGCGCGCCGCGGAGGAAAGACGGTCGTGGTGGTCAGTCAGATCCCCACCCACCTTTCTCCGCCGGAAATCACCGCCCTGCTGCAAGCGGCCAAAAAATCCCTGGGATGCGGGGGCACGGTGGAAGGCCGGGAGATCGAACTCCAAGGCGATCAACCGGATCGGGTGCGGACCTTTCTCGAAAGCCACAATTTCTCCGTGGGCGGCGTATGAAAGCCTCCCCGACTTCTGACACGCCGGGCCACAGCGACACCTCCCCGACGGCCGAATTCCGCCCCTCATTTCGCGCCTTGGAAAGATTTCCAGTTTGCCCCAGGCAAGTCGCTGCTATAATTGTTTAACAATGGCACGTCGCGGAAAATCCACCATCAAACCCATCTGGTTCATCCTGGCCGGAATCTTACTCGTCGCCGCAATCCTCGGATCCCGGCTTTTTCTCTCCTCAACCTCCACCCCGTATCGAACCACTCCCCTCCTGGATGTGGGGGCCTATATGGACAACGCCAACAGCCTGCGGGGCAATGTCTATCGCATCGAGGGCGAAGTCAGCGAAGCCCTTGCCTGGTCGCCCAGCTCCGGCCGCTTATTCGCTGTGACCGTGGACTCAGGCGACGACGTCCTGCCCATTCTCGTCACCACTGAATTCAACAGCATGAACATTCAAAAAGGACAGGTCTTTGTCTTCCTTCTTGAAGTGGACGACAAAGGCATTCTCCGAACCAAAGAACTGACTAAAGCATGATCTCTCCTTCCCGCCTCCTTGCGACAGTTCTTCCCATTTTGGTCACGATGGCCACGGCTCTCGCGCAAATGGTTGACCCCGCGCCCGCTCCGCCATCGCAACAACCGCCAGCCAACAGCGCTCCCGCAGGGTCATCCTCCAGCGGGAAGCCCAATTCGGGAGAATCCAGCTTTTTGGGTAAGGACATCCCCGTCTTCAATCCCGGCAGTGAGATCGTCTCCTGGGACGGCAAAAACTGGAACATCAACAACAACCGGCTTTTTGAGGCCCGATTCGAAAAATATCTCAATGCTCCCCCGGAAGACTCCGAGGCCTATAAGGCCTACCAGGCGACCCTTCACCAGATCATGGACAAGCTGGCCCCAACCAAGGTCACGCTAAAGTCCACCGATGAGGCATTTCAACTCCTCGCCAAGGCCTCCCAATTTCCCGGCGACGCCAACCTCTGCGACAGCATCGCTTACCAAGTCTATTCCTCCTGGCAGGCGAAAAACAACATGGCGCGGATGCGAGCGGCCAATGAAGGTTTGCAGAAAGAAAGAAAGCGCTTGGAATGGAATGCCATGATCACAGCGGAGAGCAGCTTGCTCGAGGGCTCTGGCCCCTCCGGGGATGCCACCAGCAAACAATGGGAAAAACAGTCCCAGTTGAAACGGGACATGGAGATGCAACCTCTGATCACCCGGATTGCTGAAATCCAAGCCCTGTTGAAAACAAATCAGCTCAAACGCGAAGTAGCCGCCCTCCAAAATAAAATCGAGTTCCAAGCCCTGATCGTTCAACATTTTTTCCAGCGCCGCTTCCAACACGCCATCATCGGCACCCGCTTCTATCGCAATATTTTTGCGGATGGCGACAGCCAGCTCCGGGTGGGAGAGGACGCCAAAAGCCTCTTCTCCAAGACAACCGGTCTCCCCCCCACCATGGGCACCGTCGATTCTCTCGCCAACGAAGTCATTAGGGACGTTCGCGAAGGAGTACAGGCGTTCAAGTTTCTCTTGGGAGAAAACGAGCTTCAGAGCGCCTCGAAGCGCTTGGCCGAAACCTTCATCCTCGGCGAATACCTCCCCGAGATCCGAACCCTCGATCGCAAAGACAAGCGACTGGCTCTCGCTTTTGTCCAAAAATCCAACCAATTGATCAGTGCGATCGAAGTCAAGGATTACGCCCTGGCCGAGAAGCTCGTCGCAGAACTGAACGAATCCGCCCAGGATACCGACACCTCCAAGCCCACCGCCGCCATCGAGACCGCCCGCCAGGTCGCCGCGATGCACATCGCCAAAGCTCGCAATGCGGCCGTCAGTGGCGACAAACCTACTTTGGAAGTCGAATTAATGGCCGCCACCGAGATCTGGCCCCGGAATCCCGCCTTGAGCGAGGTCTCCAAGATGATCTTCCAGCAAGCCGACGAACAATCGCGGGCTCTGGTCGATTTCGACCAACTCCTCAGCCAGAACAATCATCGGCAGATCTTCGAAGACAAAATGCGATTTATCGCCGCCACCGCCATGTACCCTGAAAAACAAGAGGAATTGAGTCAAGTGCTCGAAGAAGTACAACTCATCGAAACTGCCATCATTCAAGCCCAGGAAATTGAGAAACACGGCGACAAGGCTGGCGCCTGGGAAAGCGCGGAACGCACCTTTCGCAAGTTCCCTAACGACAATAAATTAAATCAATTGCGCGCCAATTTGACCATTCAGGCTGCGGACTTTGTCCAAGCCATCCAACAGGCCGAAGACCTGGAAAAAAACAGCCAGCCCGGTTCCAGCCTGGCGTGGTACCTGAAGGCCTTGAACAAATATCCGGAAAGTGAATTTGCCCACGACGGGATCGATCGTCTCACAAAACAGATCCTTCCCGACGCCACCTGAGTACGAGGTGCGGGGCCGGGGCGCAATTTTCCTTGCATTTCCCCGGTTTTAGATCACCTTTATAAAAAAGAAGAATTCATGAAATCCATTACTGCCCTTCTCGTAGCCCTCGCGATGATGGTTGATG
>CALBXK010000320.1 GCA_937890535.1 uncultured Spartobacteria bacterium
CGCCTATGGTGGCTGGACTCCTCCAACTCCTCCGACCCCCGCCACCGGCCCGAATCGTTCCTGGTCGATTACTTCCCAGGGAAGGACCTACGACGCCATAGTGGCATTCACCCCCTCGGGAGCCGCTTCCGTGACCACCGGCGGCAGTCTCGATGAAGTGATCGAGTTTGGACTCCTCCCCTTGGATGGCAATGGCAAGAAGGGCTTTGCTGTGCGAGTTTCTGGATTGACTGGCTTAAACCGCCTGCTCCGCCCATGACCGCGAATTCGCCCTTCCGCGGTGCCCGGGCATTCAGTCTTGTGGAGATTGTCATTGCCCTTGGGATCATGTCGTTCGCCCTCCTTAGTCTTGTCGGGCTCGCCTCCATTGGCATGCAACGCTCGGGAGATTCCCGCAAATTACAGGAGGCCGCCTCGGTGGCCAATCGCATCTTGCAAATGCGACGTTCCGCCCCGGAAGCCAACGCCTCCGGAACCCTCTTCGATCCCGCAACATTCCCGCTCCCCCCCTTTACCAGTTCCGTTTCTCAAACAAATTACCTGACCGCAACCGGGGCACTGACAGCCTCGGCAACGAGCGACGACGCCACCTATGGATTGGCCGTCACCATCACCGCTCCAGACCCGGCCCAACGCGCCATCGTGACCAGCAAAGTGTCCTTGGAGATATTTTGGCCACCCACAGCCAGCAATCCGCAGTCCTACCGCCTAGTGACCGAGGTCCTGACCCCATGAGATTACCTCTCCGCAAACTTCGACTCGATCGGCCGGTCGGCTTCACGCTTCTGGAGCTCTTGGTGGCCACCGTCCTTCTCATCATGGTTTCCGGGCTTCTTCTCCAATTGCTCAGCGGAACCTCGCGAATGGTGCAACAAAATCGTAGCCGTTTCTCTGCCGATACCCGAGCTCAGGCGGTTTTGGGCCTGATCGATCAAGAAGTTCAAGACGGCATCATCCGCTCCGACCTGGCCGCCTTCCCCGGGGGACGGGTGGAACTCTACACCCAACGCCGGGCCACCGGAGGAAACCGTCCGGTTTCCCTCGTCGGATATCATGTCGATGCCACAGCCGGCACCCTGCAGCGGGCCGCCATCGCCACATCCTGGACCCCGGCCAGTGCTTCCCAATTTTCTTTTGGCGACACCAATGCCTTCCCCCTGCTCCCCGCCTATAGTTCCACCAACGGAATTTGGCGTGAAGTCGCTTCCGGGATCGTCGCCTTGCGACTCAAATTCGTCGGTCGCGATGGTTCTTCGTCAGATACCCAATTTCAATTCGATGGCACCAATGCCACCGCCGGCATCCTCGTGACCGTCGCCACCATTGATGAACGGACCGAGACCCGATTGCGTGACGCCAACATGCTGACCGACTTGGTTCAAGACAGTCTCTGGGGAGCAACTGCACCAGCAAATAAGACCTTGGCTCAACATTGGACCGCCCAGGTTCAGAGCAACACCAACCAAGGATTCACCAAGCTCCGTATCGCTGAACGTTATGTCCCCCTCCCTCATTAGAAAACGAAAGTCCCAACCGGCCGGGACAGCCTTGGTCATCGTTCTGACCTTTCTCATCATCCTCTCCGGTATGGTGATCGCCTTTATGGAGTTTAGCAAATGGGACCTCCAAACCTCCCAGGCCTCCGCCCGCCAACTGCAGTCGCAGGAAATCGCCCTTGGTGGAGCTGATGCGGTCGCCAGCCTCCTCCTGACCGAAATCGACGATGATGCCAACTCGGAGCGCGACACCGTCAGCAATGTGACCCTCTATCGACCAAAAACCGACGCCAACCTCTTCCCAGAACGCATCGTCGGGTCGAGTGCCGCCGCATTGCTCCCCACCCTGATCAAAAGTAGCCGTCAGGGGGTGGCTCCCTACGCAGCTGCCACGTCAACAGGACTCGCCAGTCAGGCACCAACTGCCACATCTTCCGCCAATGGCCGCTCTCTGGATTTCAACTTTTGGAATCGGCCTCGCTTAATCTTCCCGACGCCGGATGCCCAGTCTGCCTTTGAAAGCACTGCCGCCCCGGACTGGATCCTGCTCACCAAAGACAATGGTCCCAAGGCTTTTACCACTTGGAACAACGACCTCAAGGACCCCGGCAGTTCCGATTTTGTCATCGGACGCTACGCCTACACCGTTTATGATATCAGCGGTCTTCTCGACATTTCCGTGGCCGGGCGCCTGCCGGTCTCCCAAACCGCATACGGGTATCAGGACCGGGCAGTTCTCGACGCCAAGAGCAAACCCGCCCTCATCTTTGCCGATTTGAGCGAGATCCCCGGCATCGACGACGACGCCACGGTCGCCACCTTCATCGCCTGGCGTAATGCTACCTCCGCAAGCAGCGCCACCAGCTTTCACGATTACGTTTTTCCCAATGACTGGACGCTGCGCAATTTTTCCAAGACCGAAGCCGGAGACAACACCTTCTTCAGCCGCAGTGACCTCATTGAGGCGATCGAGTCAGGAGCCTGCGGAATTAGCGCCGAGGCCCTTCCCTACCTGACCACATTTTCCCGGATGAAAAATGCTCCCAGTTGGAGTCCCAGCAGCGACAAAGCGGCCCCGTATCGTTACAAAACCGATGCCGACGACCCGAATAGCATCAACCGCAATCTGGCTTGGGTCCGGGTCAAAAATGCCTTCACCCGCCAGGACGGGACCACCGCCAAGGTGGGCGAACCCCTCATTAAGAACCGCTTTCCTCTCAGTCGTTTTCAGTTCCTCACCCCCACCGCCACTTCCACCACCACGCCCGAAATT
This sequence comes from uncultured Spartobacteria bacterium, assembly GCA_937890535.1. GTDB lineage: Bacteria > Verrucomicrobiota > Verrucomicrobiia > Chthoniobacterales > Terrimicrobiaceae > CAMASH01. Next base: position 2,770 of record CALBXK010000320.1, read on the forward strand.
CTGGAATACTTCGGGCTCTCCCGTTCAACCGCCGGGGGCGCCTGGACCTACAATCATGGAAACAGTGGCCGCATCCTCACTCTGGACGAAGTGGCCGACGAAAACCGCGAACCCGATTTGCCGGAACTCCTCCAAGCCACCATTCTCAACGGATCGCTCGCCTCGGGTGATCCGGGCCGACCCGCTTCAGAAATCGAATTCGAGAAGACCCGGCAACTCCTTTTCATCCTCGCCAACCTGATCGACCAGCAGGATGTCGATAGTTATCCCACCCTGATTCAATTCAATGCGGGAGGAGAAATCTGGGAAGTGGCCGGGAGGGAATCCCTCCCCTACCTCAATAAGCTGATCGTGGCATGGGGGGAAACCGACCAGACGCTCGACCCGACTGAAGCCGCCACGGCCGCCTACATTTTCCCCCAAGTCGCCCGACGTCCCCTCCATTTGACAGTTCCCACCACAGCGAACTCTCCTCCGATCCGGATACGGGCTGTCGGAACCACAACTCAGGAGTTTTTCGATGGCACCACAACCACCCCAGTCAACCCCGCAGACGGCACCCTCAATTTCAACAGTACCGCAGAATTTATTCCCGGTGGCTTCGCCCGAATCCCAACCTATGTGGTCAGAATCGACAAAAATTCTATAAGTTCAGCCATACCCACCGGCTACAACCCGGGAACCTTCGGCCTCGATTATGAAAACTGGCTCGGTATTCGGCTCCTGGATCTGGTTCGACCCATCGGAACCGCCGGCACCGCCCGGGTGACCTTGGGAGCTGGCGCTCCTCTAAACTTCATCATGGAATTTCTCGGCTACGACGGCGCCTGGCACCCCTACAACCGGCTGGTGGGAATGACCCGCTACACAACTGGTGGAGCGGAAATCCTCAATAAGGATGGAGTCAATCAACTCATTACCTGGAATGTCTCTGGCACCGGAACACCCACCATCAACACGCAGGCCTGGCGCGACAGCCAATGCGCCCAAGCCCTGGTCAAGTCCGACTCGTGGAGCCTCTCTGGCGTCGATCCTGTCTGGTGTGGTTCCGAAGCGGCTCCGCTTTATTTCAACCGTAGCGACCAACGCGAGCCCTTTGCCCTCGGAAGTGTCTGGCGAACCGGGACGGCCGCCGCGCCCAAAGCACTCACCACCCCGGGAGGCTTCAGCCCGGCACAACTTTCCCGGAATCTTTCTGGTTTTAGCAACTATCAGGATCTGGACGGCACCACCCGGAAAGCCGACGGTTGGCGAATGACCACCGTGCAGAATGGTCTAATCCCTGTTGAGCAAATTACCCCACCCGACCCAGGGGACCCGGTCATTTCCCCAGTCTATACCTCAGGCTACCTTTTCAATCGCCCCTTCCGCTCCCCGGCGGAGATCGGAGCTGTCTTCCGAGGGCAACCTTGGCGGACTTTGAATTTTTGGACCGACGACACGGCGGATGCGGGACTGCTCGATATTTTCACGACCCGCAACGAAGCCGTGGTGGCGGGAGTCAATCCCAACACCCGGCTGGCTCCAGTTCTCAACGCCGCCATGGAGGGCACTACCGCCAATCTGTTCGGATTCCAACAGGCGATCAATTACACCGCGAATCTCGCCGACATGACGGCTTCCATCATGGTTCACACAGGAACCTCTCCCTTTGCCAACCGAGCCGAGCTTTCTGAAACCCCAGGCAGCCCCTTCATGCTCACCCAGAGCCTCTCAAAAGAAACCACCGAGCAGGCCGTCCGCGCTCTTAGCGAAGTCTCCAACACCCGAACCTGGAACGTCCTCATCGACGTTGTCGGCCAGGCCGGGCGCTACAGCCCGTCTGCGGATTCACTCAACAAATTCCAGGTCCAAAGTCAGTCCCGCTACTGGGTTCACCTCGCCATTGACCGCTATACCGGGGAAATCGTTGACAGGCGGATCGAACCTGCCAAGGAATAAAATCCGCGCCAACCGTCCGTGGTCTCCGTGCTTTTTTGGATTTAGTAAAGAATGCATTAGGATCCCGCAAAAGAAGTCCATGGTGCGCCCGACCGCAGATGCCATTCGGCAAAGAATTGCCCGACGTGAATGGACCGATTAGCTCCCCGCCGAACGCCTCTTGAGCGAAACTTTGCCGGTCAGCCGTCCCCCCTTGGCGAATCCATTCGTTTCCTGCGAGACGACGGCCTGATCGACTCGAGTGACCGCAAACATCACCGCATCGTTCCTCTGGACAATATTCCCCATGAAGCGACCCCGCATACGATCGTCGTTATTTTCGGAGAAGAATACCGCAATGTTCGTGGCGTGACCCCGGAAGTGAGACACATCAAAACTGAAGTTCCGCAGGTTGGTTTCGTATTAGGTTTAGGTTGGATTGTGGGTTGATTGCAACTCTGGGCGCAAGGAGCCCGTAGGGCGACTGGAGCCCAGAGTTGCTGGCCCGTGCGAACTCCCCTGGTGTCTGATAACCCAGCGAGCTGTGCGGACGACCACAACACTTCCCTTTCTGGATCTGGATTATCATGCCATCGCCCGACATGCCGCCGGCAAATTCCTATCCCTCGGACATCGCCGCATCGCTTGGCTCCTCTCCCAGCCAGCGAGATCAGGTGACCTTGCCACCCAAAAAGGTTTTGAAGAGGCCGCAGACACCTATAAGAAACAAAGCGGTACCCTCTTTGCGTTTGAGGCGCTTCAGCCCCTCGGAGTTTCGATTCCCCACCACCATCTACCAGAGGAATGATCGAAAGTTTCCAAATAGGAGGAAGGAGATTGGCTTGTTTTCATTGTCGACGGTTAAAAACAACTATGGCGTCTTCTGGTCCAAGATTACGATTTCCGAGCCAAGTTTGAGTCGATCCTCAAATTCACTCCATCGCTTCACTGACTCTTTGTCTCCGAGGTGATTTAGGGAGGCAGGCTTTCCGGGACCAAAATTATTAAAGAGATTTAATCCATCCCCGCCCGCCTGATAGATTTCCGCAGCCCTTCGAAGGTAATCCTCCAAAGTCATTTTGGTTTGCACTCCAGACTTCTCGCCGTTAGCCACTTGCTCATCTGTCAATTCACTTTGTTTGGTCTCGTGGATAAAATTTTCGATATTCGGATAGATCTGTACCTTTGTTCCTGCGACCATTTTTACCCATGGGATCGGGTCAAACCATCTCTCAAATCCGGGATACCCGGGAATGAGAATATCAACCAATCCCTCCTTGATCCAAGTCTCGGGATCCAAACCATACTTGCGATAATCCCTAGCCGGCAATCGGACGGATACCTTTACCGACTCACCCCGTTTCCGACCGACTTCATTCAGACGCCGACGAAGTTCCCTCATGTAGTCATTCATGAACCCCGCAAGATGAGCCATCCAACGAGAGTCGCCATCCGAAAGGTGCCGAGGATCCTCCCCGTAAAGTTCGCTGAATGACTTCGTCAAGGGGTCATCATAACCCAATACCTCTGGATAGCGGCAAAAGTCCAAATTGACGCCCGCACACCCCATCGCTGCAAGCTCCACAGGGACTCCCAAACGTTGTTCACGAACCGCTGGGTGCGCCATACTCATTTCGGCCCGTCCGCCCTTGAAGGAACCGTCTTTTAATTTAATTCGATATTCAGGATGTTCCCGATACAGCTTCCCATTCAAAGCCTGTCCAAAGGGATGCTCCCCATAATAAGCACTCATGTTTAGAGAGCCCCAGATTGGCAGTCCAAATTCACGCCCTACTTTGACCATGGTCGGATACAAAGGCATGCCAACGGCTTCCAGTTTCCGAAAATTCTCCGCCGCCAGCCGTTCGAATTCCCGCGACCAATTCTCAACCCCGTCACCAAACCAGTCCACCGCCTTGCTGGGATAAGACGCCACCGCAGTGCATAGCGTACCCCAATCCAGTTGTTGGGCGTCACTGTCTGCAAAGATTTTCACCTGTTCATCAATGAAATTTCGCACGTCCCAGCCCGGAACTCCAAAACCCAGACTAAATCCATCATTATTATAGATAACCCGACGATTCGCGGTAGGATTGTTTTTATACAGGGCCAGTCTGTAGGCTTCCGGATCAAGTGGTTGAATCCGAATTCCTGTAATCATGACCTCACCTGAGCCGACGCGAAGTGTCATCGGACCTTGAGCAAGATCATAGGCTCCGGCATACACTTCCTGAGAAACCGCCTGACCTTTCACACTGGGGTTCCTGCCAAAAAGTTTCCCCTCATATATGGTGGAAATAAACGGATGGCGGGATCGGACGCTATGGTAATACCTGGAATTAGGCCAGATCGCAAAGGAT
>CALBXK010000321.1 GCA_937890535.1 uncultured Spartobacteria bacterium
AGCATTCTTTCCGCGTTGGCGATCTCATCCGTCGCAATTTTCTGAAGTACCTCGATCCGTTTGCGAAACTCCTCCGACCCGCAGGCCGTGTTTTGCAGGACATCCCTCGCCTGATAAAATTTCACCACGTTCTCCAAAGTTCGCAGGTGACTGTCGATGGTTTCCACAATTCCCAATTCCCGCTCGGCCCGCTCTCCCCGACCGCTGAGAATGCTCCGCAATCGTTCCCGACCAGCCTGCCATTGGGAACGGCATTGCCTGAGAAGTTCCAGATAACGCTCCACGCCGAACGGCAGCGTCACCAAAAGATCGCTGACATAGCGCGGTTTGGCTTTTCGTTGCAGTTCCTCAAACTCCTCCGGACTGGCAAACTCCTTGGCGTCTCCCCGCAGAAGGCGGAAAGACAGCGGCAAATTGTAAGAGTCCTGAACGTCAAAAATCAGCGGATGGGCCGGTCCGAGATAGAAAGGTCCGCGCATGTAGCCAGCGCGTTCCCCGGAGGTCATGGCCGAATAGGGAAAATACTCCCAGGCGTCGCTCAGCATTTGCCAAGCGGCCAAGGTCTCCTGCACGCCATCGGTATCGAGAAGGAAATCGCGGCGGCAAATAGTTTCCAAAGCCTTTCCGGAATCCTTTTCCCAGATGGCTCGATATTGCAGTTCTTCTGGCGGACTGGCATTCATGCCAAAGAAGCGCCACTGCCCGATGAACCCGGCCACGCCCGTCGCCTTCATCGCCTCCAACCGGGCCTGCCAGCGTTGGGGAAGAGGAAGATAGGGCAGAAAAAATGCCTCCGGAGTCGTGCAGGTTTCCACCTTGCTGAAGACGGGACGATTCATTTTCCGACATTGGGCGGCCTGACGGGCAAAGGTCGTGCTCGGTCCGATGCAGGTGATGTTGTAGTCAAAGAATCGAACTCCGCCGCCCGGGCCGACATTCTCATCATAGCCATCAAAATTGCTCATGACGGAGACGTTCGCGTCCAATCCGGAAACCCATTCCACTTCTGCGGGATCTTGCGATGACCAGATCCAGGCGGAATACGGCCAGGCGTAGAGCGCCTTGTGGGTGCCTGTTTTTTTGACGGCGGCGGCAACCCGATTGACCAGACGGGCGACTTCCCCTGATGGAGACTTGCCCTGACAATGCGGACAATTCGTATTTCCGTTGGCCGACTCCGCCGGCCTCGTGAAGCAATGATAAAAGCACTCGCCTCCGATGATCATGACCCCGCCAGCCACCTCGGAGGCGGCAGAAAAAAGGCTCTCCATGGCTTCGCCGTAGGCCATCAAGACCTTCTCGCTGCCGCTGCACAGGTTGAACCAATCCCGGCCGCTGACTTCCTCAAAAAAGATTTCCACCTTGGCCCCACGCACTTCGGGGTGGGCGGCAAAAACCGGATGATCAGCTTCCAGCGGATGGGTGTTGAGGTGCAGATAAATATCGATGCCGAACCGCAGTGTCCTGCGATTTAATTCCCGCAAAGCGGCGACGCGCTTCTTGAATCCGGAGGCGTTCAACTCCGGCAACGTCGTGTTGCGAAAAACATCCCAGACGCTGGTGTAGATATGGATGCCATTGACGCCGTAATGCGACATGAGGGACAGGTAGTCGTCGGAAAACTGTCCCGGATCCTCAAGGGTCTGATGACCCTCCACGAAAACGCCGTTGGAAATACGAGGCTGAAAGGCCGGTGCTCGTTCACGGGTTTCGACGGCAAGAAATGGCCCGCCGCGATCCGCCATCATCCACTCCAAGTAATGGGTTCCCTGCAGGAGCCCCCGTTCGTGCCGGGCCGAGATTTCCACTCGATCAATCTCCACCCGGATCGTAAACGCCTCGACCTCCGGATCCTGACGATCAAAATTCTCCGCAGAGATCGGATGGTCTCTCAGGCGCCACGTCACCGCCCTCGACGCGTAGTCGTCCGCCAGTTCCAGTTCCAGACAGTCCCGACCAAAGCGTCGAAAATCCTCCACCATGCGAGTGGTCAATTTTGTCTCAGGAGCCTCCAACCGACATCCCCAATCGGACGTCAACGTGATTTCGCCTTCGATCGGCACCGTCTCCGGGCGGCGGCGAAAGCGAAAATGCTCCTGGTCAAGCCAGGTGGAAACGGCAGGGGTTCGATCGATCATAATTTCGGAAGTGAGAGCTCGGAAGTTGGATGTCCCGCCTACCTCAATCGGTGGACAAACACAAGCGGATCGCGACCTTTTTGGCCGCCATTTTCCTGACAACCATACCCGGCCCTGGGTGCCGAGCTGTTGAATGGAGGCCCTTGGGGCCACAAGAAGGCCTTAACTTGACTCGTATGCCCAACGGCACGACGCCTAATAAGCCCAGGGCAAGTCCGCGAACCAAACGCCGCCCTGGGTATTGATATCGAAAAAAAGCTCAGCCCTGACAGGGGAATGGCACTTACTTAAGGCCTAAAACAGTCTTGCTGAGGCGCTTGCGTC
>CALBXK010000322.1 GCA_937890535.1 uncultured Spartobacteria bacterium
CAACGTATCCCCATTTTTTTCATGCCCCGGTGTCATTTTGACTTGAGGCAACGCGTCCATACAACTAGATTCAGATTGTCATCCTGCTGAAAATGATTAACTTCTGCAGGTGTGAAGTCTGCCTATTTTTCACAGGGTCGCTCCCGACGGCGATTTTCTCCCCGAGCTCTGACGATTTCAGTGGCGGCGGCGGCGATTGTCGTTTTGTTGGGATTTGTATTGCATTTGCGATTCCTGATGGACGCCCGCTCGAATTTGATCCAGGAGCAGGAGCGGGCCGTCAGTGAGCAAAGATACGCCTTGCGGAATGAGTTGAATAATGTCGCTGATTCGGCCGCCGCCCTGGCCCAGATCGCAGCTGGATACATGCGGCCTTCCCCCGATGGTGGAAAATTACTGCCGGATCCGATCCTAAAGACTGAATTTTTGAATTTTGCACGGACCCGAGGGGGAATTGAACAGCTTCGGATGATTGACGCGAGCGGTCGGGAGATCGTCAATATCAAGCGGATCCGGGCCCGGAGTGGAACCTATTATTTTCGAGACACCAGCCCGGAAACAGCGCGGAATCTCGTAGGGGAAAGTTGGGTGAGGGAGTTGCTGGCACTGCCCGCCGGGGAGCATTTTGTTTCCGGGAGGGAATGGAAGACCGATGCCGTCGGCAAGTTGGTCGATCCGGCTGTCCCACTTTTGATGGTGGGAGTCGCGCTGCCTTCCGAGAAGGGGCGCTCCCCCATGGGATACGTGCTCGTGGACTATCCGATCGAGAGGATCTTTCAACGTCTCGCGAAACTTGATCAATATCTCAAAAGCGACACCCTGATCACCGACTCGGATGGCGATTGGGTGCGGGAGGCGAATCTCGGGATGGCCGCGGCGCCGGATTCTCCGAGCGTCCGCGAGCCAACGCTGGCAGCCACCCATCCCTTGGTCTGGGAGGAAGTTTTGCGGAATGCCACCGGCGTCATCTCGCAGCCGGAGGGGATTTTTGTTTTCGATACGCTTAACCCTCAGGAAGGCGGTCCGGTCAGCGCTTTGGGTGCACAATCCAGTTGGAAGATCCTGACCTGGCTCACCCCGGAGATCATCGCTGCCCGCGAAAAAGAAGCGGCCGTTCCGGTCTGGTGGTGGGTGATATTGGCTGTCGGCCTCGTTATGCCTGTGACCTATTTGATGGTGAATGATCGTGAGTTGAAGCGCGAAGCGTCTCGCCTTAAAGAGCAGGCCCGGGCCCTGCTCGAGAGTATTGCCAACTCTTCGGTGGATGGCATTGTTGCCGGAGAGGCGGTAAGGAATGCCAAGAGGGACATCGTGGGCTTTCGAGTCGCATTTTCCAATCCGGCTTCCGCAGAGATCCTTAAAACCTTCCCCGCGGCGAAATCTGATGTTTCGGAAGAGTTTCCGCTCTTCTTTTCCTCCGATTTCTTTGCTCAATGCGTGCAGGTTGTGGTGACGGGAAGTCGCTTTGAGACCGAGCAAAACACCGAATGTGAGAGCGGACGGAGTTGGTTTCGGATTGTAGTGGTGAAGCTTGCCGATGGTGTCGTTCTGACGTTTTCGGACATGACCCGGCAAAAATTTGCGGTGCACGAACTTCGTCAGGCCAAGGAAACTGCTGAAGTGGCCAACCGGGCCAAGAGTCAGTTTCTCACCATGATGGGGCATGAAATTCGCACCCCAATGCACGGTCTGCTCGGATTTGCCGGCCTGCTGGAAAAAACGAATCTCACCGCCGAGCAAACCGACTACGTTTCCACACTCCGTCTCAGCGGTGAGGCCTTGCTGCACATCCTCGACGACATCCTCGATTATTCGCACATGGAGTCCGAATCCCTCGATGTCCAGTCCAAGCCCGTGGAAATCAAGGAACTGGTGACGCAGGTGAACCAGCTCTTCGTCATGGCCCTGGGAGATCGCAAGCTGGAGCTGGTGACCCGCATCAGCGACGATGTTCCTGTCCAAATTCTGAGCGACGATGTCCGTCTCCGACAGATTTTGGTGAACCTCGTCGGCAACGCCCTCAAATTTACGGAAGAGGGATTTCTCCTCATCAAGGTCGTGGTCGAGAACACAGCGAAGGGCGATATGATCGTCTTTCACGTCGTGGACAGCGGCCCCGGCGTATCTGGCGAAATGATCGACCGCCTCTTCAAGCCCTTCAGTCAAGTCGATGGGACATTCAGCCGGCGCTTTGGCGGAACCGGACTCGGGCTCTCAATTTGCAAGCGGCTCGTGGAAACCATGGGAGGCCAGATCGGCGTGAATACGGCCCCCGGAAAGGGATCCGATTTTCACTTTTCGTTGCCGCTTAAGACACCGGAATTTTCCAGTATCCCCGGCTTGTCCAGCCCCGCCTTCCTCTCGGCGAACGGAGCTTCGCTGCGCGTCCTCGTGGTGGATGACGACGCCATTAATCGTAAACTCATTCGGCGGATGTTGGAAAAAGTTGGTGCCACGGTGGAAGTGGCCGAATCCGGGTTGGCTGCGATTGAGAATTTTCGACGAACCGCCTTTGATCTCATTTTCATGGATCTCCAGATGCCCGGCATGGACGGCTTGGAAACCACGCTTCAGATTCGCGAAATCGAAGCTCAAACCGGGAGGGAACACCGTACCCCCATCTCCGCCTTAACCGCCAATGCGGGCGAGGAGAATCGTCGGCAGTGCCTGAATTCGGGCATGGACGATTTTCTTACCAAGCCGGTGACCATGGTGGATTTAGAAACTCTCCTCTTGAGGGTCGATGCAGCGACTCGGGGGTGACGCTGACCGATGGCGACGGAGTGGGAGCGAAATTTTGCTCCTTCTACACCAATAAACACGGATGAGTTTGGTTCTCGATTTTTCGATGCCGACTGGAGGAGGATTTTCTTTGCGTCCTTGGCTTGCAAAAGTCGCAGGAATGCTTTTTAATAGCCAACTGCCCTCGGGCGGTTCTTCGCATCGCTAGCTCAATGGTAGAGCAGAAGACTCTTAATCTTTTGGTTCCCGGTTCGAGCCCGGGGCGGTGCACTATTTTTACGGTAAAAAATCTGCTTGGATTCTCGCCACCATCCGCCATTGATTCTTCGTTGGTGACTGCTTTTACCGTAATCGATTGTCTTTTCCTTCTTTCTTGGGCCCCATACCCTGAAGCGCCCTTCGATTTGGGCTTATTAAAGGAACTGTCGCTTTCCGAAGGGGAAGATTGGGGATGAAGAATTCCCTTCCGAGTCAGGAGCTTGCTGCGGAGATCCTTGAAGCGTTGCAGGCTGCGGGATTTGTCAAAGAGGCCTCCCCCATTGTGACAGCGTTGACGGGGGGTGTTTCCTGTGAGATTTGGCGTGTTGAAGAAGGCGGGCGTCGCTTTGTCGTGAAGCGGGCCTTGCCGAAATTGCGGGTGGAGGCGGACTGGCATGCTGATGTCGCCCGCAACCGCTATGAACAAAATTATCTTCGTTACGTCGGTGGGTTTCTTCCAGAGGCGGTCCCGAAGATTTTGTTGTCCGGAGAGAAATGGGATTTTTTTGTTATGGAGTTTCTTGATGGAGACTTTGTGGATTGGAAGAAGCATTTGCTGGCTGGGGAAATTGATCCCTGGGTGGCGGAGGCAGCGGGACGGACTTTGGGGCAGATTCACGGCCGAAGCTGGGAGGATGGGAACGTGGCGCGACAGTTTGATACTGGGCGCAATTTTCATGATCTGCGTATTGCCCCCTATCTGCTCGCCACTGCGGAGAAGTATCCTGAACTGGCCCCGTCGATTTACGCCGAAGCGAGTCGCCTGGCGGGCACCCGCCGAGCCTTGGTGCATGGAGACTACAGCCCAAAAAATCTGATGGTCGCACCCGACCGGCTTGTGGTTTTGGATTGCGAGGTGGCCTGGTATGGCGACCCTGCCTTTGATGTGAGCTTTCTCACCAGTCACCTACTTTTGAAATCCCTGCATCGCCCGAGCGATGCCGTCGGCTTCCTGGGATTGATCGACGCGTTTTTGGCGGCCTATCGGGCAGAATTGGGAGATAAGCGTTACGCAGTGGTGGCAGCGGACTGCCCTCGCCTGCTCCTGTGTTTGCTCCTGGCCCGGGTGGACGGAAAATCCCCGGTCGAGTATCTCGCGGATGAAGGAAAGAGAGATTTTCTTCGTGGGTTTGCCGCTCGTCATTTGCTGAATCCTCCCGAAGAGCTTTCCGAGTGTCTTTCTTTGTGGAGAGACGCCCTTCCGAAATTTCCTAAATGAAAAAATGAAAATCCAATCCGTTTCCGCGTTCCAAATATTTGATTCCCGGGGTCAGCCGACCGTGGAGGTCGAGGTCATTCTGGAGGGCGGAGGGCGGGGACGTGGTCTCGTGCCTTCGGGAGCGTCCACCGGACAGTTTGAGGCCTTGGAATTGCGGGATGGGGACGCCCGGAAGTTTCGCGGAAAATCGGTATTTCAGGCCATCAAGAATGTCGAAACTGTCATTGCCCCGGAGGTGAGGGGTCGGGATGTCGGTGACCAACGATCCCTTGACGAGGTGCTTGTGGCTTTGGATGGCACGCCGGACAAGAGCCGTCTTGGAGCCAATGCCATTCTGGGAGTTTCGATGGCGGTGGCCGTCGCCGTCGCGGACGCGAGGAGACTTCCGCTGTATGCTTCGCTAGGGAAGGGGGTCACCCTGCCGTTTCCGGAGATTCAGATTCTGGGGGGTGGGGCGCATGCCAATTGGCGCACGGATGTGCAGGATTTTTTGCTCATGGCCACTGGCGCGGATAGCTACGAGGAAACCCTGGAGATCACTTACAATGTGTATCACGCTGCCGGGGATCTTTTGCGGGAGCGGGGTTCCTATTACGGGCTGGCGGACGAGGGCGGATATTGGCCGGATTTTCGCACCAATGAAGACGCCTTCGAGGTCTTGCTTCGCGCCATTGAGCGGGCCGGATACACGCCGGGCGTCGAGGCCAGCCTGTCACTTGACATTGCGGCGAGCGACCTTTTTGATGAGAAATCCGGGCAGTATCGATTTCGCCTTGAAGATCGTTGTTTTGATCGCGATGCCTTTGCGGATCTTCTCATCGGGTGGTGTGAGAAGTATCCCATCGTATCGATCGAAGACCCAATGGCGGATACCGACATCGCGGGTTGGAAGCGTGTCAGTGAGGCGTTACGGGGTCGGGTCCAGTTGATCGGCGACGATCTTTTTACAACCAACTCCGATCGGATTCGCGAAGGCATGGCGGCGAATCTGGCCAATTCCGTTCTTATCAAACTTAATCAGATCGGAACCGTCACCGAAACCATAGATGCGATCCGTCTCACCCAATCTGCGGGCTGGGCCCCGGTTGTCAGTGCCCGGTCCGGTGAGACCGAAGATGCCTTTATTTCGCACCTTGCGGTGGCCACGGATGCCGGGCAGTTGAAGGTGGGTTCCTTTGCCCGGAGTGAACGGATGGTGAAGTGGAATGAAGTTTTGCGGATCGCCCGCTCTCTGGGATCCCGGGCAAAGTTCCTTGGTCGGGCGGCCCTGGCGGGAGCGGGGGATATTTCGTGATGGGAGGGGCTCCCGAAGGCTGCCCGCAAAAAGTCGCTGCGGGAATCCGGGTGATTGAAGCGATGAAAGTCTCGGAGCACCTCGGAAGGCCGGTCCGGTTGGAAGGAGTTTGATGCCGTTTGCTGTGCCGGGAGCGTCGCCAATGATTAAAAAATTTTCCAACAACCCGATTTTGAGGCCGGAGGAGGTGATTCCCTCCCGGCCGGATTTTGAGGTCCTGGCGGTATTCAATCCCGGGGCAACCATCCATGCCGGAGATGTCCTTTTGCTCGCGCGGGTGGCTGAGCGTCCCCTCCCGAAACCCGGACATGTGGCGACCGCTTTTTTGAATTTGGAATCCGGGAAAATCGAGCCGCTCTATGTCCCTCTGGATGATCCGGATCTTGAGATGAACGACCCCCGGGTTTTTCGTTACCAGGAGAGAGATTATCTTACCAGTATCAGCCATTTTCGTGTCGCCAGGAGCACGGAGGGGCGGAAGTTTGAAATCGCCGAAGGTCCCTCCTATTTGCCTGCGACAGCTTACGAGGCTTTTGGAGTGGAAGATCCCCGGATCACGCAACTTGGGGATTGGTATTATCTGACCTACAGCGCGGTGTCACCGATGGGTGTTTTGACGGCCCTGGCCAGGACGAGGGATTTTTTGAATTTTGAGCGCATGGGAAACATCTTTGCTCCCGACAACAAGGACGTGGCGATTTTTCCCGAGAAAATTGCCGATCGTTACTATGCCTTCCACAGGCCGTCTTTGAAACATTTGGGTCAGCCTTCCATGTGGTTGGCGTCTTCCAGGGATCTTTTGGACTGGGGGAGGCACGAATTTCTCATCGGTCCGCGTCCAGGAAAATGGGACAGCCAACGGGTAGGCTGTGGGGCGGCACCCATTCGCACCCAAGCCGGATGGTTGCAGCTTTATCATGCCGCAGATGAAAATATCCGGTATTGCACCGGAGCGATCTTGTTGGACTTGGAATCACCATCGCAAGTCTTGGCCCGGAGTGAGGAACCTTTTCTGGTTCCCGATCAGAATTACGAATGTGTCGGATTCATGCCCAATGTTGTTTTTCACAGTGGGCTGACTGTGAACGGTAGTGATGAACTCGCTCTCTATTATGGGGCTGCCGATGACAAAATCTGCGGAGCGACCGTGTCCATTTCCAAAGTGCTCGCCTCCTTGCGGGAGCAGTAGGGACTCAAAGGTGGCCTTACGCTATCAGTTATCTGGACTCTGCGCCCCTTTCTGCGGCCGCATCGGCGCAGCGAATGCCGTCGAGGGCGGCGCTGACGATGCCGCCGGCGAAACCCGCGCCTTCGCCACAGGGGAAGAGGCCCGCAACTTCAGGGTGTTGGAGCGAGTCGGCGTCTCGGGGGATTCGGACGGGGGAGCTCGTCCGGGTTTCGAAGCCGATGAGATTGCACTCTTCGGTAATGTAGCCGCGCATTTTCTGGCCAAAGAGGGTCAGGCCGCGGCGCATTCTCGAGACGATCCACTCGGGCAGGATTTCATCGAGTCGCGCCCTGTTAAGGCCCGGGAAATAACTGGTCTTCGGGAGGTCATTCGATGTTTTGCCGGCAAGAAAGTCTGTGACCCGTTGTCCCGGGGCGACTTGCCCGCCACCGCCGGCTAGTTTGGCGGCGATTTCCAAGTGCTTTTGAAAGGCGACGCCTGCGAGCACGCCGTGCCCGGCTTGGTAGAGTACGGTATCTTCGGGTTCCACGCTGACTACGAGACCGCTGTTGGCAAAGGGCGAATCTCTTCGCGCCAGGCTCATGCCATTGACGACCACCTCATCGTTTTCGGTGGCTGCGGGTACGATAAATCCGCCCGGGCACATGCAGAAGGAATGCACGCCCCGATTGTCAATTTTGGTCGCGAGTTGATAGCTGGCGGCGGGGAGGAGGTCCGACCGTATCTGGCCGCGAGGAGTGTGGTATTGAAAACTGTCGATCAGCGACTGGGGATGTTCAATCCGAACGCCGACGGCAAAGGCTTTTTGCTCCAGTCTGACATTTTGCTCGTGGAGGAGATGGTAAATGTCACGGGCGGAGTGGCCGGTCGCGAGGATCACCCGGTCATTGAGAAACTCCCGACCGTCGGTGGTCTGGACTCCATGCATCCGGCTGTCTTTGATAATGAAGCGATCGACCTTGGCAGCAAAATGGACCTCTCCGCCGGCGTTGAGAATGGACTGGCGCATCGCCATCACGACTTTGGGGAGCAAGTTCGAGCCGATGTGGGGATGGGCATCGACGAGGATGCGTTCCGGGGCTCCGTGCGCGACCAGAGTCTCGTAGATGTCCCGGATCGTTCCCCGCTTTTTCGCCCGGGTGTAGAGCTTGCCATCCGAGAACGTGCCCGCGCCGCCTTCGCCGAAGCAGTAGTTCGAATCCTCGATCACCCGGCCTTCTTTGAGAATGGGGCCAAGGTCGAAGCGACGGGCGGAGGCGTCCTTGCCGCGCTCCAAAATGATGGGTTTGAGTCCGAGGTCCAGGCAACGCAGGGCGGCGAACATTCCGGCCGGGCCGCATCCGATAATGAGGACCGTCTTGGTCTTGGCCTTGGCCGGGAGCGTGGCATAGCGTGCCTTGATTTCAGGCTCGGGAGGAAGCTCATGATCGATGCCGACTTCGATGCGCAACTGCACTTTGATCTGAGTTTGGCGGGCATCAATGGAGTGTTTGCGCAAGCGCATGTCCAGAATCCGGGACGCTTCGATTTCGAGTTTCTCGGCCACTGCTTGTTTCCAGGCCTCTTCTTGCTCGGATTTCTCGAGTGGCAGGACGATATCGATGATCGCTGACATGGGGGCTTCCTCTGTATTCCTGAATGTCAATTCAAGGGATGGGTGGGATGTCGGAAAGCTTGATTCCCTCGGTGGCGGTGGCAGAGGGGACGGAAACCAGGACGAAAAGCAGAGCGGGAAATACGCTTAAAGTCATTGCAAGGAAACCGTTGGTAGGCGCCTGAGGATTTTTTGTCGAGTCTGGGAATGCCCTGACAGGAGATCGCTTCCGGCCATTTCGGGCCTTGGTTTGGAGTTCCAACCTGAAAGTTGGGGGGACTCGGGTTTGGGCCTAGGGGGTTTTGGGCTTGAAGCGGAGGCCGGTCGGGGTGGTGGCGAGTCCGCCTTCGGAGGTTTCTTTGTACATCCGGGGCATCTTGTGTCCCACCTCACGCAGGGCTCCGACGACTTCGTCAAAGGGCACAATGCTCTTCACACCACTGAGGGAAATGGCGGAGGCACCGAAGGCGTGGATGCCGAAGAGGCCATTGCGCATCATGCAGGGGGCTTCGACATAGCCGCCGATGGGATCGCAGATGAGACCGAGAGTGTTTTGCAGGGCGAGGGCGGCGGCATTGAGCGCTTGGGCCGGGGTGCCGCCGTCGAGTTCGCAAATGGCGGCGGCGGCCATGGAGCAGGCACTGCCGATCTCGGCCTGGCATCCCCCTTGGGCACCGGAAAAACAGGCGCCGTAACCGATAATTTTGCCAATCCCGGCGGCGGTGAAAAGGGCTTCGCTGACCCGGGCATCGTCGGCACCGCGTTCCTGCTGCCACGTCAGCAGACAGGCGGGACAAATCCCAGCGCTGCCGGCGGTGGGAGTCGCCACGATGCGACCGAAGGCGGCATTGGTTTCGAGCACGGCCAGAGCGTATGCGATGCTGCGCTCAAAGACGGGGCCAAGTACGCTGACGGTCGGACTGCGACTGTGTTCCAACATGCGTTTGGAGTCCCCGCCGGAGAGACCGCTGCGGCTGCGCTCGGTGATTTCCAGTCCTCGAAAAACCGATTCCTTCATGCTCTGATAGTAGGTGAGCATTTTGGCGACGACTTCCTCACGGGGGAGATTACCCGACTCAACCTCAGATCGAATGGTCAATTCGGCGATGCTGACGGCATTTTCCTCGCAAAGAGGAAGCAGCGCGGTGGCGGTGCGAAATTGAAAGGACATCGGTTTTTTTAGGGTGGAGTTGGGTCTCAGTGGGTTCCCAAGCTTTTAGTAGCCAGGCAGCACGGGCAACACGTTTAGGCGGAAAATCGTGGGCATGCGGTGCAGAAGGGCGAGCACTTCTGGAG
The DNA here is from genome assembly GCA_937890535.1 of uncultured Spartobacteria bacterium. Lineage (GTDB taxonomy): Bacteria > Verrucomicrobiota > Verrucomicrobiia > Chthoniobacterales > Terrimicrobiaceae > CAMASH01. Next base: position 9,593 of record CALBXK010000322.1, read on the forward strand.
GAAAGGTGTCGTCGATTTCGATGGCCGTGAGGGCCTCTTCCCCGCGTTCCCGGCGGCTGGTGCGGATACCGGCGACGTTAATTTCCACGCAGCCGAGGACGGCCGTGACGCGAGCGAGGAATCCAGACGTGTCGCGATGCCAGAGTAGAAGGGTTTCGAAACGTCCGGGGATTTCGACCCGGAAGCCGTCGAGTTCTTCGATGAGAATGGCTCCTCCTCCGATTGAGGAAGCGGTGAGGATGGATTGGGATTGAGTTCCCCTGAGGCGGATGCGCACAGAATTGGGGTGCGCTTGGGGGCCAAGGTCGATCGGGCTGAAGTTGATTTCGAAGCCATTTTGGGCGGCAATTTTGGGTGCCGATTTGAGACGTTCATCATCGGGGGAAAATCCTAGGAGTCCGGCCGTGATGGCTTCGCGGGTGCCGTGGCCGGCACCGGTGGCCTCGAAGGAACCATGGAGGAATACGTCGGCCCCGGCGGGTTCCTCGCCGAGAATCGTGCGGGCCGCCCAACCGATGCGACAGGCACCGGCGGTGTGCGAACTCGAAGGGCCGACCATAGGCGGGCCGATGACTTCGAAGGCGGAGAAATGGCTCATGGGCTCTAAGGTTGGGGTCAGTCCTGGTTGAGCCAGCGTTCGAGATGGGCCGCGACAAAGTCATCATCACGGAGCCAGGGATACGCTTCCGAAACGCGGGTGAGTTCCTCCGCTTGGCCAGGGGACAGGACCTCGGCGGGATTGAGGCAGTGGATGGTGGGAAGCAGGCCCTGGCGGCGGAGAATCTCGTGAATGCCGGGGAGACAACCGTGAAATTGATTGGCGGAGTCGAAGATGGCGGCGTTGGCATCGGTGAGGGCGGTATTTTTCACCAGCCACTCCGGAGAGATCTGATTTTGTCCGCGAGCGATCTTGATTTCTTCAAGGAGTTCGACGGCCCGTTTGGTCCAGACACCGAATTGTCCGAGGAGGCCACCGACAATGAAGCGACGTTGTCCGGAAAATTCCCAAGGCGTCATAAGATCGAGAACGATATTGTCATCGTTGCCGGTGTAGAGGGCGATGTCGTCGCGACCGGATTCCAGGGTGGCGCGGACGACGTCGATGGTTTGATAGCGGTTGAAGGGTGCCATTTTTACGGCCACGACGTTGGGGATCTTGGCAAACTCGCGCCAGAAGGAATAGGGCAGGACCCGGCCGCCCACGGCGGGCTGAAGATAAAATCCTACGACCGGAAGAATGTCAGCCACCGTTCTGCAGTGCGCGATGATGGCTGGGATTTCGGCGTCCTTCCAGGCTGCGAGGCTGAGCAGCCCGGCAGCGTACCCGAGCCGGACTGCGGTGCGGGCCTCGGCGACGGCCTGGTCGGTGGGACCGCAAAGTCCCGCGATGAGCGGAAATTGGCGGCCGTGACTCTCCCTGAGGCGGTCGGCCTCGGCTGCCGCCAGTTCCAGGATCGGCTCAAAGAGGGCATGGCTAGGATCGCGGATTTCGAATTGGGTGGAATGGACCGCGACCGCCAGCCCGCCCGCTCCGGCTTCAAAATAGTAGCGGACCAGGGCCTGTTGGTGTCGGCGGTCCCAGGCGCGGTTGGTGTCAAGCGCGAGGGGCAGGGCGGGGATGGCCTGGCCGGCAAGGAGATGGGTGCGAAGTTCAGAATTTTCCATCACGTTTTTCAAATCCAGTGGGTTTGCCCAGAGTGCTTTGTCCGGTGGCGATCCAGGCTGCGATCCAGGGGATCATTTCGTCGAGCGAGGTTTCCGGTTCGCCAAATAGTTTGTGGGAAAGGCTGGCGTCATTGAGCCAGGCGGTGGGTGCCTCGGTGCCTTCGAATTTTGGTGTCTTGCCGAAGATCTCTCCGAAGCGGTGCGCCAGATCGCGAACGCGAAGAACTTCGGGTCCGGTGATATTGATGATGAATGGTGCCCGGGAGGCGTGTTCGTGCGCCAGCAGGGTGCGGGCAACGGCATCGCGCTGCCAGATGACATTGACGTGACCCATGGTGACGTCGACCGCCAGATCCTGAAAAACTTTTTGGGCGATATCTACGAGAACGCCGTAACGGAATTCCACTGAGTAATTGAGGCGAAATAGGGTCAACGCGGTTTGAAACTCCAAAGCGGAGCGGCGGAAGGCCAGTTCCCTCCCGAGACAGGATTGGGCATACTCGCCGATCGGATCGGTCTCCGCCGTTTCGGACGAACCAGACGAAGTGACCGGGACAAAAGAATAGACGCACCCGGTGGAGAAGGCTGTGATGCGGGAACTGCTGAAGTGGTTCGCAACCCGCTCCGGCATCTCCACGTTCATGCGGTGGAGCAAATCCGGCTGGCCGGAGGTGCCAAACTTGGCACCCGCCATGAAGATCACGTTTTCGGTGGAGGGAAGCATTTCGAGTTTTGCCGATTCACAAAGATCACAGGCCTCGGTTTCCACTCCGGCACCGTCAAATTGGGACCGTTCGTTCACGCTGCCAAAGCGCGAGACCGCCACGACCCGGCGGGGACTGTTGAGGGCGTTCAAGGCCTTCCGTAGCATCAGGCACACATGCAGCCCCATCTTCCCTCCCGCGCCCAAAACCATGAAGTCCCCATCCATTCGGGAGACTGCCTCAATGACGGACGGGGTGGGACGACTCAGGAAGTCGTCCACCGTCGCGGGATCGCAGGGCAGGGTGGAAAGGGGGCTCGGGGTTGCTGTCATCGGAAATAACCATATAGTTACTTTATAAAAGATGTCAAGTGTGGGATTTTCGGATTTGCTGGTGAATTCCCTATCCGCAGTTTTTCGCCCTTTCATGTCTCAACCCTCCGTCACTCCCGCCAAGCAGACCCGCAACCCCGAGCGGACGCGGCGGCTCATCTTGCAGGCGGCGACGCGTTTATTTTCCCGACGCGGTTACGATGGGGTCCCGGTGGACGACATTGTGGCGGCGGCGAAAGTCAACAAGCGGATGGTGTATCATTACTTTGGCAGCAAGGAGGGACTCTACAGCGAGGTCCTGCAAAAGGTCTTTCAGAGACTCTCGGACTTCGAATTGCAGGCCTTTGATGCTGCGGAGACACCGGAGCAGATGATTGCGAATGTCCTGCGTTCCTATTTTCGTTTTCTGGGTGAGAATCCGGAGTTTGTTGCCCTTTTGTCGTGGGAGAACCTCCACCACGGGAGGTTCGTCAATAAGCATCCTGGATTGCTCTCCAAAACCCCCATCCTGCGAAGGTTGGACGAGGCGGTATCCGCCGGCATCACGACCGGGGTGTTTCATCCCGGAATCGACAGTAAACACCTGCTCATCAGTTTGATCAGTTTGTGTTTTGTCTATCATGCCAACCGCTTCACCTTATCGATCAGCGTGGATTTGGATCTGCAATCCGGGGATGTTCTGGAAGAGGGATTGAGCCACGCGGTGGATTTGGTTCTGAATGGGCTGCGGTCACGGAAGGCTGTGGACGGTCGGGCTCGGCGGGAAATCCGCGCCCTCCGCGAACAGAGTCTTCTCCGAATCGAGAGCATTGATGAGATTCAAGCTGCCATCGACGAGGGGAGAGTGTAGGGAACTTGGAGTGGCACTCTGCACCTTCGATGAGAAGGTTCTCAGATCCGCGCCCGACCTGGCTCGCCGCCCGCAACTCCTGCCAAAGCTCTAATTTTCAGTCTCAGGGGAGCGCACGCTTCCAGCGTGCGTGGTTCGACATCCTGTCGAATCAAGTTCTCCCGGCCGGAGGCCGGGAAACCCTTCCAGGATGGGTGTTCTCCCCAAACTTTCGGGTCGTTGCTTGCGGTTGCACATCGGGCGTTTCCGACTACAGTTTGCTCCGCCATGATGCTTTGGATTTTACTTATGATTGGACCAGTGCTCTTGGGACTCTGGGCCCAACATCGGGTGAAGAGTGCCTTCAGCAAGTGGAAGCAGGTTGCTGCCACATCGGGGATGACCGGGGCCCAGGCGGCGCAGAAAATTCTGACTGCGGCCAATATTCATGACGTGGAAGTACTGGAGATCCGGGACATGTTGGGCGACCATTATGATCCTGCGAAGAAGCGGCTCTGTTTGTCCCCGGAGGTGTATGGGTCCTCCTCTGTGGCGGCCCTCGGGATCGCCGCCCACGAATGTGGCCATGCCATCCAGCATCAAAAAGCCTATGCGCCCTTGCAATGGCGGATGGCGGTGGTGCCCTCCACCATGATTGTTTCCCGGGCTCTGCCATTTATTATCATTGGGGCCTTCATTTTTCCGGCTCTGGGGATGAAGGCGATCATGGCGGTGGCCGTTTGCTATGCCGTTCTGGCGGTATTTCAATTGATCACCCTGCCGGTGGAATTCGATGCCTCCCGTCGGGCAAAAATCATCCTGAAGGAAATGGGAATGATCCAGGCGGGCACGGAGGCTGGCGGTGTCGACAAGGTGTTGGATGCAGCGGCGCTCACCTATGTGGCGGCTTTTGTGGCGGTGCTCGGCCAATTGTCCTATTACCTGATGGTTCTCACCGGTAACCGTGGCCGCTAGAATCCGCCAGCGTCCGGTCGTTTTGACCGTTGCCGGTTCGGACAACAGCGCCGGAGCCGGAGCCCAGGCCGACCTCAAGAGCTTCTCGTACTTCGGATGTTATGGACTCACCGCCATCACCTGCGTCGTGGCCGAGGTGCCGGGCAAGGTGACCTCGATTCAGGCCATCACCCCGAAGATCGTGGCCGAGCAAATGGCGTTAAATTTCCAGGCATTCCCGGTCGCCGCCCTGAAGACAGGGATGTTGTATTCGGCGGCGATCATCGAGGCAGTGGCGGATGTTTGCCAACAGGAGATCGCGGGGCGACGCGGTCGCCGGGACGGTCGGCAAGGTGCCCTGCCGATTGTGATCGATCCCGTGATGGTCGCGAGTAGCGGAGATCCTCTTTTGAAAAAAAATGCCGTCGCCGCCTATCGTCGGCGCCTCTTTCCTCTCGCGACCTTGGTGACCCCGAATCTTGACGAGTTGGAAATCCTGGCCGGACGCGAAGTGTGCAGTTTGGCGAAGATGCGGGAGGCCGGTCTCGCCATGCTGGAAAAATTTGGGTGTTCGTTTCTGCTCAAAGGCGGGCACTTGCGGGGAAAAACCGCCGTCGATCTCCTGGTGACGACCGCGGGCGTCGAGGAATTTTCAGCGCCGTTTCGCCGGGGGGTGGACACCCATGGCACGGGATGTACCTATGCCGCCGCCATCACGGCGAATCTTGCCCTAGGGCGATCCCTGTCCGAAGCGGTGGCGGAGGCCAAGATGTACATCACTGCGGCCATCGGCGGCCGGTTACGTTGGGGGAATACGTCGGCCCTGGAGCATTTCCCCGCCGGATCGCTGAGCGGGGCGGGGCCTACAAGAGAGGCTTGATGACCGCGAGCGCCTTGCCGTAGAGCGGGTGGCGTCCACCTCGTCCGAGTTCCATGAGGAGGATATCGGTGAGTTTCGACTTTCCGGCAGGAATTCGCATCGGTGCGGCGGACATCTTGCGACCTGAGATTTGGGCGTTATAGTAGGAACATCCGGTCTCTCGCGTGATCCCGAAAGTCACATCGTCATTCGAGAATGTACAATCACTGATGGCCTCGCCGGGGGTCTCTTTGATTTCGAAGGTGATGGGAATGCCATCGGCGGAGAGGAATGAATCCCGTCCGAGCAGCGACTGGTGTTTCCATCCGAGCTGGGCCGCGAGCCAGCCGAGAAGAAGCAGACCGGTCAAGTGCTGAGAACTGGCGATGGTGACCTTGCGGATGTCGGCGATGTGGGCGAGAACCCCGGAATGATCAAAGAGCTGGGCAAGGGCAAATCGCGAGCCGAGCAGTCGGGTCCAGTTGAGATCGCAGAGGGTGGTGTGGGTTTCGGTGAAATTGTCGATCTCCTGCACAATCTGAAATTGATCTTCGGGGTCTCGCCAATCCGAACTGTCGTAAATGAGGCGGTCCACCCGGCTCCAGAGCTTTTCGTTGAGAGGCTTGCGAAATTCACCCTGCCGCCAGAAATAGAGAGGCAGATCGGAATCGAGATGAGAAAAAACAATATTGGGCATCGCCGCCGCCATCTCACCATCAAGTTGAAAGGTGATTTGTTCGGAACAGATCTGACGTTCGTGTTTCCCGGCCGCGAACCCGCCGCCGGCCACATGGCAGTGGGCGTCGATCCAAGCCCGGGCCCGGGATTCTGGAGCCGAAAAATTAACAAAAATCAGAATCGCCCGACAGGCATGGGCGTCGGCAATTTCTGAGATTCGTGCGGTATTAGCGGAAATCGCTTCGGCATCCTCGGTGTAGATGGCGAGGTTCATGAGGGAGGCGCGCGTCTTGGAGTCGTCGCTCTCCTCCCAGAGGCGACCGAGTTCGCGATCGATGCGGCCGATCTCCACCGGCATTCCCACGTTGGTGAGCGTGGTCATTGCGGCGTGGAGGTTGGGGGTTTTGAGAGGATGAAATCGGTGTTCACAGTCTTCTCCAGGTGGTGCCGTGCCGCTTCAAAAGCAGGTCGGCTTCGGTGGGTCCCCAGGTACCACCCGAGTACATGGCGAGATCGGAATCGTCTGTCTTCCAAGCCGCTCGAATGGCGTCGACGAACTTCCAGGCTTCCTCGACCTCGTCCCGGCGGGCGAAGAGGGTGGCGTCGCCGCCCATGGCATCGAGGAGGAGGCGTTCGTAGGCTTCGGGGGTTGCCTTGCCGAAGCTGGTGCCGTAATGAAAATCCATCTTCACCGGTTCGATGCGCAGGCTGGAACCCGGCATCTTGGCGCTCATGCGGAGGGAAATTCCTTCGTCAGGCTGGATGCGAATGACGAGCGCGTTGTCGTCGATGTTTTCATTATTGGCATTGAAGAGCACCGGCGGGGCTCCTTTAAAATGCAGGGCAATCTCGGTGCCGCCCTTGGGCAGGCGCTTGCCCACCCGGATGAAAAACGGCACCCCGGCCCAACGCCAGTTGTCCAGATGCACTTCCAGAGCGACAAAAGTTTCCGTGACCGATTCGGGGCCAATATTTTCCTCGTCACGATAGGCGACGATGCGTTTGCCGTCGAGTGTGCCCGCACCGTATTGAGCCCGGACGACGTGTTTTTTAACCGTTTCGCCGGTGAGGGGTCGGAGCGATTTCAGGACCTTTACTTTTTCATCGCGGATCGCGTCGGCGTCGAGGCCCGCGGGGGGTTCCATGGCCGTGAGACAAAGAAGCTGGAGGAGATGGTTCTGCACCATGTCGCGAAGAGCTCCCGATTTGTCATAATAGCCGGCCCGCCCCTCGACCCCGAGGGGTTCGCTGGCGGTGATTTGGACATGGTCAATGTACTTGGCGTTCCAGAGTTGTTCAAAAATGGCATTGGCGAACCGCAGCACCATGATGTTCTGCGCTGTTTCCTTGCCCAGATAGTGATCGATGCGGAAGGTGTCTTTCTCCGCGAAGGACTCGACCACGAGCGTATTCAATAGCTGGGCGCTGGGAAGATCGGTGCCAAAGGGTTTCTCGACGATGACGCGAACCCAACTGCCGTCCCGAGCCTTATTCAGTCCACTCTTGCGGAGATTTTCCAGAATGATGGGAAATTGATCCGGACCGGCGGAAAGATAAAAAAGCCGATTGCCGCGGGTGCCGCGTTGGGTGTCGAGTTCGTCGAGGCGGCGGGCGAGGCTTTCATAACCGTCGAGAGCGTCAAAGGCGCTGCGATGGTAGAAAATCGAAGAGGCAAATCCCTCCCACAATTCCTCGTTGAGCTTTTGCCGGGAGAATTTTTTTGCGGCTTCATGGAGTTCCTCGCGAAAGATTTCGTCATTTTTGTCGCGGCGGGCAAATCCCACCACGCTGACGGCCGGAGGGAGGGCTCCATCGGCGGCCAGATTGTAGAGAGCTGGCACAAGTTTGCGATGCGTGAGGTCGCCAGTGGCTCCAAAAATGATCACCGCACAGGGTTCCGGCATCGCCCGGCTGGCGAGTCCTTCGCGCAGGGGATTGATTGGGTTGTCGTCTGGCATGAGCTTCTGATACCGATTCCTCGGGGGTGTGACAACTTGGAAGACGAAATGACATTGCGAAATCTCACCACCATTGCGGAAGACGAGGTGCGGAAGGCTTTGGCGGGTTTGCCGGACGAACTCAGGGAGCGTCTGACCAAGGTGCCGGTCTTTTTCGAGGGTCGTCCAAACTCCGAGGATCTTTTGCCCCTTGATACCCTGGGAGTCTTTGAGGAGGGAGTGCCCATTCCCCGCATCCGGCTCTGGTTGGAGAACCTCTGGGAATATGCCGGTGAGGATGAGCGGACATTTCGGGAGGAAGTGCGGGTCACCCTCCTGCACGAAATCGGACATGCCCTCGGCTGGGACGAGGAAGATGTCCGCCAGCGAGGCCTGGAGTAGGGGCAATGGGACTACGCGTAAACGTCCCTGCGGTGACCGACCGCCACTACCAGCACGAGAATTTCCGTGTCCTTGATCTGGCAGAGAATGCGATAATCTCCGACGCGATAGCGCCACAGCCCGGAAAGGTCGGCCTTGAGTCCTTTGCCGAAGCGGCGCGGATCGGCATCACCGGCCACCCGCTCGTCGAGGTAGGTGACGATGTCGCGCTGGGCCTGGCGTCCGAGCTTCCTGAGTTCCTTCAAGGCCCGTTCGTCGAACCTATAAACCCAGCTCATGCTTCACGTCCTCAGCCGAGAAGGTCTTGGCCGGACGCTGCAGGCGCTGCGTGGCCAGATAGATGTCCTCCAAGTCTCCGAGGTGTTCGAGGATGGCCTCACGGGCATAAAATGTCTTGGTGCGTCCGGTCTTCTTGGCCAGACGATCCAGACGGTTCGCGGTGTCGGCGTCGAGTCGGATGGCGAGCATGACCTGAATTTGTCACTGATATACATGTATAGCAAGCTCGTTTCGCGTTGCCGTTGAGGCAGGGTTGTTCTCACAAAAGGTAGCAAAAATGTCTCACGCAACACCAGCGCGATAGCGCATCCTGGGAAGGGCAACAAAATGTGGTGCCTGGAGAGGCAACCGAAGCGTCAGCGAAGCAAGGATGGAAAGGGTGAGAAGGGGGGGCGATCAGAGGAATTCCTGTTTTCTACGTCCCGTCCTTTGCGTCCTTTGCGTGATGCTTTTCTTGAATACGCGCGCGCCAGCGCCTCCTTTCTGCGCCACTCAGGAATTTGTGCTTTTCTCCAGTTCGAGAAGAAAGCGTTTGCGGTCGAGTCCTCCTCCATAGCCGGTGAGTTTGCCGCTTTTGCCGATCACCCGATGGCAGGGGACGATGATGGAGATGGGGTTACGACCGTTGGCGAGGCCAATGGCTCGCACGGCTTTGGGGTTTCCGATCCAGTGGGCCTGTTCGCTGTAGGCGATGGTGGAACCATAGGAGATCTTTTGCAAAGCCTGCCACGCTTGGAGTTGGAACGGTGTGCCTCGGAGGTCGAGCGGAAGATCAAAGCGGCGGAGTTGTCCTGCAAAGTAGGCGTCGAGCTGTCGCCGAACTTCGGTGAAGGGCCGCTCATCGGCAACGCGTTGGTCGGTCTCTATCGTACGGCGATCCTGGGAATCCCAGAAGATTCCGCTGAGGCCCTGCGGGGAAGCTTCGAGGGTCAGAGGTCCGATCGGTGAGGGAATGACGGTGAAGAAGCGCGGGGAGGATGTTTTCATAGGGATTATAGGGATCACAGGGATTGCCAGAGGTGGAGGGTGGCGTAGGCGCGCCAGGGACGCCATTTTTGGGAGAGCGTTTCAAGTTTCTTGCCTGAGGTCAGCCCGGTGGCTTTGAGCAGGCCGAGATCGGCGGTGGGAAAGGCGTCGGGCAGGCGCAGGGCTCGCATCGCGATGTAGTTTGCTGTCCACGGGCCAATGCCGAAACCGGACTGGAGGGTGGTGAGAATTTTATCCGGGGCGGTGGCAGGCGGGAAATTGAATTTTCCTGCCACGGTGTCAGTGGCGAATTCGTGGAGGGTGCGGGCCCGTGATTTGGGAATTCCGATGGTGGCGATTTTTTCGGGGCTGGACGACGCCAGGGATGCGGCGGTGAATCCCAGTCGGTTCAGTTCCCGATGGGGAGTGACAATCTTTGATCCAAATTTTTTGACGAGGTCGCCTGTCAGAGTGGTGGCCCGGGAAACGCTGATCTGCTGGCCCAGGATGGCGCGAATCGACAATTCGAAGGGATCCCAGGCTCCGGGGACGCGGAGGCCGGGGAATTTTTTCAAAGTGGGGAGGAAGCGTTGGTCTTTGCGAAGATGTTCGTCGATGCGGGCAGGATTGGCGTCGAGGTCAAAGAGGTGCCGGAGTCTTCCCAGGATGTTGGCAAGGTGGGGGGAGAATTCCGCAGGGACGGTCACTTCGAGAGCATCCCGCCGGTTCATCGGGCCAACGGAAAGCCAGCCGGGGTGGCCCTCGAAGGTGAAGGTGCGGGAATAGGTGTCGTCGGTGATCCATTCGACTCCGGGGATGGCGCGGAACTGCAGGTAGGCGAGCAATTCCGTCCAAGCGAGAGGAGGACGGTACGCGAGCCGGAGGTGAAGGAGATCTTCGGTGGCGGTGGCTCGCGACTGACCTCGTGAAATGCCGGGGGCGGTCCCGTAACGGGAGCGAAAGAGGGTGTTGAAGCGGCGCAAACTTCCGAATCCGGCGTCCAGTGCGATTCGAGTGACGGGCAGGGTGGTTTCCTGCAGGAGTTTTCTGGCAAAGAGCAGGCGCTGTGTTTGCGCGATGGCAATTGGGGGGAGACCGAATTCCGTGGTGATCAGGCGACGGAGTTGCCGAGAGCTGTAGCCGGTGCGGGAGGCGAGGCTTGGCAACGACTCTCCGGTGAGGGCGTGTTCCTGAATTGTACGGTAAAGGGCTTGAGCGAGGGAGGTCTCTGCTTGGGTATTGGTGGGCGTAAGTTCGGGGCGACAGCGCAGGCAGGGTCGAAATCCCGCCTGTTCGGCCGCTGCCGCGAGGGGAAAGAATTGGCAGGAGGATGGTTTGGGAGTCCGGGCCGGGCAGATCGGGCGGCAATAGATTCCGGTGGTGGATACTCCGACAAAGAAGAGTCCATCAAAGCGGGAATCACGAGCCTGCAGCGCTCGGTAGGAGGAATCGAAATCCAAGACCATGACAACACTCTACGAAAAGTCGTCAATTTGACCCGCCATTTTCGGCCATCAATGTGCCGGAGATTTTTCCCAAAAAGCAGAGAAGCCCGATGGGGGACTTGAACCGAGAGGCTAACTTGACCAAACTGGAAATACCGATGGGGACAACTTCGTTGGTTTGTCGCCCTTACTTTTTGAATCCACCCGCCCGAGTTATGATGAATGTTGCCATTGCTATTCCAATTGGCATGGGCAGGGGTCCCAGCAGCGAATTGTGGGAGAACTGGGGGCAGCGTGCTGTCCCCCCCGGCCTGATAAGATGCCAAGGGGCCGGGTTGATCCTGCGTTGCTTTTTCCATTCCGCCCAGCCATGAAAATGGAGCTTCGGGGCACGGGAGTTGCGGCTCTACGGGAATGCTTGCTCGACCTGCGCCGTGCCGGCCGCTGGCCGCTGCTCGAGCCCTTGCCGGTGACTCGTTTCCTCGGTGAGAGTTTTGGGATTTCAAACGTCAGCGCCTACCGTGTCCTGAGTGAGTTCAGCAAGGCTGGACATCTCTGGCGGGCAGCCAATGGCCGCTATTTTTTGGCAGACGCCCGCCGGTTGCTGGAAAAGCCAGCCCCGGTGGCCTGTCTGATCCGCCGACTCGAACGCTGGTCGGAGGTGGGGCGGGAAATTATGCAGGGTGTTGACGACGCCTGCGGGGAGCTGGAGCGGGCGATGCTCCTTGTGCATGACCGGATCCTCTTTCGACAAGCTGATCCGATGAGTCCGACGACGATCGGCTCCGTCCGCGATCTGCGTGCGACAATGGAGGATTTTCTTCTTATGCATTCCGCGCGAATCGAAGGTGTCGTGCTCGACGAACTCTGGCCGGATCGGGTGTTGTCAGGGTTTAAGAACCGTCTCCGGCAGGGCGTGATCCTCTACCGCCGGACGAAACTGCCATTCCTTGGCTGTGTGTCGGCTGATACGGACGCTGCCGCGCAGCTCGTGGTGCAATACGCAATGCAAAATAGTTACAAGGAATTGGCGATTCTCCTGCCGGGTCGCGGCTACGCGCCTGCCTTGGAAATGGCGGAGTCTGTGCGGGTGGCTGCGGCCGAGCCTTTTCCTGAAGTGCGGGCCGTTTGCGTGGATTCCGAGGCGTCGCTGAGTGCCTTGGTCGACGCGATGCGTGTGCGGCGTCAACGGACTCTTCTTGTGGCCACGGAGGACAATCTGGCGGTTGCGACACTTGATGCGCTCGGTAAGGCTGGAGTCAAGTTTCCCCGCCAAGCGGGACTTCTGAGCACGATGGGCAGTCGGATTGCCACCCGCCGAGCCATCACTTGTACTGAATTCGACTTTCGGCTCATGGGCGTGGAAGCCGCTCGCATGGCCGTCAGTGGAAATCTCAAGCACCTTTCGATTCCTCCGGTTTTTACTCTCGGAGACACAGCTTGAATTGCGCAATCGGGGCTTGACGTAACAAAAAGCATTTGTTACATTCCTCCTGATGCAAAACGTCCTGCTCGTCGGATTTGGCTTCATGGGGAAGATGCATGCGGAGATTTACCGCAGCCTCCCTGAGGTGTGTCTCGTCGGCGTCGTTGATCCGCGGGGGGAATCCCTGCGAGAAGACCTTCGAGTCTGCGGTCTTGGTTCGGTGCCGATTTTCGGCGACTTCGAATCCGCTCGGGAGCAGGCAGATTTTTCGGCAGTCGATATTTGCCTGCCGACCGATCTGCATCGCGAGGCGGCCCTGAGCGCCTTTGCCGCCGGGAAGCATGTGTTTTGCGAGAAGCCCATCGCGATCACAAGGGAAGATGCGCTGGCCATGATCGATGCGGCCCGCGCAGCAGACCGGCAGCTGATGGTTGGTCACTGTATCCGATTCTGGCCGGAGTATCTCGAACTCAAGCGCCTGGTGGATTCCGGGGAGCGGGGCTCCTTGGTCTCCTTGTCGATGGTTCGTCGCACGGGCCGTCCAGGATACAGCGTGGGGGACTGGGTGAATCAGCCGGAGCGTTGTCTTGGGGCGGCTCTGGATCTCCATATTCACGATTCGGATTTTCTCATGCATCTGCTGGGGGCTCCAGAATCCGTCATTTCGCAAGGGATCCGCGATGAAACCGGCTGGAGCAGCATTGCCACCCAGTATGGCTATGGAGATCGCATCGTCACCGCAGAGGGGGCGTGGAATTATCCGGCAAGTTGGGGGTTCCAGATGCGGTTCACTGCCGTATTCGAAAGCGCGGTCCTGGACTATGATTCCCGGAGCGATCCGACGTTTGCCATTACCCCGGCGATCGGGGATGCTGCACCCGTGGCCTTACCAGTTTCGTCGGCCGATGGTTATCACGGCGAACTCGCCCATTTCATCGCCTGTCTCGAAGAGGATAAGCCGGTTGCTATCAGTACCGGTGAGCAGGCCGCCGCATCGCTGAATCTCGTTCTTGCCGAGATCGAGTCTGCGAGATCCGGAGAACGCATCACAATCAACCAACCATTATGCAAAAAGTAGCCATCGTCGGACTGGGTTTCATGGGAACCATGCACGCCCAGATTTATCAGCAACTTCGCGATGCCACCTTGGTGGCCGTCGTGGATAAACAACAAGCCAAAGCCAGAAGCGCCCTCGCCAAGCTCGGCCTGGAGGCCGCCGTCTTCGGGACGCTTGAGCAAATGCTCCGGGCCTGCGAGGTCGATGTCGTGGACGTTTGCCTGCCGACCGATCTGCATGCGTCGTTCAGCCTGAAAGCGCTTGCGGCGGGAAAACACGTTTTCTGCGAAAAACCCCTCGCACTCACCAAGGAGGAAGGCCGGATCATCGCGGCGGCGGCAAAGAAAGCCGGAGCCTTTTTCCAGGTTGGCCAGTGCATTCGTTTTTGGCCGGAATACATGGCGTTCGAAGCCTTCGTGAAATCACGCAAGGCGGGCAGACTGTTGAGTCTTTCGCTCCAGCGGCGGGCGAGCCGTCCCTCTTACAGCGCGGGCGACTGGCTCAATGACGGCAAGCGTTCCGGCGGAGCCGCGCTCGACTTGCACATTCACGATACGGACTTCGTCCACCACCTGCTCGGTGCGCCCGGGGCGGTCAGCTCGGTCGGCACAAAGGATCCCTCCGGCTGGAGCCACATCTTTACCAGGTACCATTATAAAAATTTGGTCGTGACGGCTGAGGGCGGGTGGAATTATCCGCCGAACTGGGGATTTCAGATGGCCTTTCAGGCCGTCTTTGAGCGAGGAGCAGTTGAGTATGATTGCGGTGCCAGTCCCACAATGACCGTGACGCTGGGCGGGGGAAAGAAACGGCCGCTGGCCTATAAGAATCCCGGGGCCGGTGAATCCTCCACTGGTGCAGGTAACCTCTCGTCGCTCGGTGGCTACTACAACGAACTCTCGGAATTCATCTCCTGTCTCCAGAAAAAGAAGTCCCCGCAGATCGCGACGGTTGACCAGGCGGCGGACTCACTCGTCACCACCCTTGCCGAAATCCAGTCGGCCACCACGGGACGGACGATCAAAATCTCTCAACCCAAAACCAAAAAAATCTCATGAAAAAATCAGTCAGCATTTGTTGCTTCTACGGAAACTGGAGCCTTGAAGAAAAATTCGTACTTGCGAAGGAGGCCGGTTTTACCGGGTTCGAGGTTGATCTTAGCGAGGATGGTCCGGTGAATCTCGCGAGTTCGGTCGATGAGTTGAAGGCCGTCCGAGCCCTCGCAGACGGGCACGGTCTGGAACTGACCGGATTGATGTCCTTTCTTTATTGGGGTGCCAATGCGGCCAGCGCGGATCCAGCGGTTCGGGACAAGGCGGCAAAATTGCTGGCTCGGCAGATCGAGTGTGCCGGGATTCTCGGCATTGATACCATTCTTGTCGTTCCTGGAGCCGTCGGGGTCGATTTCGTCCCCGGGGCCGAAGTCGTACGTTATGACACCGCCTATGAGCGCGCGACCGACTTTATTCGGGCGGCGATTCCGCTGGCAGAGAAAGCGGGCGTCACCATCGCAGTGGAAAATGTTTGGAACAAATTTTTGCTGAGCCCGCTGGAGATGCGAGCCTTCGTTGACCAGTTTGGCAGCGATCAGGTTGGCGTCTATTTTGACGTGGCGAACACGCTCGCCTTCGGCTACCCGGAGCATTGGATCGAGATTCTCGGCTCCCGTATCAAGCGAGTACACGTCAAAGATTACCGCCGCAATGTGGCGACGGTGGATGGGTTTTGCGATCTTCTTTCCGGGGATGTGAACTGGCCGGCTGTCATGGCCGCCTTGCGCCAGATCGGCTACGAGGGGTGGGTCACCGCCGAGATGATTCCGCCGGTGCCATTCTACAAGCATTGTCCGGAAGTCCTAATCCACACCACTTCGCGGGCGATGGACGCCATCTTGAAGCTTTGATTTGAGAGGCGTCCGCGCCGTCGGCGCCCTGATGACATCGGTGTCGTCGAATAAGATTTGAAAATGCCCGATGAGGGACTTGAACCCACACTCCTTGCGGAACCAGATCCTAAATCTGGCGCGTCTGCCAATTTCGCCAACCGGGCGGTTTACGAACAGTACATTTACACCGGGAAATGTCCGCTGGCGAGAACGAAGAATTGCGGAGTGAGTTCAGTAGTCGCGGTCGAGAAGGTGGTCGGCGATTTCGCGGAGGCGGCTGGCGCTTTTACCGAGGGGGGCGAGTGCGGTCTGGGCGGCGAGGGTGAGACGGCGGGCCTCCTTACGGGCCGCGGGGAGTCCCATGAGGGCCGGAAAGGTGGTTTTCTGCGCCGAGAGATCTTTGCCGGCACTCTTGCCCAGTTTTTCGCTGGTCTGGGTGATGTCCAGGATGTCGTCGATGACTTGGAAGGCGAGACCGAGATTTTTTCCGAAGGTGGTCAGGGATTGAAGTGTTGCCGGGGCGGCATTGGCGCTCATGGCTCCGAGACGCAGGCTGGCGACAATCATGGCGGCGGTTTTTCCCTTGTGGATGAAGAGAAGATCGCTGCGGGTGGAGGGCTTTCCTTCGGCTTCGAGGTCGGCGACCTGACCGGCAATGAGGGCCCTGCTTCCGCTGGCAAAGGAGAGTTCGTGCAGGAGGTGGCGGGTTTTGTAGCGGGATGTCTCGGGGGCGGAGGAGAGGATCTCGAAGGCTTTGGTGAGAAGGGCGTCGCCGGCCAGGACCGCGATCCCTTCGCCGAAGACCTTGTGCGAGGTGGGCAAACCGCGCCGGAGGTCATCGTCGTCCATGCACGGGAGGTCGTCATGGATGAGGGAATAGGTGTGAATGCATTCGACGGAGCAGGCCGCTGGCAGGGCGGCGGAGCGGGATCCCCCACAGGCCTCGGCAGCGGCGAGGCAGGCGATGGGGCGGAGCCGTTTTCCCCCGGCAAAAAGACTGTAGCGCATGGCCCGATGCAGCGTGACGGGCTTGGTGGTGGCCGGAGGCAGAAGGCGGCTCAAGGCGGCATCGACCGCCTTCCCCTGCTTCTTCAGATAGATCGCGAGCTTCATGTGTGGCCATCTAAGTCGAAAATCGAAAAATCGAAATCCAAAACCTTTACTGTTTGATCTGCACGGGCATCATTCCGGCGATGCAAAAACTTCGATTAGGTGTGTTGGGCTCTGGCAAGGGGTCGAATTTTCGGGCGATTTACGAGGCGATCGGGGTGGGGCGCCTGGATGTCGAAGTGGCGGTGGTGATTTCGGATGTGGTGGGCGCGGGGATTCTCAAGTTGGCGGAGGAAGCAGGTCTTCCCACCGCAATCCTCGATGAGCCGCGTTACAAAACCCGGCTTTCTCTGGAGGTCGAAGAACATCTGGTGTCGGTTTTACAGACTGCGGAGGTCGATCTGGTGGTTCTGGCTGGATACTTGCGTATGATCAAAGAGCCGTTGCTGAAAGCATTTCCCCGCCGCATCATCAACATTCATCCGTCGCTATTGCCGAAATTTCCCGGGTTGGAGGCCTGGAAGCAGGCGCTGGAAGCGGGAGAGAAAACCGCGGGCTGCACGGTCCATTATGTGGATGAGGGAATGGATACCGGAGAGATCATAGTCTGCGCCGAGGTGTCGGTGCATCCCGGAGACACCGCGGAATCGCTCCATGCCCGCATCCAGGAGGCCGAGCACCGTCTTTACCCCGAAGCGATCGCCACCCTCACAACTCCGCAATCCCCAATCCGCAAT
>CALBXK010000323.1 GCA_937890535.1 uncultured Spartobacteria bacterium
TCGCCAGTGCCGAGGCGTTGGCAAAATTTTACGCGATGTTGGCCGGAGGCGGCACATGGGAAGGAAGACGCTACTTTTCGCCGGAATCGCTTCGGGCCATGACGACTCCGCTCACCCAGGGGCCGGATCTTACCTTGTGCACCGAGACGGCGTTCTCCGCCGGGTTTATGATGGATCCGGTCGATCCCTCCGGAAAAAAGCTCCGGGCGATCTTTGGTCCCTCGGCGACTGCGTTTGGCCATCCCGGCGCCGGCGGCAGCCTCGCCTTTGCAGATCCGGAAACCGGGATCGGGTTCGCCTATGTCATGAACCAAATGGAAATCGGAGTGTTGCCGCAGGAGCGGGCTCTGAGTCTGGTGGCGGCGCTTTATCCTAGAAACAGAAATGAACCACAGAGGACACAGAGATCACAGAGGGAAAATGGATAAGAATGAGTCACTTACGAAAATCGTGATACACTGTGGAAAGTCACCCTCAAGGTGGGTCGCAATCGAGGCTCCGCATTTCTGTAAGTGCCTTGCTCTGTGATCCCTGTGTCCTCTGTGGTGAAACTCTATTTTCCTTTCTGGGTTTATGAGAGACCTGAAGGCTGAGACTTGAGTTGCAGACCGCCTTGCGCGAGCAGATTTTAATCTTCGAAAAATTCTCCCTGCGGAGGATTTTTGGGAGCCTCCAGGCCCAGCTTGCGATAGGCGCGGGGCATGGCGACGCGGCCTTGGGGTGAGCGTTTGATGTAGCCCTGCATGATGAGGTAGGGTTCATGCACTTCCTCCAGGGTGCCGGGTTCTTCGCCAATGGCTACGGCGAGGGAGTTCAGTCCGACCGGGCCTCCATTGAAGAGGGAAATAAGTCCTTCAATGATGCGTTTATCCATTTCGTCGAATCCATCTTCGTCGATCTCGAGCATGGAGAGGGCGCTGGCCGCGATGGGGCCGGTGATGAGACCTTTTTCCCGAACTTGGGCATAGTCGCGCACCCAGCGGAGGAGGTTGTTGGCGATTCGGGGAGTGCCCCGCGACCGTTTGGCGATCTCGAGAGCCCCGTCGGATTCGATCCGGGCTCCGAGAAGGCCGGCGCTGCGATCGACGATCTTGTGGAGGTGGGCCGCATCGTAATAATTGAGGCGACAATTCATTCCGAAGCGAGATCGCAATGGGGCGCTGATCATTCCGGCCCGGGTGGTGGCACCGATCAGGGTGAAACGGGCCAGGTTGAGTCGCACACTGCGGGCACTCGGGCCTTGGTCGATGATGATGTCGAGTTTGAAGTCCTCCATGGCCGGGTAGAGGTATTCCTCAATCGCCGGTTGGAGTCGGTGAATCTCGTCGATAAACAGCACCCCTCCGCGCTCGATATTGGTGAGCAAGCCGGCGAGGTCGCCGGCCTTTTCGATCATGGGACCGCTGGTCGTTTTTACCTCGGTGCCCATGGCGTTGCCGACGATGTAGGCCAGGGTTGTCTTACCCAGTCCGGGCGGGCCGCTCAGGAGAATATGTTGAAGGGCTTCGTCGCGCTGCTTGGCGGCGTCGACGAGCAACTGCACCCGTTCCACGGTCTTCTCCTGCCCGGTGAATTCCTCAAAGAGCGGGGGGCGCAGGGACACCTCAAAATCGGCGGCGGGCGTCTCGTCATCGGGCCCCTGAAAATTGGATTCGGGTGCGGGCGTCACGTTTCGTTGGCCGGGATGCTGGGAACTCTTCGCAGCGGATCGGTCTCCGCCCCGTAGTCGATCCCGTTGAGACCAAATCCAAAGAGGCGGCGGAATTCTGTTTGATAACCGGCAAAGTCGGAGACGGAGTTAAGAGATTCTGTGGTGACCGTGTCCCAGACAGCCGCAATCTCCGTCTGTACGTCGTCGCGCATTTCCCAGTCGTCGATCCGGACGCGGCCCTTGTCGTCGAGCGTGGGACCGTCGGGAGCACCGTAATGATCGGCAAAGAGGCGCTGAATTTGCTCGATGCAACCTTCGTGAAGCCCCTTGGCCTTCATCACCTTGTAAAGAAGGGAAATATAGAGGGGCACGACGGGAATGGCCGAACTTGCCTGGGTGACGAGGGCCTTGTTGACCGAAACCAGCGCAGTTTTGTCACCAAAGCGGGCATTCATTTTCCCGGCAGTTGCTTCGAGGTGGAGTTTGGCCCGGCCAATGGTGCCGTCGGTGTAGATCGCCCAAGTGACCTCGGGGCCGATGTAGTTGTAGGCGACGGTTCGGAAACCCTCCGCCAGCACGCCGGCTTCGGCGAGGGCATTGATCCAGAGTTCCCAATCTTCACCGCCCATGACTTTGACCGTCTGCGCGATTTCCTCCTCGTTGGCGGGTTCGATGGTGACGGATTCGATCTCCCCCTTGTCGGTGTTGAGATTCTTGTTGGTGAAGGTTTCTCCGGTGGGCTTCAGGCAGGAGCGGTAGATTTCTCCGGTATTCGGATCCACCCGGCGGGGGGAGGCCAGGCTGTAAACGATCATGTCGATCTGACCGAGGTCGGCCTTGATGGCCGCGATGACCTGGGCCTTCATTTCGTTGGAGAATGCGTCCCCGTTGAAGCTTTTGGCGTAAAGCCCTGCGGCCGCGGCCGCTTCCTCGAAGGCGACCGAGTTGTACCATCCCGCCGAGGCGGTCTTCTTTTCCGTGGGTTCCTTCTCAAAAAAGACCCCAAGGGTCGAGGCACCCCCTCCGAAAGCCGGCACGATCCGAGAGGCCAACCCATATCCGGTGGAAGCGCCGACCACGAGCACGCGCTTGGGGGCATTTTTCAACGGAGGCTGGGATTTGACGTAGTCAATCTGCTGCTGAACATGCGCGGCACAACCTTCCGGGTGGGAGGTCGTGCAAATGAAACCGCGAATTTTTGGGGTAATCAACATGGGGGAGAAAATGCTGAAAAGCTGAAACGCTGGAAAGCTAAAAGCGAAGCATCGATCCGTAGATCACGAACACTCGTCTGGATTTTCGCTTTTCCCTTCCAAGGCTTGGGCGAATTCCTCCAAGCAGGCGACCACTCCGCGTTCGTCGCGGAGCAAGGAGGTGCCGACGAGGGCGGCATTGAAGCGTTGGCTCATGGTTGCGATGTTCTCCGGAGAGAGTCCGCTTTCGGCGATTTTCAGGGCTTCCGGGGGGAGTTCTTCCGCCAGATCGAAGGCAGAATAATCCAGGCTGAAATCTTTTTCGGACGATGTCCCCTTGCCGACAAAGCCGCTGGTGGCCTTGAATTTCCGGCTGTTGATTCCGACGAGGCGGGCGGTTGCGGGTAATTGTCCAATCTCTTCCAGAGTGTGCACCTCGAAAAGTGCTTCCATTCCCAACTCGCGGGTCAGTTCATAAAACCCCTGCAAGCGGGTCGCATCCAGTACGTTCGCCATAAGGAGGACGGCATCGGCTCCAAACGCCCGGGCTTCGCGAATCTGATATTCTTCAATGATGAAATCCTTGCGCAGAACCGGCTTGGTCACCGCAGCCCGAATGGCGGAGAGACATTCAATGGCCATTCCAAAATGGAGAGCATTGGTCAGGACCGACAGGGCCCCGACGAGCGGTGAGGCCTCATACGCCTGTGGGGCCTCGACGATATTCTCCGCCCGCATCGGACCCACACTCGGCGAACGGGCTTTGATCTCGGCGATGAGTCGAAAGCCCGGAGTTAGCGCGTCCGGAAGCGAACGCACCGCGGGGGCATCCGGCACCATGCGGCGGATCTCCGCCAGCGGCCGTCGAGCCTTGGTGGCGTTGAGTTCGTCGCGGACGTCCTGCAAAATATCGTCGAGAATAGTTTTCATGGGATGAGGCGGTCAGGAGTTGGATTGGGGAAAAAAATCCGCATCGGACTCTTTTATCAGTTTGGATTTCTCATCCAAGAAAATCGCATACCTTGGGACGATGACGGGCAATGAAACGGAGTGGAACGAAAATTTTTCCCGCTTGGAGGGCGGCAGGAGCCCGTTCTGTAGCCACCCCGGTCCCCCGGGGTGCGGGTGAGTACAAAAAAATACCAAAACCCCGGAGGACCGGGGTGGCTACAGCAAAAAGGGGCATGACACGCTCTGGACTCAGCGATTTCTTCCCCGTCCGGACCCGTTTTGAAATGACCCCCGGGAGGTCGTCTGGCGGGAACCGGTACCGATGTTCGCCGATCGTGTCACAGGAGTCGTGGTCCGCCCTGCCGTTTGGAAGTTGGCGTTCTTGCGGGTTGTGGCGCCGGCATTGGAGGTGCGGCGGAGGGAATTTCCGGACGACTGCCGTTTGATTTGTGAAGTGGTGCCCGAGGGTTGGCTCGATCTGAGGGTGCGGGACTGCGAGGTTTGAGTCGAACGCTGATTTCCCTTTCCGCTGGAAACTTTGGTGGGGGTCAAGACTTGGGACCGTTTGGCGGACGAAGCTTGAGTCCGGGAGGTGGAGCGGGAGATGTTTTTTGAAGTGTCCAAGGCCGGGGCACTCAGAAGCTTCGGGGCGGCCGTGGTGGTCCGCCTGACAGTCCCGGAATCCCGGGAGTTTCGGGAAGAAGCGCTCAAGGTGTTGGATGCGGCACGGCGAGTGGTGAGATTCGTGGAGACATTCCGGGGGGATGACCTGTTGGACTGGCCGGCTGATGAATCGACTCCGTTTCTGCGGGAACCGTTCCTGGCGGTGACCTGATTGCGTTGAGATGTCCCATTCCCTTGCAGGCCTTGCTGACCCTGGCTGGTCTGTGACCTGGAATTGATTGGGATGGGGGCGCCGACGTTGGTGACAAATCCCTGGGAGCGACGACCCACATTGCGGCGTTCCGACCGGTATCGGCTTCCAGACCCGGGATTCCAGCGTCGGGCCGAAGCGGAGGTGATGTTGACTACGTTGACCGAGGAGGAATTTCCGTAAGAATAGTTCCGGCCTCCGCGATGGTTTCCGTTGTGCCAGTTTTGATTCCATCCGCGGCGATAGGATCCCCAGTAGATTCCGCGCCGTCCCCAGTCGCAATCGTAGTTTAGCCACGAACCGATGGCAAAGCCGACGCCGAAACTGATCGCCGATCCGACATAATAGGGCCCGGGCGCGTAATACACGATCTGGGGATCGTAAAAGGGCACGTAGAGTAACTCGGGATCGGTGGGGACGATGCGGATATAAGTGGATTCCTCCACAACTTCCTCCACGATGGTTTGCTGGGGCGTGTCGGAAAGATGGCCGGCCGTCCGGGCTTTTTCCCGCAGGCGTTGCATGGCGTTCATGACATCGGTGGGTTGGGTGATGAAGGCATCTCCGACGCTGGCCGTCCACGCGAGATTTTCATCCATCCATTGAATGACGTCCGGGTAGCGGGTCAGGGACTTGACGCTGTCGTCCCAGGTCTGGGCATCGATTTGGGCGAAGTTCCCGCCGCTCGCCACGACGCGGGCGGCAAGGGTGATCTCGGTTGGCACGGTGGACGCCGGGAGAATGAGGGCAACCAACGCATCCGGGTAAAGTGCGATGGGTCCGAGCAATTCCTCCAGGTCTGCGGCTGAGAAAATTCCGGCATTCTCCACTCCGGGTGCTGGCGGGGATTGGGCCGGGAGATCCCGAGCCAGCCCGACGAGCATGGCTAGCGCCACGGAAATTCCCCCACCGAGCCATCGCGCGGGCCTCAGCGGAGAAGGAAGGGTTGTTTTCATGGGAGAAGTTTCTGTGCGTCAGGAAGCCTCTATCTCTTGAACGCTCCGGCCGGAGAAAAATTCACGGGATTCTGTTCCATTCGTCCTTTCATCCCAGAAAGGAAAATAGGACATGATTTACAGGATTCACATGATGAAGAAAAAGAGGTTGCGAAAGGTGAGGGATGCACCCATTTGGTGAGCGGTCATTCATGTCCAAGCTGCTTCCTATCAATCTTGTAAATCTTGTTAATCCTGTCTCTCCCCGTTTTTAGGTTCATCGTTTCAAGCGCCGATTCGTCCCCGCCGGACAGAGACTGGCCACCCGGCGTGCGATCTGACATCAATCTCCCATGCATGTGGAAAAATTCAAATATATCATCTGGGCCGGGGACCTCGATCGGGCGGTCAAATTCTATGAGGTCGTCTTTGATGGGGAGGTCGTCCGCCAGTCCGATGTCATGGCGGAACTCACGATCGCGGGCTCGATTCTGGGGATCCATGGCGGGGGAGAAGGGAAACGCACTTGGACCGGAATGAGCTTCCAGATCAAGGATCTTTTTGCGGCCTGTGACGCCCTGAAGGCTGCTGGCGGAGAAGTGCTGCGTGAACCCAAGGATACCCCCGAGGAACCAGCGCATCTCGCGATGTGCGCCGATCCGGAGGGCAACGAGATCATGCTCACCGTGCCCAGGCGGTGAGGCATTCGTAAGGTAGGCGGTGCTGTATTGTCACCGCAGCCAGAGGAGAAAATAACGACCGCAGGTCTCC
Organism: uncultured Spartobacteria bacterium; assembly: GCA_937890535.1. Classification (GTDB taxonomy): domain Bacteria; phylum Verrucomicrobiota; class Verrucomicrobiia; order Chthoniobacterales; family Terrimicrobiaceae; genus CAMASH01. The sequence continues at coordinate 6,376 of CALBXK010000323.1, forward strand.
CCATCCGCATAATCCGTCCCATCCGCGGTTACCTTTTTGTGTTTTTTGTGCCTCTTTGTGGCCATTTCTCTCCATGTCTTTGCGTCGAAAAATTGAAACCGCCAGAGAAGAGGATTCGGAATTTTACCGCCTGCAACGGAACGGGAACGGTGGGAACCGCGGACATAGCCTGCTGAAAGCAGCCCGAAGGAGATTAATTCCGGGAGGAATGAAGCGCATGCGGAGCAACGGCCAGGCTTTCAAGTGACACGGATACAACGGATGACCGAAAAACAAGGCAGGGGGATAAAATTCGATAGCCCAGGGTAGCGCCGCAACCTTGGGTTGTGAGGTTCCATGCAGTTTCCGGTGGGTGAATAACATAAAATTGACTCGCGCGCCGGCGCAGAGAAGACGGCAGGAAGAGCAGAGTCACTGGAGGGTGTGATTAAAAGTGGGTGAGGTCATAGGTCAGTTCCAGAGGGATTGCCGTTGGAGGGCGGCGGTTATTCAAGTCGGCTTGAAGAGCGATCCGAGTACAAAAATTTCTCTGGCAACCTTTTTGGCGCTTCGTCGAACCCTCTTTTTGACAATTCCGATTATCGTGACGGCCGTCACGATAATCGGAATTATAGATGGATCATGAGATTAATCATCAAAACTGGAGTGCTTTTTCCTCTCGACTACCTCACCCGCTTTTGATCACACCCCTCAATTAGTGGCGAATGTCTGGTGGGTAAAAGCGGAGCCGTCGGCGATTGACGCTTGCGCTACTTATTCAAGGGCAGTTCTGGAGCCCAGCGTAGCCACTCGCGTCGCGGATTCTGGTTCAGTTCGAACTCGTGACCGGACCGGACTCTGTCACCCAATTCGTTGGGCGTGGCAAAGGCAATTCCCCGCCCGGCGAGCGAATCCAGCCACTGGCTTTGCACGTTGAAGGCGAGGAATCCCATGGAAATCCGAACTCCGCCCGCATTCCAGAATTTCGTGTTCTCCCGGATCAGGCCGGCATAGGGACGGTCGATGATGGCGCGGAGACCGATCAGGCGTCCGTCGGAGGCCAGAATCTTTCGCCCGATTTTACCCACGGTCAGTCCGCGATAGGACACGGGAGCTCCCTCAGTGATGCTTGTTTGCGGCGTGGTAACGATGATTTCGAAGCCCCGCTGTTCGTTCTCCTTGAACGTGGCCTCGGCGCTCGAGACTCCGGCAAATTTCCGTTCGGGAGCCCCTCCCTTATCTGGCACGCACTCGATATACACTCCACTCAAAGCCGTTTCCAGCCCGGTGACCCCTTCGTCGAGTGACACCTTCAGGCGCACGATGGTGAAGACCGAGCCGGCCCGCAACAGAGTCTCGTACCCCCCGTTCATGCGGACGACGACTTCGACCTGGTCATTTCTTGGCTGAACAGCCTCAACCAAGCCCACCGGCAGCCCCAGGTAGCGAACTTGGGTGCTTCCTGCCACCAGCCCCTGGCCATTCTCAAAAGTAATGCGTGCTGGCGCAGAGATCGCTCGCGCCGCGGCTTCGGTGGCAAAAATCTCAAACTCCGAAGCGGGGCGGGTCTTGCCCTCCGACGGGCCGAAGACGTCGAAGGCCACCGCGCCCTCCATCAGCGTTTCCAGATTGGCCAGATTCAGATGCATCAGACCCGAGCCGACCTGAACCTCAGCAGGAGGGACGCTCCAAAACCGGACATTCTGGGTCAGAAGGTTTGCGAACTCGGGCCGGACGATCGCCTCCAGTCGGGGGGTGTTTCCGGCGTCAAGTGACATTCCGATCACCCGACCGGCCAGAAGCCCTCGATAAAAAATCTGCGCCCCATTCCCAAGGTGCGGAATTCTCTCCGCATGCAGCGAGATCGGAACCCCCAAGACCTTTGACCCGGCGAACTCTTCGCCGCTATCCGTGGAGGATAATCCCGCAAATTCGGTTGCTGTCTCGCCAGCGGGCCCGGGTTGGCAGTCCACGTAATTGCCGGTCAACAGGGTGTCCAGACCGGATATTCCCGCGAGGGAAATCTGGGGTCGAATCAGGGTGAATACCGTTCCCTGATTGTGGAGCCCGGCGAATTCCGGTTCGAACCGCGCTGTCGAATTCACCGTCTGAGTGTCGTCATTTAGGATCACCGATTCCACCAGGCCCACCGGCATGCCGCGATAGCGGATTTCAGTCTCGCCGGCGATAATCCCACGACCATCGTGAAAGGAAATTTTGACCAAATCTCCGGTCGCGCGAGCCGCCTTCTCATCCGCATAGAGGATAAATTTTTCTTCATCGTGAACCGGCTCCCCGGGTTCTCCAAAGTCATCAAATTTCAATCCCCCAAGAACAAGGGCTTTCAAACTCAAGATGCTGAGGGTCAGCCCGCCGCGACCCATCTTGAGTGAGGTGGCTGGAACCGGCCAAAACCGGGAACTGGTCCGCACCCTGTCAATGTACGTCTCTTCGACCACCACGCGCAGCGTGGGATTTCCGGTGGCGTCGAAACTCAATTTCTCCACCGTTCCGACGGGAATGCCCCGATAAAATAGGGGGGCGCCGCGTTCAATGGCGGGCAATTGATCGGCTTGAAGATTGAGCACCAAAGCGGGCGAATCGAGGGGAGTGAGGGGAGGGATATCTTGTCCAACAAAATGCCGGGAAGGTGGTCCGGAGCCCTGACGGGCCCGAAGGGAATTTCCCTGGATCAAGGACGACAGCCCCGACAATTCCCCGAGACCCAGCACCGGCCGTTCGATCCAAAATGAGGTCCCTTCACAGGCTAATCCGGCGGCGAAGTGTTCGAGCCGCACTGTGAGGATGACGGTCTCCAGGTTCTTACCCAGTCGCATCCCGGTGACCTCCCCGGCCTTCATGCCTCGAAAGATCAATGGGGTTTTGTCGGCCTCCATGCCAGGAGCGTTGTCGAAGACCACCTCGATCTCCGGCCCAAGGGAGCTCCAATTCGACCAAAACATCCAGAAGGTGGCCGCCGCGGCCAGGACCGGAAAGACCCAGGCCCAGGAGATCCGCCTCCGGGCGTGCGGCACGACTTCGCCGTGATCGATGGGGGTTTGGTCCGTGCTTTTATCCGGGGTCATGTCTCGAGCGGTTCTCTGGTCTGCCAGATCATTCGGGGTTTGTAACTCTCGGATGCAAAAATTGTACACACCAGCACCGCAGCAAAAAAGAAGGCTCCGGGCTTGGCGACCACACTGGCGAGCACACCAAGCTGCCCCACGGCCGCGAGCACCGAGAGTAAAAATATATCCACCATCGACCAACTTCCGATGAGATGGACGATTCGTCGTGCGGTGGCGCGTTGCTGCTGGCATTCCGTGCTTCCGTGCATGATCAGGAGCCAGCTCAGGGTGGCGAGTTTGCAGAAGGGCACCACGATGCTGGCCAAAAAGACGATCCCTGCGATGACCGGCAGGCCTGAATGATAAAGCTCCTCCACACCGCCAAGCACGGTGAGCGGTTCCACCCGGCCGACCACAGTCATGGTCATGACCGGGATCACGTTGGCGGGTACATAGAGGATGATTCCGGCGATCACCAGGGCCCGGCAGGTTTGGAGGCGAAGATGGTCGCTGCTTGGTATTGGCGGTGGCGAATTCATGCCAATTCCTCCAATCGTTCCTCCACCATGCGGTGATCGAAGAGTTGACTGGTGAGAAAAGCACAGATGGAAAGCACTGCCAGCCATATGGCTCCGTGATGCCATGTGACGGTCCCAAGGGTATCAAGCTTCACCACGGAGACCAGAGTGGCGAGGGCAAAGACCGGCACGAGATTCCAGGATTCCAATATTTCTGCCCAGGTGAGCATCCGGTGCAATCCCGGCCAGGGCCGGGCCAAACAACAGGCTGCCACCACATACCAGACCGTCGCCAGATAAAGAGCCGGAGCGGCAATTGCGGAAAAGAAAACCAACCCGGCTACGGGCCAGTATCCCTGCTTGTATAGCGTGATCACCCCGGTTCCGATGAGATTGGTCTGGGTGTTGCCGGCCACATCGAAGGACATGATGGGCGTCACATTGGCCATCACCATCAACAGCAAGCCCGCCGTCGCCAGGGCCCAGGCCGGTTGGAGGGAGGTGGGTCGGGTGGACTTTCGCACCACAACCCCGCAGCGCCGACAATGCAGGACGGCGCGGGGCGGAAGCGGAACCTCCCGGCAGGCGGCCTCACATTCTGGACACGAAATCCAGCGGGGCGTCGGTGATGAAAGTTCGGTCATGAAGGGAAAGTTGTTCCTTAGTGGCAGGTTTCCTGAAAAGAGAAAAGTCCAATTCGGCGGATGAAATCAGGGGACATCAGGCGCATTCACTTTGGCTTCGTAAAGGGCTCTCCAATGCGCGAGGCGCTCTTTGATTCGCTTCTCCAGACCATTTTCGGTCGGCTCGTAGTAGGTTCGGCCTTCCGGGAGATAGGCTTGGGGGACATAGCTTTCTTCGGTGTCGTGGCTGTACTTGTACCCCTCTCCGTGTCCGAGGCGCTTGGCACCCGGGTAATGGCTGTCTTTCAGGTGAGCAGGCACCGCCAGAGTGCGCCCCTCCTTAATTTCTGCGGTGGCCTTTCCAATCGCCACCGTGCAGCGATTGCTTTTGGGCGCGGTGGCGATATAGACGGTGGCATGGGCGAGGATGAGCTGGGCTTCCGGGAGGCCTACGAATTCGACGGCTTGCAAGGCGGAGGTCGCGACCACCAGGGCCTGGGAATCGGCCAGGCCGACATCCTCACTGGCGCAGATGATCAGGCGGCGGACAATGAAACGAGGGTCCTCCCCGGCATGGAGCATTTTCGCCAACCAGTAGAGGGCCGCATCGGGATCCGAGCCGCGCAGGCTTTTGATAAAGGCACTAATGGTATCGTAGTGGGCATCCCCATCGCCGTCATAGACAATGGCCTTGCGCTGGATGCTTTCCTCCGCCACCGCGAGGGTGATGTGACTGCCCTCCCCGCTCTGATCGGCTTCGGACGGAGTGGTGCGGGCGGCAATCTCAAGGGCGTTGAGGCATTTGCGGGCATCTCCGTCGCTGACGGTGGCGAGGAATCGGGCCGCATCCTCATCAAGCGTCACCACCAGGCCACCCAGACCGCGTTCCGGGTCGGCGAGAGCCCGTTGCATCACCGCAAGGAGGTCGTCAATCGCGAGAGGTTCGAGTTCGAAGACCTGGGATCGTGAGACCAGAGGGCTGTTGACGTAAAAGAAAGGATTGTGGGTGGTGGCACCGATGAGGCGGAGCAGACCACTCTCGACATCGGGAAGGAGGACGTCCTGTTGAGCCTTGTTGAAGCGATGAATTTCGTCGATGAAAAGGATGGTTTTGTCGCCGCTGGTTTGGAGGCGATTGCCGGCTGCGGCCACCACCCGCCGGATGTCTCCGACATGGCTCTCGACCCCGCTGAGTCTTTCAAACCGGGCCCGGGTCGTGGCGGCGATGATTCGGGCCAGGCTGGTTTTTCCCACTCCGGGCGGACCATAGAGGATGACGGAACTGATGCGGTCGGCCTCAATGGCGCGCCGAAGAAGCTTTCCCGGACCGAGGATGTGCCCTTGGCCTACATATTCGTCCAGAGTCCGCGGGCGCATCCGGGTGGCCAAGGGGGCGTCCGGCAAGATCCCGAGCCCGGCGGTATCGGTCGTTCCAAAAAGATCCTCCATGAGCGCCAGTATCACGCGGACCTGGGCCTGCGCGCAAGTTCCCCCGCAGAGTTGTGATCCCTTCTGATTCCCGGATGGAAAATATTCCGCCAAGGTCGGGATGGTGGCGAAGAGGCGGGCAATATCATCTTTTTCGGGTTCATAGCGTATTGTAACCCGCGAAAACTCCGAATAGAGTCATGGGATGAAGACTCTTCTGGTTCCTTTGGATTTTAGTGATTCGACCACTCGGATTCTTGCCAAGTCGGTGGAACTCGCGCATGAACTTTCCGCCAAGCTGATTCTTTTGCATGTCTTGGAACCGGTGGCCAACTATGTGCCGGTGGGGGCAACGATGGATGTGATCGCCGCTCTTCCGCCAGTGAGGGATGAGGAAGAAGATCTGGCCAATATTGAGCACCGACTGAAAGCCCTCGCGGATCCCATCCGGGCGACCGGGCTTGAGGTTGACGAGTCTGTCGTGGTGGGCCTGGCCGTGGATGACATCATCGATCAGGCCAAGGTGGGTGCGGCGGACTTTATTATTTTGGGGTCGCATGGTCACGGGGCGCTCTATCACCTTTTTGGAGGCAGCGTGGTGACAGGGGTTCTCAAGCGGTCTCCCTGTCCGGTCATAGTGATTCCGGCGCAAAAGCCCAAGTGATCGCCAGGAGGATGAAGCGCCGCGCGCGAGGGTTGTTGGCGGGGATGACTGTCCTTGTTCTGGCGGCAGGACTCTGTCCTGGTCAGTCTGCTGGACGCGGGGTGGAGCCGGGTTTGGAGAAGGCAGCGGGTTGGAAATGGCGGGTCGTCCCCTCTCCCCTCGATCGCCGGATGGTCCCTCAGCCGGTCGTGACGCCAACACCAGCGGCCCTCTCCGCACCCCAGCCGGTTTTCTATGAAGTGCAGCGAGGAGACGCCCTCGCCATCATCGCCAGAAAATTTGGGATGACGTCCCAGCATCTCAAAATCCACAATGGTCTCACCTCGGATCTGATTCGGATCGGGCAAATGTTGAAGATTCCCTCGATCCCGGAAGCCCAGGCCATCGCGCCCCTTCCCAAGCCCAAGTCCACTAACCGTAAGTTTCTGGTTGGAGGTCGTCGGCAGGTGACCGATGAACAAATGCGCAATGCGGCGGTGCAGGTCTTTCTGGACCGGCAAAATTTTTCCTCCGGTCCCATCGATGGGAAGCGCAGCCCTCTTTTTGAGAAGGTGCTCTATTTGTTCCGGCTCGGCCACCCAGAGATCGTTGCTCCAGGGGCCCTGGCAGAAAAAATCGGATCCGAGGTCGGCGATGGGTTTTCCCGATATGTCCTGCGGGAGGAGGATTTTCAATTTATCCAACCTCCAAAAGCCATCCGGGTTGACTCCTCTGGCGGGACGAACCGTGACGATCAAGCTGCCTATAAGGAACTGGTCGATACCCCTCACCGGGATTACCGGAGCCCCTGGGAATTTGTGGCCGAGCGATTTCATTGCGACGAAAATTTTCTAAAAAGCCTGAACTTCCACGTGCCGGCAGTTCCCGAGGCCGGAACGGAACTCATCGTTCCCAAGGTGATACCATTTGAGATTGAGCGGCTCGGTCTGGTGCCTCTCCAGCCGCGCCCGGATCCCAATCGTCCGGTTCGCGCTGCGATCATGGATTTGGCCCTGCTGCAAATTTTTGAGGGGGACGCATTGGTTGCCGTGATGCCGGTCACGATGGCGCGGCCCGGACTCCGGGGCCGGGGGGCATGGACCCTGCTGGATGCCGTCTTATTGCCACGCCTCGGCACCCTGCAAGAGGAACTGGATCGGCCCCGCAAACCCAAGCCGTTCTATGGTCAGCCCGAACCCGAGGGCCCGGCAAAGGCCCCCACCACCTTGACCCAGGAGCAATTTCTTGGTTCGGGTCCCAATAATCCGGTGGGGATCCTTTGGGTCAATCTTGCAAAGTCGGGAAGTGCGGAGCCCATGATCTACGGCCTGCATGGAACCAGCGTTCCAGACGGCAGCCCCCGGCCCTACAGCCTGGGAGGTATCCAGTTGACGAACTGGGATATTCTCAGGGCGGTACAGAGATTGCCAGTCGGGACGACCTTGGAGTGGACCCAGGCCGGAGTCCCTCAGGCCATCACGCCTGCGGTGCGACCGGCGCCCTCGCCTTGACCGCTCCCGGATTCAGGAGTCCTTCCGCACCGCAATGCACTCGATTTCGTAGTGCAGGGTCGGGGGTAGACAATAGGTGATCGTGGTCCGTGCGGGAAGCGGGGGTTTGAAATACTCGGCGTAGAGTTTCTGGTACAGGGGACCATTTTCAGGATCCCTCAGGTAATTTCGGGTCTGAACCACATGGGCGAGATCGCTGTCGGCATCGTGGAGGATTTGGGTCAAATTCTCCAGAGAACGACGAAATTCCTCCTCGAATGTGCCGGAAATTATTTTTCCAGCCTTGTCCACCGAGGCTTGTCCGGAGACGAAGATCAGGTCGCCATAGCGTACGCTGGGGCTGAAGGGCAGGTGGGAGACCGGGGTATCGGGAGCGCGCGGGTATTCGATTTTGGGCATGGAGTTTAGGATGGGTTAGGATTGGGAAAGGGATTTCAAGGCGCGAATAATGGCGGCTTTGCGCTTGGGGGTGAGTCTCTGGACGGGCACGGCAATACTGATGGCTGCGGCGGGAAATCCCAACGCCGCCAGGTTCGTGGCCAGACAGGCGACCCCATCGACGGATTCTTCAATTTCTTCGGCATAACCCAGGCGACGCGCCTTGAGGATGCGGGCGTGCAGATCCCGGTGAGTCTTCACGGTGTGGGAGGTGAGGGGCTTGATGGTGGTCTCGGAGAGCAGTTGCTGCCATTGCGATTCGGGAAGCCGGGCGGCCATGGCTCGACCGAGGGCGGTGTGATGGTAGGGGTCGCTGCCGCCTTCGGTTAAGGTGAAACGTAGAGCCTGGCTGGTCTCCAGAATCTCAAGATAGAGGACCCGCTGCCCCGAGAGGGTTGCAAGGTTGGTGGCCTCGTTGAACTTCTTGTGCAACATCTTCAGGAGCGGTGCGGCAAGGGTTTTCAATGCGGCGTGGGGATCCGAGGCGGCCAGTCGAGCGGTGCGCGGCCCCACCAGATAGTTTCGGCTTCCGGTGGGTCGGGAGACATAGCCGAGATCTTGGAGAACCCGCAGCAATCGGCAGGCGGTGGGTTTGGAGAGGTGGACTCCTTCCACCACATCCTGAAGCGAAAGTGGCTTCTCCGCCCCGGCCAGGTACTCTAAGAGCTCAAAGGCCTTGGCGACCGAGGTGGTGGATGGGGAAGCGGCGGCGGACACAGATTGTTTTTGAATTTCGTTGGATAAAATGTATTTTCTATTAAACGGAATGGCAAAACAAAATCCATGAAGACGCTACGCATTGATTGTCACACTCACATCGGGGTGGATCCGGCTTTTTATCTCAGCGGAAATTTCCCCTATGCCTGTGATTATAGGGCCTTGCTGGCTGAGGCCCGCCGAAACGGCATCGACCGAATCATGGTGTTTCCCTTCGTGAGTTATTTTGGGCTTGAGTCCCTGGGGATGCAGCCTCCCTCCACGCCGGAGAATGATTTTTCGGTTCCCTATGCCTTCGAAAACCGCCGTCATTTGAGAGAGCTTTACGATTTGGGCGCCGACATTTCTGAGACGGCGTTGCCCTTGGTGATCGTCGATCCCGCCCGTAAGCCGCAGGAGCAAGTTGAGGTGTTGAGGGCCTTGAAGGAACGCTATCCCATTCGAGGGATGAAGATTCAAGCCACCATGATCGAGTCCCCAATCCGCGCCCTCCTTGAGGAAGGCCAATGCCTAGTGGACCTGGCAGCAGAATGGAATGTGCCGCTGTTGATTCATTCCAGCATCGTTGCTCACGATGTGTGGTCGCAGGCCGGGGATATTTTGGATGTGGCGGAGGCCCGGCCCGAGGTACGGTTTTGCCTGGCGCACTCCTGTCGTTTTGACCGGCCCAGTCTCGAACGCCTGGGCACGATGGCCAATACATGGTTCGACTGCTCGGCCCATTGCATCCACTGCGATTGCGCCGTGGATGGCGCCTTTACCGTGGCCTTGCCGGATCGTCGGTTGGCGGCGGACTACCGGCGTCCCGATGAGGTGATGAAGGTGCTCTATGACCTTCTGCCAGACCGCATGATGTGGGGCAGCGATGCGCCGTTTTACAGCTACGTGGAGGAGAAAACTGGCAAGACGCTCAAGTATCTGAGCACCTACGAGCGCGAGGTTGAGGCCCTGGGTTTGCTTTCAGAAAAAGAACAAACCGCCATTCTGCACGACAATACCTTGAGATTTCTCGGGACGGAAGTGACCTGATCCTCCGGCTCAGGGATCGAGCGGATGAATCGGGCGTCGGATTTTCTGATAGGGGAGTGATCGAAGATCACTGGTGCCCGGACCGGGGGTGCGGACGGTGAAACTGGATTTCGCGATGGGATCGTAGGCCTGGCGATGACCGACGGCGGCCTTAACCCCGATGACTTCCAAGTCTTCGGGATCGACTCCTTGGCTGCGCCACTGCCCTAGATCGAAGGGGGCCGTGGGCTGGGTGGTGATGAGGAGAACCATGTGACCGTGCCTCACACGGGCGGTCGGGCCCATCGCAATTTGGCTCCCCGCCATAGACGCAAGGTGGCTGAGCTTATCTTCCAGCTCAAATTTTCCATTCGTGAGCGCTTCCAGAGTGACCTTCAAGTCCACCGGCCCCTTGTCAAAATGCGAGCCCCGTCCTCCCAGGGACAGATTGACGGTTTCCCCCACGGCATGGTTTTGAAGAAGCTGAACGGCTGCGGGGTCGTTGATGATGACGCCGGTCCGTTCAAATTTGCGTTCCAGCAAGGCCCGGAGAATAAAGGTCGCATCGCCCGGCGTCCCGCCGCCGATGTTGTCGGCCGGCTCGACCAACAGGGCGGGAAATTTTTTTTCTTCGGCGATCCGGTCGATGGCTTCGGCAAGATCCCATTCCGGAGGGTGAAGGTTGAGGGTGAGGGCGCGGGCTTCCTGGAAGAGGGATTCGAGGGATTTGTGACAAGAAATCTCAGGTTGTTCACTCACCACCCAAAAGCTGAGCCCGGTGTCGGGGGTGTCGGCATGGGCAAAGCCTGCCGCGATCCCGATCTCCCAGTGTCCGGCAGATTTTTCCAAGGTGCGGGCCATGGCTTCGAGTTCGCGCATCGGAGTGTCCGCCGTTCCTGTCTGGGTTGGGGCGAGGAGGACTCTGGAATGAAGAAAATGGGTGTGGGGAGTTTTTCCGGAGGTTAAAGAACGCCAAAGCAACTGCGACCCCCGGACGGCCGCCTCCCGGGCGTCGGTGTGAGGGTTTTTGCGATAGGGGATGAGGGCCGAGGCGTTGCGGGTCATGGCCTCGCTCACATTGGCGTGCAGATCAAGGACAACAAAGAGTGGAAGATCCTGAGCCCCGGGTAGTTCCCGAAGGCGACGGAGAAGCTCTCCCTCGGGGTCGTCATAGCTCTCAGTCGCCATCGCTCCATGGAGGATGAGAAAAATTGCCTCCAATCCGCTGGCCAGGGCGGGTTCGAGCCGCTGGCGTAATTCGTCCCAAAATAAATTCAGGACGGCGTCCCCGACCGGGCCGGAGGGAGCGGCCCGGTAATCCACTCCAGGAACCACCGTCCATCCGTAGTTGCGGGCCGTTTGGAGGAAGCCGTCCATGGGCGAGTCGTTGCCGAGGCAGTCTAGAAGTTCGTCGCCCCGCAGGATTTCAAACGCCGCCATCGGCGTCGGCTGCTCGACGAAGGTGTTGGTCTCATGAAAGAGGCCGGCCAGGAAGATGCGCGGGTTCATAATTTCGGTTTTGTTCGGCCGCGGTTTGGTCCGGCCTGGATTGGAATTAGGCTTGATATTCCTTGGCGTGACGCGCGAAGGCGATTTCGGCCCGGGCGAGCGCGTCTTCGATATCTTTCTCGGTGTGGGCCAGTCCGAGGAACCAGAGCCCGCGCTCGATGGCCCGAACCCCCTCCTCCAGAAGGCAGCGTCGGAGATGGGCCCAGCGGGGGGCGTCATTGCGTTTCGTGAGATCGCGATAGTCATGAACCGGACCCTCGGAGGCACCGTCCTTCAGCATGACGGCGTGGAACACCAGACCGGGCCCCTGGGGACGCAGCGGAATCTCATGTTTGTCGGCCAATTCCCGCAGACCGGTCATCAACTTCTGGCCGAGCCGGATGAGGGTGCCGGGGTGGGAGTCGCCTTTTTCCAGGAGGGTGTCGAGACACCACTTGCTGGCGGAGAGACAGAGGGGATTGGAGTTCAAGGTCCCGGCGTGAATAACCTGCCCGCTGATAATCTTCTCAAAGAATTCCTTCCGACCCGCCAGGGCGGCGAAGGGGATGCCCCCTCCAATGGCCTTCCCGAGGATGGTCAGATCGGGAATGAAGCCCAGATGCTTTTGAGCTCCTCCCGGCCCAAAACGAAATCCTGTGATGGTCTCGTCCGCGATCATCAACATACCGTCGCGATCGCAGAGTTCACGAATCGTCTCAATCAGTCCCTCCACCGGCTCGATGCATGAAGTGTTGCAGAGCACGGGTTCAAAAATGATGGCGGCAATCTGACCCCGGAACTCCTCCACCCTCTGGCGGAGATGCTCAGGATCATTCCAGCGCACGACGATAAACTTCTCCAGGACCTCAGGGATCACACCCTGACTGGGGTGGACGCTGGCTGGCTTTTCATCGGTGCCCCATTTCTCGGGAGAAGCGCCGAAACCCACCAGCCCCTCATCGCTCCAGCCGTGATAGTGGCCTTCGAATTTGAGAATCAACGGTTTGCCGGTATGACCCCGGGCGAGACGGAAGGCCGAGTTCACCACCTCGGTGGCCGAGTTGTTGAATCGCACCAAGTCCGCGCCCGGAATCATGGCACAAAGGCGTTCGGCCACGTCAATTTCAAGCTGAGTCTGGGCTGCGAAGTGCGTACCGCGCAAGGCCTGCTCGTACATTGCTGTGGCCATGCCCTCGCAACCGTGACCATAGAGCATCGCCCCCTGACCGGCCTGAAAATCAATGGTCTCATTGTTGTCTGCGTCCCAAAGCCGGCAGCCCTTGCCGTGGGAGAAGAATAGCGGGACCGGCTCCTCCATTTTGCGGATGCCGCTGTTCACGCCACCGGCAATCACTTGACTGGCGCGTTCAAAAAGTTTTTGGGAGTTGGAGTAGGTGTGGGACATAGGAAATGCGATGACTTGAATTTCTTATTATGGAATTTCAATTTCATCAATGGAAATTTTTGAGGTCTGCCCGGCGGGGGCAGGAAGGATTTCTCCGGGGTTTGCGGGGCAGGTGGGGGACTGTTCCCTGGCAACCCTGAACCGTGAAGAGTTTCGCCGGGTTCGGGGGTTGGTTTTGGTGGATCTGTCAAAGTTTGGTCCAGTCGGGTAAGGCCAACTCGGAATCGTGGCCCAGGGAGGGCGGAATTTTCCCCTTGTCCGTAAACCGGCGGGGTGTCTTATGGATCCCAATGAAAACGGTTTTTCCCTTCGTTGGTCTTTTTGGGTTGCTTTGGATTTCGGTGCCGACGGCCTGGGGCGCGGAACCGTTTTCTGTCCGGGTCAGCAAAACTTCATCGCACGAAGCCATCAAGGTGGATGGAAAATGGCGGGAAGATCTTTCGAAGCGTCTCAAAGTCAAACTTCGCTCGAGCGAGAAAATTTCCGGCAGCGCGCTTTTCTTTAAAGCGTACTTCTACGATGCCGACGGCAACCTCCTGCGCGATCAAAATGGCCCGAACGCCATCTGGACCGGTACGAAGACGGGCGTTGATGAAGTCACTTTCCCGGATGTGCTCAAACCCGGGCAGCTCGCCAGCGTCTTTCTGGCCTTGCCGGAATCAGTCAAGAAGATGAAACACCTCGTGGTCGTATTCGGTCAGGGCGACACGCTGGTTTGCGACGTGTATCCGAACAACAAAAGCGCAGAGGAATTCGATTTTCCTGAAAAGGACAAGGTTCTCAAAAAGTAGTCGGCATTTCTTAGGCCGGCCGGAATCAGCGCGATACTCGCGCCATGGAGGATCTTTTTCAACCCCCCGACGGGACAAGCCCGGAACTGCCCCCGGATGCGCCCTTGGCCACCCGGATGCGTCCCCGTTCGCTGGACGACTACGTCGGTCAAGGTCACATTCTTGGCCCCGGCAAGCTATTGCGCCGTGCCATTGAGGCGGACCGGATCAGTTCCGTCCTCCTCTACGGTCCCCCCGGAGTGGGCAAGACCAGCTTGGCCCAAATCATTGCGATTTCCACCAAGTCTCGGTTTGAACGCCTCAGCGGGGTGGAAAGCAATGTCTCTGATATTCGTCGGGTGGTGGCCTCGGCGGCAACCCGGCAACAAAACAACGGCGAAAAAACCATCCTCTTCATTGACGAGATTCACCGCTTCAACAAGGCCCAGCAAGACGTCCTTCTCCCCGACGTCGAAAGCGGACTCCTCCGGCTCATTGGGGCAACCACCCACAACCCGTTTTTTTACGTCAACAGCCCCCTGGTTTCCCGCTCGCAGATTTTTCAATTGGAGCCCATCAGCGTCGAAGACCTCATTGACTTGCTCCAACGCGCGGTGGCGGACAAAAAACGGGGTTTGGGCCACCTTCCGGTCGAGCTCGACGCCGAGGCCGCCCGCCACCTCGCGGTGGTGAGCGATGGCGACGCCCGCAAATGCCTCAACGCCCTTGAGATTGCCGCCCGGACCACCCCAACCGCCGCGACGGGCACCATCACCATCACCCTCGCCGTGGCCGAGGAAAGCATTCAGAAAAAGGCCGTCGTTTATGATGGAGACGGCGACGCCCACTACGACACCATCAGCGCTTTCATCAAAAGCCTGCGCGGGTCTGACCCGGACGCCGCCCTCTATTGGTTGGCCAAGATGCTCCATGCCGGCGAGGACTTCCGGTTTATTGCCCGACGCCTGATTATTTGCGCCAGCGAAGACGTGGGCATGGCCGATTCCAATGCCCTCGTCGTAGCCACCTCGGCCCAGCAGGCGGTGGAATTCGTCGGCCTCCCCGAAGCCCAACTCATCCTCGCGCATGCCACCGTGTACATCGCCACCGCCCCCAAGAGCAATCGCTGCACCATCGCCATCGGAAAAGCGTCAACCGAAGTGAAAGAAGGACGCACTCTAGCGGTTCCCAAACATTTAAGAGACGGCCATTACAAGGGCTCCCAAAGACTCGGCCATGGCGAGGGGTACAAATACAGCCATGACTATGAAGGAGGTTATGTCCCCCAAGCCTACCTGCCTGAAGGCCGAGTCTATTACGAACCGACCGAAAATGGTTTGGAAAAACGGGTTAAAGAACGCCTCGATCATTGGCGAAGCCTTTACGAAGCCGCCGCGAAAGCGGAAAAAAAGAAAGCCGATTAGGCAGAGACGCCTTAATACATTAGACGCATGCCGTAAGAAACTTGGGTTAAACGTCCACGGGCGATTTGTGTCCGCAAGAAATAGTTTTTGAATGACTCGCGTGGCCGCCGGTGTGGCTATCGGCCCGTTTTGCGATTTGTCTGCGGGGGAGCGTGCCGGGACGGAGCTGCCCCACCTCAGCTTGGCGGGAATGCGGATTTCCAAGGGTTGCCGGCAACTTGGGTTCTGCATCTTTTCCGTGAGGAGCCGGGTGATCTTGCGGCCGAAAAATTTATGGATCCCGGCTTCCCGCTCGCGGATGCTGTCATCATCACCCGGGGCGGTCGAGCAGCACGAGAGGAAACGTGTCGGCAATCGCCAAATCTTTCGGTCGCAACTTTTTTCCATACGGGATCCACAGGAGACCGTCGATGCCTTTGCCCGGCATCGTCCGGATCAGCTTACTCTCGTTGGACGGCTCGCCCGTCGAGTGGCCGACAAGGGTTTCGTAGCCGAGTGGCCGGAGCTCCCGCTCGATGCATTCCACAAGCGCCCCGGAGAAATAGGGAATTCCCCCGGGCACCACCAGGGCGACTGACATGCTGCGGTTGGAGCGCAGCGACCGAGCATGGAAGCAAGAAGGATTACAGGCGGGCGATGGCGGCAGGAAGGTGTTCGGCTAGAGTTCGGAGCAATTCGTCGCCGGGTGCCTCGGGGCGCAGGTCTAGGGCAGGGAGCAGCCCGGCCGATGCGAGGGCCTGGCCGTGGGTGACGAGTGACTCGCGCAGTTTGGAGGAAATGACGGCGGGATGCCTGCCTTTTTCGCCGGGGGCGGGAATGGCCGTGAGCACCTGGCGTCCGAGGCTGAAAATGGCGGCCCACGGCAACCATTGCGGCAGCGGACGCCCATTGGTGAGGAAAGCCCAGTCGGTGGGTTGCAGGTGGTAACGGCGGTTGGCTCCTTTGCGAACCTTCTCGAAGCCGGAGGGTTCCTGGATGAGAAGGTGGCCGGAGAGAGTCATTTCCTGAAGCAGCGCCTGCAAGGTGCGCGGCGCGTAGCAGGTCAAGCGCGCGATTTCCGATGCGTGGGCGGGGGCTCCGCCTGCGAGGCAGAGTATGACTTCCACGCGGGCACTGACGCCGATCAGGGCGCGCAAGGCGATCATCAGGTTGGGCGGATAAATCGGGCGGGGGGCGCGACTCATT
Organism: uncultured Spartobacteria bacterium; assembly: GCA_937890535.1. GTDB lineage: Bacteria > Verrucomicrobiota > Verrucomicrobiia > Chthoniobacterales > Terrimicrobiaceae > CAMASH01. Next base: position 22,581 of record CALBXK010000323.1, read on the forward strand.
CCTCGCATTTGGACGGGGCTGCGAGCAAGTCCCTGAGCGAGAAAAACCGGGTCGGTCTCATGCGCCGGAGAGCCTTTGATCCCAAGGAACAAGGGTTGAATCAGCTTCCTGTTGCTCCCGCTGCGGGCGAGCGCTTTCCACCGTGGCTGCGCGGCGTGGGAAGCCAGCCAAGCAGCGACGCCGCAGAGGACGCTTTCATCGCCAAGCCCGGTGCTTCGCTGAAGATTCTTGAGCCGCTGGAGATTGATGAGTGATCCGTATTTCCTCAGCCAATCAAGGGCCTCGTCGAACAGGCGCGCATCATGACGGCCCACCGAGACGGTGGCGAGAGCGAGGGCTTCCGGATCAATCAGGTGATTTTCTGCCGCCGGCCCGGAATGGCCGGCCACGCCCAAACTGCACCACTGCCGCCACAGCAGATCCAGCATGGCCTCCAAGCACCGGGCTCTAAAACTGAGTAACAAGGTGTCCATATCCGAGGTCGGTCAGTGCCGTGCGCACGATGAGCGGAAAGGGTTCGCCGCCATCCTGGGTGAGAACCCATCGCGCAGCGGCCAAAACCTCATCGTCGGTGGGTTGCAGGGCGGCAAAATCTTGTGCGTGGCGACCTCTCCCCTGATCCATGATCGCGAAAAGCTTGAGGTGAATGAGATCGAATCGGCTTGGCAGCCAGATGGTCAAAGCTGGACCGTAGTCCCGTCGCGTCAGCCGCTCCAGAAATCCATCGGGTAGCCCGGCCAGAACTTGATCTGCAGGACCGGTGTTGAGCCAGTGCGGAGCGAGGTGCATTTCCCGCGCAACTCCTTCGGCTGCCGTCCGCAGCGCATCGGACATGGGCCGCGGATCGACGAGCCCGCGCTCGGAATCCACCCCAGCCATGATATCCACATCCTTGGTGGTGCGGAAGATCAGGCCCAGCGAGATCAACGCCGAACCGCCGATGACAACAAGTGTCTCACGCGGGGCACCGGCATCTTCCAGAAAAGCCGCCAGCGCGCTCAATGCCTGCTCAAGATTCTCCGCAGATAGCTGTTTCATGCGCTACATATTATCGCATTATGCGCTTATTAACAGCGTTATTTCAGCTTTTGCATGAGATAAAACGCATGTCTCCACCGGCGGAGATGCGGGTTATTCCGAGGATCCGCTAGATACCGGTAGGAGAACTCCATGTTTTCGATTTACAAAGACAATGGTCATTTGAGCGACGACGGACACTGCAAGACCGACGCCGCAAACCAAATACATTTCAGTCGGCGACCCGCTGTGCCGCATCCAGGCATCGCCGAGCACGATCCCGGCGATGGATCCAAATCCGACCAAGGCTTCATTGATGCCGGTGTTGAAGGATCGGCGTCCCGAGTTGCTGGCGTAATAGACGGCGCAGTAATACACAAAGCCGGCATAGATCCCCAGCAGGCACAGCATGGAAAAGCAAACCCAGTAGGACGGCCAGAGCCACATGCTGCACAGGGCGACAACCCCACCGCCTTGAATGATAAAAAATGGCGTCCGCCGGTAGAGGAAATCGCGGAACCGGAACATGGCCAGCCCGAAGAACGCAGAAACCGCCATGTGCATGAAAAGCGGAAGGCTGGCCCAGAGCGAGCTGACGCCCGCCTTGGCAAACAGCGGCGGAAGAAACGTAAAGAGCGAGCTGATCAGAACGGAACCCGAAAAATTTATTGAGCGGTTTCTCGATCTGGAAGAGATGGTAGTGATGTTGACTGGCGAAGTGAAAGAACTTCGGGAACAGCTGAAGAAGAACAGCAAGAATAGTTCAAAACCGCCGAGCAGTGATGGGTACGAGAAACCCGCTCCGAAGAGCATGCGGGAGCGGAAAGAAGAGCGGTGGGCAAGATGGTCACGAAGGGAAAACCTTAATGCAGGTGGAGCATCCCGATCACATCATTGAATACAAGTTGGAGCGGTGCCCAGTCAGCGGCAGGGCACTTTGTGATGAAAATATTATCGGGGCGATCAAAAGACAGGTTCTTTACGGCGACGAAAGCGGGCTTCGAGTGGAAGGGAAGCTTCATTGGGTGCATTCCGCGAGCACGGCCCTGAATACGCATTACCACATCGACCCCAAGCGCGGGCTGCACGGCATGCGGGCGGTGGAATTCGTCGGCCTCCCCGAAGCCCACCTCATCCTCGCGCACGCCACCGTCTACATCGCCACCGCCCCCAAGAGCAATCGCTGCACCATCGCCATCGGAAAAGCGTCAACCGAAGTGAAAGAAGGACGCACTCTAGCGGTTCCCAAACATTTAAGAGACGGCCATTACAAGGGCTCCCAAAGACTCGGCCATGGCGAGGGGTACAAATACAGCCATGACTATGAAGGAGGTTATGTCCCCCAAGCCTACCTGCCTGAAGGCCGAGTCTATTACGAACCGACCGAAAATGGTTTGGAAAAACGGGTTAAAGAACGCCTCGACCATTGGCGAAGCCTCTACGAAGCGGCAGTGGAAACGGAAAAAAAAATCCGGCTTCTTCCTTGATCCCGACCTTTGGATTTCGCTTCCCAGTAGCCGGGCCGCCGAGCCGTTTTCGGTTCAGATCACCAAAACATCTTCAAACGAGCTCATTAACGTGGACGGCAAATGGCGGAAGGATCTCCCCAAACGCCTCAAACTCAAACTGCGATCGAGCACCGAAGTGCCCAAAGGCGATATTTTCTTCAAAGCCTATTTCTACGACGCGGACGGCAACCTCCTGCGCGATCAAAATGGCCCGAACGCCATCTGGACCGGTACGA
>CALBXK010000324.1 GCA_937890535.1 uncultured Spartobacteria bacterium
GTGATGCAGAGCCTGCGGATTTCGGCGATTGTGGGTCAGATTTACGCCATGCCGGCGATGACCACGAAGTTGAACTTCCTCGCCGCCCGGCAGGGTGAGGCCACCGGGATGAATACGCAGTTCACCGGGAACGGATTCTGGAAGCAGAAATTCCAAGTTTTTTCGGTTTCCCAGGAGGAATACGAGGCCCGGATGAAGAAGGCGCAAGCGAGCGACCTCGCTCTCACCGCCGACACCTACGCCCTCCTGGCCGTGCAGGGGACGGCGGAAGAGGCCAAAAAATCCCTCAACATCGGGAACCGAAAGGGTCCGATCGAAATGGTCCTCGGGGACTCGAAAATTTTTCAACGCGTGCTGGCCCGCTACATGGTCGAGGACATGACACCGGAAAGCCAACCGGGCAGCCCCTCTTACGATCCGGCGAAATCCCCCCTTCCGGCCGCCCCAGAGAAACCCATGATGGATATGAAAATGTAAAATGTTCGAGGCACTTTTTGGCAGACTGACATGGGATTCGATCATTCTCGTCCAGGAGTTTGAAGATCCCAATTTGAACACCTTCATCACCGCCGGTGCGGCGGCCATGATGCCGGTGGGAGGGGCGTTGGTGGTGGCGCTTCTTTTTTGGATGAAGTGGTGGAAGCCCCTTTTCGAATGGCTGACGAGTGTCGATCACAAAAAAATCGGCACGATGTATATCATCTTCGCGGTGATCATGTTGTTCCGCGGGGTGGTCGAGGGCATTTTGATGCGGGTCAACCAGGCGGTGGCCCTCAATGGCGGGTTTCTCTCCTCGGATCATTTCAACCAACTCTTCACGACCCATGGCACCAACATGATCTTTTTCGTGGCGATGCCGTTCCTGATCGGTCTGATCAATATCGTGGTCCCCTTGCAGATCGGTGCCAGGGATGTGGCCTTTCCGAAGCTCAATCAAATCAGCCTGGGTCTCACGGCGGTCGGCGGATTTCTCATCATGATCTCGCTGCTGGTCGGGGAGTTTTCGACGGGCGGGTGGACCGGGTATCCTTCTTTCACCGGTCGCTTGATCAATCCCGGAGTCGGCCCGGATTATTATATTCTGTCCATCGGGATTGCGGGCCTCGGTTCCACCCTCACCGGGGTCAACTTTGCGGTGACCATTTACAAGATGCGCACGGTGGGGATGAGTTTCATGAGGATGCCGCTGTTCACGTGGACGGCCCTTTGCACCTCCATCCTGCTGATCTTCGCCATGCCGCCGCTCACCGCCTGCTGCCTCATGCTCGGGCTCGACCGCTACCTCGGCTTTCACTTTTTCACGAACGACATGGGCGGGAATTTGATGAACTACATCAACCTGTTTTGGATGTTCGGCCACCCGGAGGTTTACATCCTCATCCTTCCGGCCTTCGGGGTGATGTCGGAAATCGCGGCCACCTTTTCCGGGAAGCGTCTTTACGGCTACGTCGGGTTGGTGGCGGCGACGATGTGCATCGCGGTGCTTTCGTTCATGGTTTGGCTGCACCACTTCTTCACCATGGGTCAGTCGACCACGGTGAATGCCGCCTTTGGCATCGCGACGCTGCTGATTGCCATCCCGACGGGGGTGAAAATCTATGATTGGCTGGCGACTTTGTGGGGCGGACGGGTTCGTTTTACCACGCCGATGCTCTACCTGTGCGGATTTTTCGTCCTCTTTGCCATCGGCGGACTCAGCGGGGTGATCTTGGCCAACCCCACGCTGGACTACCAGTTGCACAACAGCCTTTTTCTGGTCGCCCATTTCCACAATGTGATCATTCCCGGAACTCTTTTTGGCGTTCTCGCGGGCATTTACTACTGGTTCCCGAAAATTTACGGGTTCCGGCTCCTCGACGGTTACAGCCGGATCACGGCCTTCCTCTGGGCGTTCGGCTTCATTCTGGCCTTCCTACCTCTCTACCAAGTCGGAATGATGGGGATGACTCGGCGGACGGTCGCCTACGAGGATCCGGCGATGGTCCCCTGGTTGGTGGTTTCGGGAATTGGCGCGCTCTTTCTGGGTCTCGCCTTCACTTTCGTGCTCCTGACCCTCTGGCGGAGCGTGGTGAACCGGAAAAAATTGATGGTTCCCTTGGGTGATCCTTGGGACGGGCGAACTCTCGAGTGGTGGACCCCGGCGCCGACTCCCGAATGGAATTTTGCGGTTCTGCCCAAGGTCGATGGCCGGGATGCCTTCACGGAGGCAAAGGCCAAGGGCACGGCCTACCAGCCGATCGAGAAATACGAAGACA
>CALBXK010000325.1 GCA_937890535.1 uncultured Spartobacteria bacterium
CGCTTCTTGGGCCTCCGAACCCGCCGAATCCTCATCGCTGCCACGGTAGTCCTAATATTCTTCACCAACCTCCCCTCCCTCGCAACCTACCTCGAGAATCGGAAGAAGCGCCTCACCTCACTCAGCCTCCTCGCCCCCATTGATCTTGTTCAGGCGGTACAAAACCTGGAACCGGAAAAAGTTTTCGCCAACGACGAGGCCCGGGCCGCGTTGAGGCTTTTTGCCTCGGACAAGGCCCGCCAACTCGCGCCGACGGATCCAATGCTTGCCCAAAACCCAAAGGCCTGGCGAACGGCGCTCCGCGAAAAGAAGTGGCAACTAGTATTGCTCACCGGGCCGATGACCAGCTACCGACCGCTCCTCGATCATCTCGTCACCTCCCCGGACTGGCATCTCGCGGCGATCTCCAATCAAGGTTTTCTTTTTGAGCGCGGGCAAGGTCCGTCGATTCCCTCTTCAGATCCTGAGGAGGTGCTCCTCGCCGATGATCGTGAAACCGCACTTCACCTCGCCCAACTCGCCTCGCGCCTCGATGCCATTCACCGACTCCCTGAGGCAAGGGCGGCCATGGATCGAGCCCTCGCCCTCGCCCCTCAAGATTCCAACGTGCAAAGCCACGCCGCCTCGCTCTCCGCCGCCCATAAACAATGGCACCAGGCCACCACCCATGCCACCGCCGCGCTCGCCGCTGAGCCGAAGGCAGCCCAACCCCGAATCGTCCGCGCTCTGGCCGAACTCGAAGCCGGCGAATTCCAAGGGGCGCGCAACGACATCAAGCAAGTCCTGCGTAAGAATCCCGACGATCCTTATTCGCTGTTCCTCCTGGCACGGATCTGTAAGGCGATGAACGACACTGTGACCGAAGCGGATACTTTGGAACACTTGATCGCGCTCACAATCCGGGCCGGCCAGCCGGTCGTTCATTATCGCATCTATCTCGGCCAGGCCTACGCCCGATTAGGGCGGTCGGAGAAAGCGCTGACGGCCTATCAGGCGGTCCTCGAGGAAGGTCGGCTCAACCCAGAACAAACCATCGCCATTCAGGAAGCGATCGACGTAATCAAGGCAAACGGTTCCTCAGAAAAGTAGGCGCAATTTCCCTTTGCGATACCGGGAGGGCTCCCCTACGATGCGGGGCTCCATGAGTGCCAAAACCCACGCGAAAAAGAAACCGAACCTTCGCCCCCATTCGTCCATTGTTCTGGACGGGGCACACCGCGCACCAAGCCGCGCCATGCTTTACCCCGTCGGATTCCGCGAATCCGATTTCTCCAAACCCCAGGTCGGCATCGCTTCGACCTGGAGCATGGTCACTCCGTGCAACATGCATATCGATGAGCTGGCCCGTGAAGCCTCCATCGGAGTAAATGCCGCCGGAGGCAAAGCCACGATTTTCAATACCATCACCATATCGGATGGTATCTCGATGGGCACGGAAGGCATGAAATACTCATTGGTTTCCCGCGAAGTCATCGCCGACTCCATTGAGACGGTGGTCGGATGTCAGGGATTCGACGGCTTCGTGGCCATCGGCGGCTGCGACAAGAACATGCCGGCGTGCTGCATAGCCATGGCCCGCCTGGATCGTCCGTCCGTCTTCGTTTATGGCGGCACGATTCTACCCGGATGTCTCAATGGCCGAAATCTTGATGTGGTGTCCGTCTTCGAGGCGGTGGGCCAGGAAGCTGCTGGAAAAATTTCCCCCAAGGAAATGCATGCTGTGGAATCCTGCGCCATTCCCGGCCCGGGATCCTGCGGAGGCATGTACACCGCGAACACCATGGCCTCCGCCATTGAGGCTATGGGCCTGAGCCTTCCCAACAGTTCGGCGCAGACGGCGGTTTCTTCGCAGAAGGTGAAGGATTGCCGGGATGCTGGAGCTGCGGTGCTCAACATGCTCAAGCGCGGCATTCGTCCCTCGGATATTTTTTCACGCGAGGCCATGGAAAATGCCATTACGGTGGTCATTGCCCTCGGGGGTTCCACCAATGCGGTGCTCCACCTTCTCGCCATCGCCCATTCCGCAAATCTTAAGCTCACCATTGATGACTTCACCCGCATTGGCAAACGCGTGCCGGTCCTGGCTGATCTGAAACCCAGCGGTCGCTACCTCATGAGTCAACTCGTCGAAATCGGCGGCATTGTCCCCATGATGAAAGAACTCCTCGGAGCCGGACTTCTGCACGGCGACTGCCTCACGGTCACCGGAAAAACCCTCCGCCAGAACCTCGCTGGTTTCAAACGCTACCCGAAAAACCAGCAAATCATTGCGCCCGTCAAGAAACCCCTCAAAAAGGAAAGCCACCTCGTCATCCTCCGTGGCAACCTCTCGCCCGGCGGGGCTGTGGCCAAGATCAGCGGCAAGGAGGGGACCCGATTCAGCGGCACCGCCCGCGTTTTTGAAAGCGAAGAAAATGCCATGAAAGCGATTCTCGCCGGCCGCATCAAAGCGGGCGACGTCATCGTCATTCGCTACGAAGGCCCCCGCGGTGGTCCCGGCATGCGTGAAATGCTTTCGCCGACCAGCGCCGTGATGGGTCGAGGGCTGGGCAAGGAAGTCGCCTTGATCACCGATGGTCGCTTTTCCGGCGGCACCCATGGATTTGTCGTCGGCCACATCACCCCGGAGGCCTTCGATGGCGGACCACTCGCCATTGTGGAGAGCGGAGATTCGATCGTCATTGATGCCATCAAACGAACTTTGAGTCTGAGCCTAACGAAAAAGGAAATCGCCACTCGCCTAAAATCCTGGAAGCAACCGAAGGCCCGTTACCACCGCGGCGTCCTCGCCAAATACGCCGCCTCGGTCACGACCGCTTCGCTGGGGGCGGTCACGGACGCTGGATTGTAATTTCTGTCTCCCCATTTCTCGATCATGCGTGAAACTGTCGCTCCTCCCGCCTTCGCCACGGCCTGCCATTTGCATGCCCAAGCGTCAGAATCTGTTTTTCAGAACGCCCAGCTTTCGCTGAATCTGGGTGAACTCCGCCCGGCCACCGCCCTCCGGGAGACCTGGCAAAGGGTGATTGCTGCTCACAACCTTCTCCGCTCCGGATTTTCCAAATCCTCCAGCGGCGAGACGGTCCAGTGTGTCTCCGAGCCGGGCGAACTGCCTTGGTCATCCCATGATTGGACGGAGGTTCCGTTGTCCGACATACCTGACCGATGGAACGCCTTCCTCGAAGAAGACGCCTCCCTCGCCTTCGATATAACGAAGCCCCCCCTCCTTCGCATTCAATCCATCGAACTCCCGGGAGGACATTGCCACCAGCTCATCACATTTCCCAAACTGCTCCTCGATGAGGACACCCTCTTTCATGTTCTTTGCGAATGGTTGGAAGCTCTGGACGGAGCTCCCCGCGCCGTGGACGAGTCCCCAGCCACCCCCGAGCCCCTGATGCCGGCGGTCGCGGAATGGTGGACACGATTCCACGCCCAGGCCGCAGAACCCGTCACTTTCACTCTCTATCCGCGTCCTAACATCACCTTAAAAACCACCCGAATCCAAAGTCCGGAATGCCTTTTGACGCGCGAGACCTCCCGCGACCTCAAGGCCCTCTGTCAACGGATCGCGATCTCCCCCCGCGAAGCCTTTCTCGCCATATGGGCACTGGTATTAGGCCGCGTCACCGCCAGCAAGCGTGTCACCCTGCTAGCCGCCGATTCGCAGACCGCGCCTGGAAACCTATTGCCTTGTCGTACCTCAATCGACAACACGCTGCCCATCGAAACCTGGTTGAAAGCGGTGACGAAAAGTGAATCTGATCGGGCCCGGAACGCCGCCATAGCGCTCGAGCGGTGTCTGCTTCTCGCAGTGCCCGCCCGCACTCTTGAGGATTTTTCCACCGCATTTTTCTGGTCCCCCCCCTCGCTCAACGACCGCCTGCACGATGCCTTCCCCCGTTGGATCAATGCCGACGCCAAACTCCTCGCCCGTTCGCAATTTCCCCTGACGCTCCAGGTGCGTGACGGAAATCGCTTTGCCCTGCAAATTGAGGCGGATCCCGCACATTGTCCGGCCGCGGAAGCGAACGCCTTGCTGGAACGCATCTCACGAATTCTCGACGCCATCCTGGCCGACCCCCGCCAAAAGGTCGGAGATCTTGACCTTCTCGCCGCATCGGAACGCGAGGCGTTGGACCGCCCGACTGCGCCGATCTCCCTTCTTCCCAGCGCTTCGCTTGAGGAGGAAATTTCCACAGTAGCGGAACGTCACCCGGAGATCCCAGCCATCCTCGGACCGGGGGACGCCGACCTCT
>CALBXK010000326.1 GCA_937890535.1 uncultured Spartobacteria bacterium
GGGCCGCTCACCACTGTGGCAGAGCAAAAACGGGTGAATCCGTTTTTTGTTTCGTGAATTGCGATGGCATCGCATAAGGACTGACGACTAAGGGATTGTCACCGCAGATTTGGTGATTCCCATCAATTGAATTTGACCATGAATTCGCCATTCAGCGCCGTATTGATGGCGGGCGGCGGATCCTGTCGCATGGGCAGCGACAAGGCGGGGTTGTCCCTGGGCGGCCAGCCTTTGTGGCGACGGCAGGTGGAAGTCTTGCAAGCGGCGGGGGCCGCCGAGGTGATGATCTCTGGCGATCCTGATCCTAACGGCCCGTTTGCCGGGAGCGATTTTCTGGTGTTGCCCGATGAGACGAGTGGAGCAGGCCCCCTGGGTGGACTGATCATGGCGCTGAGGCGGGCGCGGCATTCTTTTCTCATGGTGCTGGCGGTGGATATGCCCGCCATGACGTCGGACGGTCTGCGGGGGATTTTTTCCCAGGTGAAAATCGGGCGGGGATGCGTGCCGCAGCGAGAGGGTCGGTTCTTTGAGCCTTTGGCGGCGGTTTATCCTCGCGAGGTGTTGGAATTGGCGGAGACCCGTCAGCGCGCCGGGGCGCTGGCTTTGCAGGGATTCGTCGCCTCCGCGGTGGCGGAAGGTCTCGTCGTTGCGGCGGAGATTTCTCCTGACGAGTTGGGCCTCTATCTGAACGTCAATACGCCGGAGGCATGGGCGGCGTTTGCAAGTTCAGGAAATTCTTACTGACGGCGCGACACGGATTCGTATGCTGGAAGTGCGTTTTCCAATCATGAAAGAAATTATCGGATTTGTCGGAGTGGGTCGCATGGGTGCCAATATGGCCCGGCGTCTCAAGGATCAAGGATATGAAATTGCGGTCGTGCACGACCACCACGCGCCGCTGGCCGAGGCGCTGGCCGGCGAGATCGGTGCCAGAGTGGCGACGACTCCAGCCGACGTGACCCGGGCTGCGGATGTCATCGTCACGGTTGTTACCGACGACACCTCCATGCGGGAGATATTTTCTTCTTCGGTGGACAGCCTCCTTAACGGGGCGAAGGGGAAGCTTTTTATCAACTGCGCCACCGTTTCCCCGGACGTGCATCGCGAAGTGGAAAAATCCGCTTCCGCCGCCGGGGCCCAGTCGCTGGAGGCCTGCATGGCTTCCAGCATCACCCAGGCGCGGGAGGGCACATTGTATTTGATGACCGGGGGGGCGCAGGAGACCTTCGACCGGGCGGAACCGATTCTCAGGGATCTCAGTGGGTCGCTGCGCCATATTGGGTCGGCCGGACAGGCTGCTCAGGTGAAGGCTCTGGTCAACATGGTGATGAATATCAATACCGCCGGTTTGGCGGAAGGACTCGGACTCGGGGCCGCGCTGGGATTGGATTTGAGTATGCTGCGGGAAGTCTTTTCCCAGACCGGAGCCAATTCGCGAGTCTTGGAAACCGATGGCGAAGACATGCAGAACCGGGATCACGAATGTTATTTTTCTGGAGCACATGCCGCCAAGGACAGTGGGATCGCGCTGGTACTGGCGGAGGAATCCGGGGTGAGGTTGCCCCTCGCCGCCGCAGCCAAGGGCCAGTTCGACCGTATGGTCGCGGAGGGATTTGGCGACCTTGATAAATCCGGTGTCGCCGAACTCACCTTTCCCAATCGTGGAAAAAATTGAATAAAATAATGAAGACAAAAACCCCACCCCGAATCCGCTACATCGCTGCGATGTGGACCCTATTGGAACATCCGACCGCCAAAAGCGAATGGTCGCTCGAGCGAAAAATTCGTGCGATCAAGGAAGCCGGCTTTGACGGATTTGCCACCTCACCCGAGCCCGCCCACAAACGATGGGCGAAAAAATACGATCTCCAGATTGTCGGCGCTGTGTCCTCCGCCAAGGCCGAGGAGTTCAAGCCCCTCTTGGCGAAGAACAAGCGCAACGGGGCACACTTTATCAATTTCCAGTTGGCGGACGATGACACCCTCACTCCGGAAGCCCTGCGTTTGGCGCTCCGAGTCATGAAGGAGGGCCGGGCCCTGGGGGTCGAGCCGGCGGTGGAAATTCATCGTGACACCTGTACAGAAACGCCGGAGAAGGCGTATGCACTGGCGGACGGCTACCGGAAAGCGACCGGGGAATATTTGCCCATGACCTTGGACTATTCCCACATCGCGGTCGTTAAGCACTTGAATCCCGGCAACTATGCCGAGCGTTTGTTGGTCCAGCCCCGTCTCATTCAGCGGGTTGAGCAGATTCATTTGCGGCCCTTCAATGGCCACCATTGTCAGGTTCCAGTGACGGACGGCCGGGGACGGGTGACTCAGGAAATCAAAGACTGGCTACCCTTTGTCGAAGCCCTCTTTCGGGTCTGGCGCCGGGGCAAGCAGGACGGGAGGGAGTTGTTCGTCTGTCCGGAAATGGGCCCGGTCCGCTCGGGATACAATCTGCACAGCCTGCCCAGCAGTTGGGAAGACGCCATCGTCTTGAAGGGACTCATCCAAAAAGCCTGGACTGCTTCAGCGCTTCCGGAGAAGGAGAAATCTTAGCGCGTTCCTATTTAGAGGAGATCTTCCTGTCGGGCTTCGCGCAGGGCGTGGAGGAGTCCCAGTATGATGGCAATGGCCTCGCCGGACTGTTCGGCGGGACTGCTTGCGCCCGGCAGGCCAATTATGATCTCCGCCGGTTGTTTCTCCGTGTTTGGCATCGGGGTAAAGGTGCGGGCGTAGTTCGGCCGAACCGGGTTGGGGGACCAGGTGAAACGAGGGGACGTGGCGGCGTAACGTTGCAGAGCGTCACGGAAGACGATTTTTTGTTTGTCGCTGGTGAGCCAGGCATCGGCGTTGGCTTCTGACGCCCGAGGATGTTGCCGAAGGAGAATGACGACGTCGTAGGGATAGCGCAGGAGTTCCTTTTCGAGCACCTGGACGTGAGTGCACTTCGATCCCTCCCAGCACTGGACGTCGGGAAGTTGCTGGCGGTCCATGAGAAAAACATTTTCGCGATGGGCTTCAAGATTGGCCGCCGGGTAGGAGGTGACCTCAACGCCGGTGACGAGTTGGAGGCGGGCCTCCATGGCCACGAGGAGACGGGCGATGGCCAGGGGTGTGACGGTTTCGGTGCCAAACCAACCTCCAACAATGAGTGCCCGCACTGGGGCTTCCTTGGCGGGAGGGCCGGAGACGTGAAAGTAGGGGATCATTTCCTTGCGGATTCCGGCCTGGCCGGTGCCGTATCCAAGCACGAGGGTCTCGGATTGGGTCGCAAGTTCACGCAACGGAGCGATGAGGCTCTCGATGTCCTGTTTGCCCGATTCGAAGCTGGCTTTGATCTGAAGATCGGTGATGGGATTCATGACAGGGCTCCTTTCCGGGTTGGCGGGTCTTAGACGGGTTTTAGCGTTGAATGTGTGGGGGGGGGGGTGACAGTAGAGCGCGGAAAACGATGCGCAAGCAGTTTTCCCGCTGCCCAAGGAATCGAATCTGGGTCGCGCCTGATGGAATCAGCGGGAAGGGCGGCTCTGGCCACGAACAAAGCGGAGAATAGCGATCAAGACATCGCCGAGGATGCGAAAAAACAGATTTCGGGATTCCGGGTGGCGGATCCGGATTTTCCCGCGATGGTGAACAAACTTGCGTGGTCGATTGCGGGGGTGACCACGGGTGACGTACTTTTTTTGGCGGGAATTTTGGGCCTTCATGGGATTTGGAGGGGCGGGCGGGGGAGTCCACTGAGTCGGTCGCCGGCGAGGATGCCTTGCTTGCGAAACCAATCGCGGTTCATTTCGAGGGCGTAGGCCACATTGGGAAAGGCACTGGGGATGGTAGTTTCGGTAAAGGGTTCAAGATCGTGGATCTCCAGGATCCGCCCCGAACGATCGATGTAAGCCAGCGAAAGGGGGAGGGAGGTGTTTTTCATCCAAAAGGCGGCCCGTCGGGGTGGGGACATGATAAAGAGCATGCCCGAATCAGTCGCCAGCTTGTCGCGGAATATGAGCCCGGCCTGTTGTTCGTGTGGTTCGTCGGCAACCTCGGCCAGGATGGACTTTCCCTTGATGACAAGATGCACCGTGGGCAAGGGGGGTTGGGCTGCGAATTGGGTTGTTTCTTTAACGGCTTCCTGGGCTCGCGCTTCGCCGGATCCCCCAAAGGCGCTGGCAAGAACCACCATCACGCTGGCTAGTGTCCAAATTTTCACGCCTGCAGAACTACAATAATGGCTGCCTGACGGAAATGTTTTTTGGCGGAATCCTGTCGGGAAA
>CALBXK010000327.1 GCA_937890535.1 uncultured Spartobacteria bacterium
CGACCCGCAGGATGCGACAAAAAATCGCCTGCCGCCGTGTCCAGGTCACAAGAGAGCGGCGTTCGGCGAGGAAGATCAGAAGCAGCGCGATCGGAAGCAGGAGCAAAAAGCCGGGTCGGTCCCAGGCCATCCCTTCGATTCCGTCAGGCCAGGACGGCATCAGGCCGTGACCGTGGCGAGCGGCTCGGGATCAGGAGCAGGCGGAGGAAAAGGAACCGCCAGTTGGCTGGCGATGAGATCAGCGACGACCCGGCTTCCCCGCTCAAAAATAAAGACATGAGGAGTGTTCTCTGACCCGGGGAGGCCCAGGCGTTCGCAGAGAAACCGCGAAGCCCGCTCCGGGGCTTCGGCGGGTTGGGGGATTTCGACGACCAGCGATCCCTGCCAGCGACGGCTCAGAAAAAACAGGCGTCCCCCCTCCAGTCGGACCAGCCACCCAAAACGGTTTTTTGGAAGACGCGGGCCGCCTCCGCTCAGACAGCGTACCGCGAAAGCGACCGGCTCCGCGGTGGCGTGAGCGCGGCGTAAATCCTGTTCGATCCCAGCGGGCAGGGCGGCGGTGAGAGCCCCGGCTTCGTTGCCCGCCGGGGCACCGTTCAGTTTTTTCCAGGCCAGCCAGAGGGTGGCTTGGATGCTGCGCAGCAGGCGGGGCAGCACCAACCAGATGGTGATCAAAACCACCAGGATGAGGACCATGGCGATGATGGGGTAAAAATAGAGAAGGCTCAATCCGCCCAGCACGAGGGCGTCCTCGCCCAGACTGAGTCCAATATTGGAGGCGGGTTCCGGCGAGGAATTTGCCACCAGTCGGGTGCCGGCTTTGGCGGCGTGGGAGGTGAGAGCGACTCCTCCTGCCAGCAGGGCTGCGATCACCTTGATGGCTGGATCCGCTTCGCCCAGAGCCAGGACGGCCAGCACGGCGCCACCGAGCGGTCGCACAAACGTATGAAAGGCGTCGTTGGCAGTATCCACCCAGGGGATCTTGTCGGCAAAGAAATCGAGAAAATACAAGCCCCCTGCGATGCTGACGAGCCAGGGGTTGCCGAGCGCGGAAAGCTCCGCCAAATAAGACGGCAGGATCACCCATCCGAAGTGAATGGCCAGCCCGGCCGCAAAAACTGTCAGGTAAAGATTCACCCCAGCCAAGGCGGCCAGCCCCAGCGCGATACCTAGAGTTTGCAATACGTCCATAGCGGAAATATCCCGCATAGGCGCGTGAAGTCACGCGCATTTCCCTTGGAAACAGAAAGGCTCCCCCTGCCCGAGGACAGAAGGAGCCTTCCCCTCCGCTTGACTGTCCTATGGTCAGAAGGAAAAACTCACTTTGGCTCCGCCCCAGAAAGTGCTGGGTTCCGTGCCCACGAGGCTGGACCACTGGTTGCTGTAGGCGGCGTAGGCGTAAAGCGTGATGGTGTCGTTCACCTTGACGGGCACTCCGAGACCGAGCTCGAGGTTGTTGGCCCCGGTGAGCGTGCTGCCATCTTCACGGAAGTTGTATCCAAAGCTGGCTCCGAAGGCGACCCAAGGCTCGAGGGACACGATGTCTTTGTAAATCGGGATGCCGGCATCGATGCGGGCTTGCAGGAAGCTGCTCCCGGTTTCTGCGATTCCCTGACCGCCTCCAGCGTCTGGTCCCAGATTGAGATAGTAGATCAGCGCCGGCGTGATCGTGATGCCCTTGGGAAGGTTGATGGTGTAAGCGAGACTCCAGTTCAGCTCATGGGAATAGAGCGGTCCGGCAATCGCATCATAGAAGATGTACCCCATACCGAGGGAGAAATCTCCGATGGTTTTGGTGTAACCGACATAGACATCGAGCTCCTTGTAGTCGGAGCTGTCGAGTCCAAAGGCCATCCAGGCACCCACGGTGATTGAGTCGCTCGCAGTCATGTTCCAGGTCGCGTTCAGATCGGTCCAGTAGAGACTGGAACCGTATTCCTTATCTCCCCGGATGACGTTGACGCCTCGGAACATATAGAGGCTGTCCCAGCCGGTGGAGAGTTCGGCACTAAAGGGTGCAACTTCCTCGACGACGATAATCTCTTCCTTGAAGGATTTTGACTCACCAGCGGTGAGCGACGGGGTCAATGCGATCCAGGCCAGACAGGCGGGAAGGATAGCGCCGACTCCAAGTCGTTGCAGGATGCGTGTGCCATGACGGCGGGATAAGATAGCAGGTTTTGTTTGATTCAGTTTCATTTCAATTTCTCTAATAGCACGAAGCGTGCCAACCCGTATTTAAGAAGAGATTGGGGAGGGGGGCCAGGCCACTGTCGAGCGCACTTGTGTAAAACGCGACAGGGAGTGTTGATTTCTGAGCGCTCGACTCCGGGATGGCGATGTCAGGAAAGCGGTGTCCTTACAAAAAAGAGGGCGCCTCTTGCGAGACGCCCCCTTTCCTTGGTGGGAAGTTTTCTCCGTCGGCTGCGATCAGCCCTTCTGTTGATCGAGGACGGCGTTGAGCACATTGGTGGGAACCTGCTCGAAGTGACTCGGTTCCATCGAATACGAGGAACGGCCCTTGGAGAGTGAGCGGATCGCGGTGGCGTATCCGAACATTTCGGCCAGTGGCACTTCCGCTTCAATAGTGCAAAGATTGATTTTGGTCTCCATGCCCTGGATGCGGGCGCGGCGACGGTTGAGATCGCCCATGATATCGCCTTGGAACTCATCAGGAGTGATGTTTTCCACCTTCATCACCGGCTCAAGCAGGATGGGGTGGCCTTTCTTCAAGCCATCCTTGAATGCGAAGATGGCCGCCATTTTGAAGGCGAGTTCGTTGGAATCCACGTCGTGGAAGCTGCCGTCAATGATCTCCACGTGGACATCGATGACTGGATAACCTCCGACAACCCCGTTGACGGTCGCTTCGTTGAGGCCTTTGATGACGGGCGGGATGAATTCCTTGGGAATGGCTCCGCCCACAACTTTGTTCTCGATGGTGATTCCCTTGCCGCGCTCGTTGGGCGTCATCCTGACGACCACATGTCCGTATTGGCCTCGGCCACCGGACTGCTTCACGAGTTTGCCCTCGCCTTCGGACGACTTGAGGATGGTTTCCTTGTAGGCGATTTGGGGTTTTCCAGAGTTGGCCTCGACCTTGAATTCGCGCCGGAGGCGGTCGCGGATGATCTCGAGGTGGAGTTCCCCCATGCCGGCAATGATGGTTTGTCCGGTGTCTTCGTCGGTCGTGACGCGGAAGGTCGGGTCTTCCTCGGCAAGGCGCTGGAGGCCAATGCCCATTTTTTCCTGGTCGACCTTTGTCTTGGGTTCGACGGACATGGAAATGACCGGATCGGGAAACGAAGGGGGCTCGAGCAGGATGGGGTGATCCTCATCGCACAGCGTGTCGCCGGTGGTGACGTTTTTGATCCCGACGATGGCGGCGATGTCGCCGGAGTAGCAAGTGGCCACGTCCTCGCGCTTGTCGGCCTGGATCTGGATGATGCGACTGATGCGTTCCCGTTTGTTGGTGCGGGGGTTGTACACCGTGTCTCCCTTGGAGAGTTTGCCGGAATAGACGCGGAAAAACACGAGTTTGCCGACGAAGGGATCGCTCCAGAGTTTGAATGCAAGGGAGCAAAATTTGCCATTGTCGTCTGAGTGAACCGGGATTTCCTCATCGTTGTCCGGGTTGTGGCCCCGGGCCGGCGGGATGTCGAGCGGCCCCGGGAGGTAATCGATGACGGCATCGACGAGGTATTGGACTCCTTTGTTTTTAAATGCGGATCCGCCGGCGACGGGAATGAAGCGGTTGGCGATGGTTTGACGACGAATGGCGGCCTTGAGGTCTTGCTTGGTGATGGGCTTCTCTTCGAGGAAAAGGGTTCCAATCTCATCATCGAGGTCGCACATCTGGTCGATGAGATCCTGATAGGCCTTGGCGGCGAGCTCCTTGTGGTCGTCGGGGATATCGTGCACTTCGTAAACCGATCCCATGGTGTCGTCGTCCAAATAGATGACGGCCTTTTGGTTGAGGATGTCGAGTTGGCCCTTGAGGTAATCTTCCCGGCCCAGAGGAATGAGGATCGGCCAGGCATTGGCACCGAGCTTCTTGCGCATGCTGTCCACGGCGGCATTGAAGTCGGCCCCGGTGCGGTCCATTTTGTTGACGAAGGCGATCCGGGGCACATTGTATTTGGTGGCCTGGCGCCAGACCGTTTCCGATTGGGGCTGGACTCCGGCGACGGCGCAGAAGACGGCGACGGCTCCGTCGAGCACCCGGAGGGAACGTTCGACCTCGGCGGTGAAGTCCACGTGGCCGGGGGTGTCGATGATATTCACCCGCATGTTGATGTCTTCAAACATCTTGTAGACATTCTCCTCCTTGCGCTGGAGCCAGGAACAGGTGGTGGCTGCGGAAGTGATGGTGATCCCGCGTTCGCGTTCCTGCTCCATCCAGTCCGTGACAGTGGTGCCATCATGCACCTCGCCGATCTTGTGGATCATGCCGGTGTAGAAAAGAATGCGCTCGGTGAGAGTTGTCTTTCCAGCGTCGATGTGGGCGGCAATGCCGATGTTGCGCGTACGTTCGAGAGGGAAGGCGCGGTCAGGTGAATTGGGATTTTCGGACATATGGGCAGAAATTGAAGTGTGACGTTTCCCCGGACCGGGCATCGGTCGCGCGGGGAAGGCAAACTAGAGAAGCCGCAGGGCAGGGCAAGCGAAAATTTGTTCCCTGGAAATCCCGATAGATTCCCAAGGACCTTCGTCTTCGGCTGGTTTTTCCGTTGCGCCGCCCGGGCGGGTGGAGAACCCGGATCAGTTGCGGGTGGATTCTTTGATCAACTGGCGCTCGGCTTCGACCCAGTCCGCATCTTCGTCGCCATGCTCGCCACTGGCCCGCCG
>CALBXK010000328.1 GCA_937890535.1 uncultured Spartobacteria bacterium
AGCCCAGGCGAAAAGGCTTCTAAATTCTCTTCGCGGAGAAGAGGGACAAGTGCAATTAATGAAGAGTTCGGAAACTGAAGATACTTTGAAAGATTGGTAATGAAGCGAATGTTGAATCCCAACCCTATGAGAAAACGCCACCCAGGTTGGGGAGTTGGAAAGGCTCTGATCCTTTTTGGGGCCTGCTCAAGTCTCTTTCTTGGTCTCCATGAAAGTGCGTTTTCCCAGCAGGTCGATGCCGCGCTCTCACAGGAATTCGTGGCGGTGGGTCAACCGGTTCAGTTGAATGTTTCCGTGTCCGGCGCTCGCGGGGCGCAAGTGCCTCAGACCTTGAAGATCGAGGGATTGGACGCGCGTTTCGCCGGGAAATCCGAACAGCAGCAGATGCAGTTCGGGAGCGGAGGGTACACCCGCGCCGTCACGGCGACCTATACCTATCTGATTGTTCCGCTCCAGGAGGGAACCTTTACCATTCCGCCGATACCGGTGGCCGTGGACGGAAAGAGGTTGCAAACAAAATCTCTGACCTTGCGGGTGAATCGGGGAGGCGGGGGAGCCATTCCTGTGCGTCCAGCCGTCCCGGTGAATCCTGGGGCTGGGCAGTCGATGCCGCAAAGTCCTCCCTCAAATTCCAACCCGACAGACGCCCCGGACGGCAAAACTGTATTTGGAGAATTGCTCGTTCCCAAGGCCACCGCCTATGCCGGTGAAGTCGTCCCGGCAGAAATTCGATTCTATTTTGATGCCAGATATCAGGTGCGCTTACAGGATCGTCCCGGGTTCTCAGGCGATGGGTTCACGGTTCTGGATCTTTCCAAGCCGATCGAGCGCCAGCAGGAGGTCGACGGCACCATCTACAATGTGGTTTCCTTTCAGACCGCAATCACGCCGGCAAAATCCGGCCGCCTCGAGATTCCCGGTGCGACCTTGGAAGCACAGATCCAGTCTCCGTCTTCGACCCGCTCGCGTCAGGACGATTTTTTCGGTGGGATCTTCGGGCAGACGAGGAATGCCAGTCCGGTGACGATTGCGACCGATCCCGCCGAATTGGAAGTCACGCCCTTGCCGAAGGAAGGACGCCCGGAGAGTTTCGGCGGTGCAATTGGGCAATTTTCCCTCGGGGCCTCTGCCACTCCAAAAAAGGCGGTGGCAGGAGATCCGATTTCGTTGAATGTCACGGTCTCGGGACGGGGCAATTTTGACGCCATGGGTCCTCCCTTGCTTGTTGAGGACGACGGCTGGCGGACCTATCCGCCCGGCGAAAAATTTGTTCCGAGTCCCAGTGACCCCATTGGTTTTAATGGCGAAAAACGCTACGAGTTTATGCTGCTGGCCCGGGAGGATCGTGAAGCGACGCCGGTGGCAGAGTTTGCATTTTTTGATCCGGCGCTGGAGAAGTATGTCACCTTAAAGAGCGCTCCCATCGCGGTCGTCGCTCAAGGCGGGACGCCGGTGACCCCGGCGGTCGTAGCCTCGGCGACACCGGGTCCCTCCTCTCCGGCGGCCCCTGTGGCTGAAGTGTCGCCGGAGGAAGTTTTGCAGACAGGGGATTTCGTTCCTGCCACATTTATTCCGCTTCTCACCCGAGGGTGGGTGATTGTTGGCAATGGGATGTTGGCGGTGGCGTGGTGCCTGGTTCTTCTGGTGGTGGCTGGTCGCCGAATCGCGAATTCGCCTCGAGCCCGCCAAGCGGCCGCCTTGCGCGAGACCCGTCGACTGCTGAAGACGATGGAGGATTCCTCCACCAGCCCGGAGCAATTTTTCCAATATGCGGAGGAATTTGTGCGGACTCGTCTGGCCGGTCCCGGAAACGAAAGTGCTGGCATCGATCCAAGAGAGAGGCTTGATAAGACACTGCTTCCCGAAGAAACCGAGGCCGCGATTCGGGCGGTCCTGGATCGTCATGATGCCTCCCGCTATTCGACGGCGACGCTCCCCCTCGACGCCAGCGAACGCCAAGAGATCCTCAACCACCTCAAAACCCTTGATGTTGAACTCCAAAAATAATTCCGGTCGATTCCTGATAACTGTCGTCCTGAGCTTTGTTCTCAGTTCCTTTACCTGTCCGGCCAGTCCCCGGGAAGAGGCAGCTGAAGCTTTTGCAAAAGGTGACTTTCCCGCCGCGGTCCGCGGCTATGAAACGGCCATCGCGGTCGGTTCGCCCTCCGCCGGGCTGTACGAGAATCTCGCCACGGCCCAGATCCGGGCCGGCCAGCGCCCTCAGGCGGTTTTGAGCCTTTATCGCGCCGTTCTCCTGGACCCGAATGGATTGGACGCGCGCATGGCGCTCTCGGATTTGGAGCGTTCGCTGGGCGTGCCCCGGCCTCCATCCGATTGGAAGGAATTTGTCGCTGAGAAGCTGCCGCTGAGAGCTTTGGTGATCGTCGGATGCAGTCTGGCATGGCTGGGGGCGTTTCTCATCCTTGTCATTGCCTTCAAGTCCCGCTCGAAGTTTTGGCCATCTGTTGCCGCCGGGGTCTGTCTGATTGGGGGTGGAGCGCTTGCGGCCGCAGGATTCCTGGCGGATCCCCGATTCGTGCAGCGGGATTCCGCCGTGCTGATGACTGACGAACCTTTTGCGCTTCTGGCTGCGCCGGCGGATCAATCGGAGACTCTCGCCAGCCTCCCGGGAGGCGCGACGGTTAAAATATTGCGGAAGAGCGGAGATTGGGTGTTCGCCCAAACCCCGTCGGGCATAAAAGGATGGGTTCCTACAAAGGCTCTCGAGGCCATCGTGCCCTCTTCGTGAAATATTTTTGGTTTTGTCTTCTCCTGGCCGGCACCACTTGGTGTCACGGGCAGGAAGGGTGGCGAAGCCGGCTGACTCCAGCCCAGGGCCCCTTCCCGATGGCCCCTCCCTTTCAGGGGGAATTCCGCTTTGGCTGGTCAAATATTGCCGCGGCCAGGGCCAGAGCCAACTTCACCCAAGAGGATGACAGGCTCCAAATGAAGGTTGCGGGAGGCACGTTTGGGGCCGTGCGATTGCTTTGGCAATTGGATGCCACCTATGAGAGCACGATCCTTACGGAGGAACTGCGCACGGATTGGTTTTTCCAAATCGAGCATTATGCCTCCCGAACAATTTTCACCCAGGCGATTTACCAGAACGACGGTCTCTGGCGACAACGAGATGTCGTCCCGGATCCCAAGGGCCCGGCCAAATGGAAGCGGATCAAGGTGGGTCCCAGCCGGGGGCTTGTCGCGACAATGCTTTTCATTCGCAGCCAAGCGCTCGAACCCAATGACCGGGTGGCGGTGATCGCCTTCCCTGGCGATGATTCCTACCTTGTCGATGTCCGGGTCGCAGGGCGCGAGCTTCTCAGTGTCGCTGGGAAATCGTATCCCGCGATCAAATTAGACTTTGAGATCCAAAAAATCGTTCGCGACAAGGTGAGCAAGGTTTCGGATCTCGAACCCCATAAGAAATTTCGCAGTGGCCGGGTCTGGATTTCCGATGATGCCACCCGTATGGCGCTTCGCATTGAGGTGAATATCTTCATCGGCTACGTCTTCGGGGAACTGGTGAATCTGAAAACTTCCGTCGCCCGATAACTCGAATTTTTTGAGGCGGGGGATAAGCGAATCATTTCGGAAGACTCGCAATTATCGTGGCCTAAATTCCCGCATCCTGATTCCGGTAGACGCCTTGCTTCCCGGGGTTCCGTTCAGCGCTATTAGCCAAAGAGGATGCTTTCCGGATCGCGTCCATGGCGAAATCCGGCGAGGGGCTCCCCCATGGGAATGCCTTTGGTGAGGGCCAGGTAGTGGAACCGGGTGCCGAGGTTTTCGGGGTGCAGGAGGGATCGCAGGGTGCGCAGCGTCTTTTGGGATGCACGGGTGGGCGGACCCTCGAGCGACTGAAGGAGGGAATTTGCGGCACCGACGAGGAAGTGGTGTTGATCGGTGAAGCCCTCGATTTGAAACCCATTTTCCATTGCGGCCTCCGCCAAGGCGCTGAAATCCACATGGGCGGTGATGTCTTTTTCTCCGGGGGCAAGGAGAGGTTCGGCATCACGGCGATGATTCTGATAACAGGAGAAGGTGCCTTCGCGGCGGTGGGAGGCGTGAAGTTCCTGGCGGGGAAACCCGTAGTCCACCACCAGGATATAGCCGGTTTGCAGGATGCGGGAGAGTGCGTCGGTCCAGGAGCGAACGCCCGGGCGCAGTTCGATGAGGGTTCCGTCCGGGCGGGTCGGTAGGTTTTGTTCTTCGGAACGGAGATCCGGTCCCGTCTTCGCAGGTTGAAACACAAACTCCCCGCGCTGATTGTCAACCCGGAGTTCCTGCCATGTTCCCTGAGAAGACTGCATAATGTGAAAAGGCATGGCATCGATCAGTTCGTTGGAAAAATGGATGCCGTCACAGGGCGCGATGGCCTCCAGGTCCTCCACCCACTGCACCGCATCAAGAAATGGCGCCAGAGTGATTTTCTGTTGATCTCGCAGGATCGGGGAAGGTTCGACAATCGTGTAGTTGAGCGGAAGATCCGGGAGAAGGGTCGTGAGGACGTCGGCGGCGAACCGTCCATCATGCGCTCCTTGTTCAATGATCCGCAACGGGGAAGGCTTCCCGAGACGATGCCACATTTCGCGGAATTGTCCGGCGAGGAGACGACCGAACAAGGAACCGACACTGACGTTGGTGTAGAAATCGCCCTGGCGTCCAATTTTTGCCCGTCCCGACGCATAGTATCCCAGGTCAGGATCATAGAGAGCGAGGTCCATGAACCTCGCAAAGGATATTGGTCCGGACGAAGCGATTTCCGCGGCGATGCGACACCTAAGGTCGGGTGACTTCGCGGACATAGACGTTCACCTGACCGTCAGCTCCCTTGCGAACATTGGTGATCTGGAAGGGCCGTCGGGAATCGCGTGAAAAGGTTGATCCCTCCGATGGAGGACGATCGTTGGGGGGGAATTCGACAATGACGCGGGTGTTGCTGGTGCGGCCACCGATGCCAAGGTTCTCCGCGATGGCGCCCTGCGCGCGCAGCACGGCGCGGTTTTGGCCCGATGCGGTGACGACAAATTGACCCTGAAGGTAGATGCGTTCTTTGGAGGGGCTGCGACCGGCAAGTTCGGGCATGTCAGGGAGGTTAAGAAGCCGGCCGCGAGGCATCTGGCCGGGGGCATAGGTTGGCCAGGGACTTCCTAGGGCCGGATTGACCGTTGGGCTTGCTTCCGGGCTCGGGGAGGCGAGGGGGGGGGGCGAAGAGTCGACGACGGTGGCGGGGGTGAGGGGATTCGGCAGGGGGGCATTGACCGGAAGCGCCATCCGGACGGGTGCATCGGGAGGAAGCGGGGTGTGGACCGGCGCGGCGGAGGGGATCGGAGGAGGTGCCGAACCGTTTGCGGGTTGGGGCCGTTCCACTCTCATGAGCTGGCTCCTGACCGGAGGGGGGGCCGATTGACCGCCGGGTAATTTGACGCCGGTCCGCACGCGGTAGGTGGCAAATTTTGCATCGGCCTCGGCAATGGCTTTCGCATCCAAAACCGGCAGTCCGGCGGCGACATTGAGACTGGTTGGCGGTGTGAGGGAAAAAGTTCCCGGACCGATGCTTGAGGCGTAGGAGCCGTAAAGCAGGGGAACGGTTGTGAATTGGATGCGACCATCCTTGAGCCGTCGGACGGCGATGAGGGCAGAGAGGTCCACCTTGCGGTCCGATCGCAGTTCGAGCCCCGTGAGGAGCATGCGCTGCAGAATGGGAACGACGGAGGGCTCCGCCGGGAAGATCTGTTCCACCAGAACCTGGGGGAGGCTGGGAGACTGGGCCAGGGCGACAACGCCGGTCAGGAAAAGATTCTGGTCCGTGAGCTCCCAGGAATCGAGGATATTAAAAGATCCAACGACGTAGGGCACTTGGTCTTGGGTCAGGTTGAAATTCCGCAGATAATTTCGCAGGAGGGTGTCGCTGGCCCGCTGCAATTCTCGATCAGAAAAAGATTCATACCGCTCCCAAAGTTTTTTGGCGTTGAGAAAATCGCCGCGGGGGGCGGCGGTCAACTCGAATTGCTTGGGAGGTTGCAGCTTCTTGAGTTTGGTAAGGACGGAATAGCTGATTGGTTTTTCGGGATGGTTGAAAACGTAGAAGCTGAAGATCCAGCACCCGATGGCAAAAGCGGAAAGAATGAGGATGCCAATCGTCCATGCGAAAAGATTGCCTCCTCGGGAAGGAGTGTCGTCGCCGGCAGGAGAAAGGTCCCGGGAGGGGCTGGAGCGTCTATGGTTTCGAGAACGGCGTAACATGGGACGGTGAAAGCCGGGGTTCAGCCCTGAGAGTTTTGCGTCGGCTCGAAAGAGGTGCCGCATCCACAACTGCGGGAAGCTTTCGGATTTCTGATCCGGAAGCCGGCCCCGGCCAGCCCATTGTCGTAGTCCACAATGGATCCATCGAGTTGAGCCACGCTGTCGGCGGCGACGTAGAGTCGTGCGCCGTCGCGTTCGATGCATTGGTCATCGGCCCCAGGCGAGCCGATCGTCATGGCATATTGCAGTCCCGCACAGCCTCCTTTTTCGACTCCAAGGCAAAGCCCCGCCTTCTCGGCATCGAGTCCTTTTTCGCGGACGAGGGCGAGCAATTGAGTGGCGGCATTGGAGGTGAGTTCGATCACGTCCTTTTTCTATGGAGGATTTCGGGCAAAGTCAAATCGCAGCCTGCGGGGAACGAAGATCGGGATGAAGATCGGAACCGGGCCGACAACAAATTTCTCCCTTTCGCGGCCACTTTCCCGTTCACTCGGGCGCTGCCCGTCTTGCGGCGCAATCACCATGGGAAAAATCCGTCTTTTAGCAGATGAAACGGCCAGTCAGGTCGCCGCCGGGGAAGTTGTGGAACGCCCGGCGTCCCTGGTGAAGGAACTGGTGGAGAACAGTCTGGACGCTGGAGCGACCCGAATTTGGGTCGAGTTTGCCAAGGGAGGATCGCGTTCCGTGACGGTGAGGGATGACGGCTGTGGCATGGATCGCGACGATGCGGTGCTTTGTCTGGAGCGGCACGCGACGAGCAAGATTCGTGTGGGAGCGGATCTGGCGACAGTGCGGACGATGGGGTTTCGTGGGGAAGCGCTGCCGAGCATCGCGAGTGTGTCCCAGTTTCGTTTGGTGACGTGTGAGAGCGGAGCGGATGTCGGCACCGAGATCTTGGTGGCTGGAGGAAAAATTGAGGCCGTGCGGGAGACCGGTGCCCCCTCC
>CALBXK010000329.1 GCA_937890535.1 uncultured Spartobacteria bacterium
CCTGATCGGAGAGCGCAGCGATCGGCCCGGTTGCTGGCAATTCCCCCAAGGGGGACGGGACCCGGGCGAAAGCCTCGTCGAAGCGGTCCATCGCGAAGTCAGGGAGGAACTCGGTCTCGCGCCCGACACCTATCGGATTCTCTCGCAGAAAGGCCCGTATCGTTATCTCTTCCCGGACCGCCGCAAAAAAAACGGTTTCGATGGCCAGGAACAACACTACGTCCTCGCTGAATTCATCAAGCCCGACGCCTCCCTTCGCCTCGACGACGCCCAGGAATTCCAAAATGTCCGCTGGATTGCCCCCGCGTCCTACAATCTGGATTGGATCGCCCCCATGAAGCGCGATGTCTACGCCCAGGTCTTCCGCGATTTTTTTGGACTGCAGTTGACAGACCCTTCGAGGGTCGGAAATTTCTGAAGCGGAGATTGCCATAAGCCCTCATCCTGCATAGAAAGAGGTTTTTTCCGTGAAGCCTCGTCCCCGCCCCAAAGTCCCAAAAATCAGGGCCATCCATAAATTGATGGCTGCGAACCGCAGTGAAATCGCCATCCGGGTCTTTCGATCCGCTACCGAATTAAACCTCCGCACCGTGGCGGTATTCGCGCTGGAGGACCGATTCAGCATCCATCGTTTCAAGGCCGACGAGGCCTACATGCTGCCGGAATCCAAGGGTCCGGTGGGCGCCTATCTTGACATCGATGGAGTCATCGCTCTGGCCAGGGAACACGGGGTCGATGCCATCCATCCCGGCTACGGATTTCTTTCCGAGAACGCCGAATTTGCCCGCGCCTGCGCCCGGGCAGGGATCTTATTTGTCGGACCGCGTCCGGAATTGCTCGAACTCATGGGCGACAAGGTCGCCGCCCGCGCTGAGGCCAAACGGCTCGGCGTCGCCACTCTGCCAGGGACCGACAGCCCGGTGAAAGACCGCGCCAAAGCACTGAAATTTGCCCGTCAGATCGGATTTCCCCTCATCATCAAGGCGGCCTTCGGCGGAGGTGGTCGCGGGATGCGGGTGGTGAAGAAAGAAGCCGACCTCGAGCGATTGCTGGACGAAGCCCAAAACGAGGCGGCTCGGGCCTTTGGAAATTCTGCGGTCTTTTTGGAAAAATTCATCGGGCGGGCCAAGCACATCGAAGTGCAGATCCTGGGTGACCGCCACGGTAACGTCGTCCATTTGTATGAGCGCGACTGCTCGGTGCAACGCCGCCACCAGAAGGTCATCGAAATCGCGCCGTCGGTGGATCTCGATCCCAAAGTGCGCCAGGAGCTTTACGACGCAGCGGTGCGGCTCGCCTCCGGGATCGGTTACGACAATGCCGGCACCATCGAATTCCTCTACGACATGGACAGCCGCGAGTGGTTCTTCATCGAAATGAATCCGCGCATTCAAGTCGAACACACGGTGACGGAAGTCGTGACCAATATTGACATCGTCCGCTCGCAAATTCTGATTGCGCAGGGTCACCCTCTCCATGGCCCCGAAGTCGGCATCTCGGCCCAGGACGAGATCCCCTGCCATGGCAATGCCGTGCAATGTCGGGTGACCACTGAGGATCCCGAGAACGGCTTCACCCCGGACTACGGTGAACTGCTCACCTATCGCTCCGCCGCCGGATTCGGCATTCGCCTGGATGGAGGAATGGGCAACATGGGCAGCGTCATTACCCCATTCTATGACTCGATGCTGGTGAAGATCACGGCCTCGGGAAAAGATTTCACCACCGCCTTGCAACGCATGGAGCGGGCTCTCCGCGAGTTCCGCATCCGCGGCGTTAAGACAAACATTCCCTTTCTGGAAAATGTCATCGCCAACGAAACGTTTCGCGCCGGACAGGCCGCCACCCAACTGATCGACACCACGCCGGAACTCTTCAAATTCCGGCCCCGCAAGGATCGCGCCACCAAGCTGCTGGCCTTTTTGGGAGACGTGATCGTGAATGGGAATCCTCACGCCAAAGGGTTCAAGCCCGCCCGCCCCTTTGACGCGGCCAAGGTCCCCGCCTTCGACGAAAAAGCGGCCCCGCCCGCCGGGTCCCGTCAGAAATTGCTCGAACTCGGACCGGCGAAATTCGCCGAATGGATTCGGAAACAAAAACCGCTTCTTTTCACGGACACGACCTTTCGCGACGCCCACCAGTCCCTCATGGCCACCCGCATGCGCACCAGCGACATGTTGACGGTGGCGGATGCCGTGGCGCGGCTGTGCCCCCAATTGTTCAGTTTGGAAATGTGGGGTGGGGCGACCTTCGACACCGCCATGCGCTTCCTGCGCGAGGATCCCTGGGAACGCCTCCGGCACCTGCGGGAACGCATCCCCAACATCTGTTTTCAAATGCTTTTCCGGGGCAGCAACGCCGTCGGGTATTCCAACTACCCCGACAATGTCGTGCGGGGATTCGTCAAACACGCCGCCGCCTCGGGGATGGACATTTTCCGCATCTTCGATTCGTTGAACTACACGCCCAATCTCAAGGTCGCGATGGAGGCGGTGCAAGGCACCCACGCGATCTGCGAGGGCGCGATTTGCTACACCGGCGACATTCTTGATCCGAAGCGCACCAAATATTCTCTGAAGTATTATGTGAAGCTGGCGAAGGAGCTGGAAACGATGGGAGCCCACATCCTGGCGATTAAGGACATGGCCGGCCTCTGCCGCCCCTACGCCGCCAAGGCCCTGGTGAAAGCCCTCCGCGATGAGGTGGGGATTCCCCTCCATTTTCACACCCACGACACCAGCGGGATCAGTGCCGCCTCGGTCCTGCAGGCCTCCGAAGCCGGAGTGGATGTTGTGGACGCGGCGGTGTCGGCATTTTCCGGATCCACCAGCCAGCCGAACATGAACTCGCTGGTGGCGGCCCTGCAACGCACTCGGCGCGAAAGTTCCCTCGACCTCGATACCTTGAACGGGTTTGCGGACTATTGGGAAACGGTACGGGAGTATTACCAACCCTTCGACACCGCGCCGAAAACCGGCTCCGCCGAGGTGTATCTCCATGAGATGCCCGGCGGTCAATTCACCAATCTCAAGGAACAGGCGGCCGGCATGGATATCGGTCATCGCTGGCCGGAGATCGCCCGCTGCTACGCCGAGGTGAATACCCTCTTCGGCGATATTGTGAAGGTCACCCCCAGCAGCAAGGTGGTGGGTGACATGACCATGTTTCTCATCACCCGGGGCATTAAACCCGTCGATGCCGTCAATCTGCCGCCCGGCACCGCCTTTCCCGACTCGGTCATCGACATGCTCGCCGGCGGACTGGGTCAACCGATGGGCGGTTGGCCGAAAGCTCTTCAGAAAGTCGTGCTCGGCAAACGCAAGGCACTGACCGGACGCCCTGGAGCGTCTGCCCGACCGGTGAAGCTCTCCGCCGTGCGGGAGGAACTGCACAGCAAACTCAAGCGGGAACCCACCGACGACGACGTTTTTAGCTACCTGATGTACCCTCAGGTGTTCTTGGATTATATCAAATTTTCCCGCGACTACGGCGATGTCTCCGTCTTGCCGACTCCGGCATTTTTCTACGGCCTCGTGCCTCAGGAAGAAATTTCCGTGCCTCTCGAGCCGGGCAAAACCCTCTTCGTCACCCTGAACAACATCAGCGATCCGGATGACGAAGGCAAACGGGTGGTGTCCTTCGAACTCAATGGCCTTCCCCGTCAGACCTCGATTGTCGACAAGACGATTCAGCCGAAATCCGCTCCCCGGGTGAAAGCCGATCCCGCCGACCCTCTGCAGGTGGCGGCCCCGATTCCCGGCATGGTCACAAGCATCGCGGTTTCCGTGGGCACGAAGGTGAAGGCAGAGGACAAACTTCTCACCCTGGAAGCGATGAAAATGTACACCACCCTCACTGCGCCTGTTTCTGGAATCGTGGAAGAAATTCTCACCAAGGTTGGCGCCACTCTGGAAAGCAAGGATCTCGTCATTCGCCTGCGCAAGGCCTGACAGACAAGGAAGCCATCCCTCCGGGCGATCCTCGCTTCAAGACATGAAAACAAAATGCACCGGGCAACTTATCCTAAAAACGGGGAGAGACAGGATTAACAAGATTTACAGGATTGAAAGGAAACAACTTGGACAGGAATGACCGCTCACCAAATGGGGGCCTCCCCCACCTTTCGCACCCTCTTTTTCTTCATCCTGTAAATCATGTCCCATTTTTCTTTCAGGGCTTTTAGATTTTTACAACTCTCCAGAAGGCTCTGGATTGGACTTTTCCTATTGTTCTCAGCGGGGCTTCTCCGGGCAGCGGCACTCACCGATTCGCAGGCGCTCGAAATCGGCCAAAGGATCTGGAAAAACGAATGCGGCGGGACCGTGGCAGGATTAACGTCCTGGAACTCAGGTGAGGATTTTGCCTCCCTCGGCATCGGGCATTTTATTTGGTACCCAGAGGGGAAACGCGGACCGTATGAGGAAAGCTTTCCCCGACTGGCCGCCTCGTTGGCGAAACAGGGCGTCAAGGTCCCCGGCTGGATGGGTGGGCCCTGTGTCTGGACGACTCGCCGCGAGTTTCAGGCCGCCAAAGACAGTTCCCGAATGCGGGAGTTGCGAAAACTGCTGGCGAACACCATTCCCCAGCAGGCGCGCTTTGCCGCCCAGCGGCTCGAAGGAGCCCTCCCTAAAATGCTCGCCGCCGCTCCGGCCAGCGGGCGCGACAGGGTGAAGAAAAACTTCCAGCGCGTGGCTGCCCAAGCGCTGGGATACTACGCCTTGATGGATTACGTGAATTTCAAAGGGGAGGGCGTTTCACCCTCCGAACGCTATCGCGGTCAGGGCTGGGGGCTCTTGCAAGTTCTCGAGACCATGCCAACCACCGGCCCCGCCCTGCCGGCCTTTGCCCGCGCCGCCGACCAAATGTTGACCCGCCGGGTAAAAAACTCCCCCTCCGACCGCAACGAGGCCCAATGGCTCCCGGGCTGGAGAAATCGGCTGGCCACCTACACGCGCTGACCGGATTTTCTTCCCGCCGGTGCAACACAAACTAGCCCTCTCAAATTATCCAAAATCTTATTGCTGAAAAAATGTTGTTTAACCGAAAATGATCGATAATTTGGATTCAAAATGCCCCCCTAGCCGCTATAGATTTTCTCCACTCGAGATGCCCCCTCCTCCAGAACAAACCAATCCAAATAAACCGATGAACACCTCAAATGCAGAGCATGAAAAATTCATTCGCCGGGCGATCGAACTTTCGGCGAAAGCCGCGCTAGAATACGGTACCGGCGGCGTCTTTGGCGCCATCATCGTGAAGGACGGCAAGATCATCTCGGAAGGGATGAACCGTGTTGTCGCCAGTCACGACCCAACTTGGCATGGCGAAATGGAAGCCATCCGTCTGGCCTGCATCACCCTGCAAAGCTTCAAGCTGCCCGGCTGCATCCTCTACACATCGGCGGAGCCCTGCCCGATGTGCATGGCCACCTGCTACTGGGCCGGCATCGAAGAGGTTTATTATGGGGCGACAGTGGAAGATGCTCTCAAGTATGGCAATTTCGACGATCGCCCGATCTACGAGCAACTCGCCCTGCCCAAGGAGAAGCGTTCGATCAAGCTCACCCAGCTCCTTCAAGACGAAGCGGTCGAGGTATGGAAGAAGTATCAGGCCAAGTCGGACAAAATTCAGTATTGAGTCCCTCCCCTATTCCGATTCCCGGATCATACCATTTCTATTCTATTCCGCGTTGACCGGATTTTCTTCCCGTCGGGGCGGAAGAGAGCGGGTCAGCGAAAATATTTGCCCCAGACCCAGTCCCCTTCGCTCCGCGTTTTCCCGGGGGTTCCGCCTTCGTCGGTTTCGTTCCATCCGACGGACCAGAGCGTGAATGTACCCTCCTTTGTTTTGCGGTACTGCACCGGTTGGAGAGGGACACCATCGGCAGGAAGTTCAGAAAAATCCGAGGGGAGCAACTCCTCCAGTCGCTCTGGATATTCCCCGTGCTCAAGTCGGTGGCGTTCGAGGGCACAGGCGATTTGGGCTTGAAGGAGTTGGGTTAGTTCGGTCGCGATCCAAACCTGATTCTGAATGCCCTGATCGATGACAGTCAGGGCAATTTGGGCCAGGGCACCCCGGACAATTTGAAAGATGAGCAGGGGCTGTGATCCCATATGTTCAGCCAGCTTCAAAATCGTCACAACGTCCTGACAGGCGCCTTCCCGGTCACCCGTTTCCATTTTGGCCAGAGCCCGATACTGCAAGAGCGAGGCAGCGTTCAGGAGGTAGTGGTTCTGTTCCATGGATGAGGCGAGCCCTTCGCTGGAGAATAAGAGCTGGGCGTTCGGACGGAGCGTGAGTTCCTCGAGGCGGGAAAGCACCGGCGTCGGAGGTGTCTGCAAAGCCAGAATGAACTCGGCGGCACGACTTCGCGCCGAAGGGGTGTTTTTCTCGGCTTGTTTCCAGGCCTTTCGACTCCCGTTCCGATTTTTTTGCGCCAGGAGTGCGGCAAACTCTGGGAACTCGGCGGCGAGTGTCGCGCGCTCAGTTTCCGTCAGCGGGCGCTGCAATCCATCGAGTTGCCGTTGACCTTTTGGCAGCCGCGGTGCCAGTTGAGTTCCCGTTTCATTGGGAGTTTCCACCAGATCGACCAGTTCGTCCCAGACGGGGTCCACGAAAAAATTTTGGTCATCAGGAATCGGGGCGGGCGCTGGTGGGATGAGTGTTTCCCCCCGAGCCAGCAGATAGCGCTCGGTTCGGGTTTCCTCCCACCGACTCTCCAAGGCCAGCCCTGCAACGAGAAGAACCCCGAGCAGAACCAAAACCATTAGACCGATGCCAAGGATCCATCCGATCCGCATCAGGAGGCGGAATCTACGGGCCTTCGGGAGGAGGGAGTCCATGAAGGCCTTTCATAAACACCACCGCATGTTCCTTCCAGCCTTTCCGGTCCTACCGATGGTCGCAATCAGGATTGGCAGCAGAAATGCCTCACGCAAAGGGCAGTCAAACTGGAATCCCCCCCCGCGATAGCGCCACCCGAAATTGAGTCAGGTGAAAGAAGCTGACGACGGTGATGTGAGGCATTATTTTAAGATTGTTCTGACGTTTGAATTGACACGGCTAAAGATTTTGGTAACTTTCAATTCAAACGTCAGAACAATCCCCATAAACCGCACTGACAATTTGCCAAAAGACACGATAAACCCTGCTCTCGGAAACATGAAACTGCTCGCTGAAGCAAGTCCCCCCCCGCAGGAGCGGTCAGGCATTGTATTGGGGCAAGTCACGGACCCCATGAGCAAGAATCGGTGGCGTCCCCCCATCACTGATTTGGCCGATCACCTAGGGGTGCATTCATCGACTGTTTCCCTTGCCTTGCGCAACAGCCCAAGAATCTCGGCGCCCGTTAGGCAACGAGTCCAACAACTGGCCAAAGATTGGGGATATGTACCCAACCAGGCAGCCCGTTCGCTGCGGAGCAAGCGAACGAAACTCATCGGGATTGCCTTTCCGTTCGCCGCCATCCCCCACTATGGGATGCTGTTGGATCGTTTGTGCCGCCAGATCAAAATTCTGGGCTATCAAAGTGAAGTGGTCTTCCACGAGTGGAACGAAGATCTGGAGAAGACAGCGCTACGAACTCTCATCGAGCAACGGGTCGAGGGATTGTTGCTCACTCCATCGGTGAATAATTCCGAGTCGCTTCTTCGGGAGGTGCTACCGGTCAACCTGAGAATGCCGACGGTAATACTAGGCCGGCCACCCCGGATCGAGGTCTCGCAGACCTCCTGCGACTTTGTAGCGCTCAATGGGCTGGTCGGCTCGCGAATGTTAGCCCGGCATCTGCTGAGTCGGGGACACACTTGTGCGGCGCTCGTGATGATAGAATTCCCAAGGGGACGTGGCGCAGCGGCGATGCGTGCTGCCGGAATGCGTAATGAATATCGACGGCACGAAGGAACGCATCTGCATATTGTCACGCCCCAAGCAAAGAAGACGGCTCGTTCGGACGGAGAGACTGAAGTGAATTGGCAGCATGGCGGCACGGGCAGCGATACAATCCCAATGGACGTGGTTGTGGACCGCTTGCTCTCCCTGCAGCCACTGCCAACCGCCGTGGTGACATCCGATGAGGCGACGG
>CALBXK010000330.1 GCA_937890535.1 uncultured Spartobacteria bacterium
AGAATAGGTCAGACCTAAGGAGAAGACCCCAAGACAGGTTTCACCGCTGTTGGGCATTTTGCTCACCTTCGATCAAAAGTGTCACCAACTGCTCGAACCTGATACGCGCGGACCATCCGAGCAGTCGGCGGGCTTTTTCCGGATTGCCGACGCTTTGCGCGATATCCAGCGGCCGGAGCAGCGAACGATCCGCATCGACATGTTCCTTGGCTGCCAATCCAAGCACAGCAAAAACCTGGTCAACGAACTGCGAAAGGGAATGCATCTGACCGGTGGCAATGACAAAATCTTCTGCTTGGTTGTGCTGAAGAATCCGCCACATCGCTTCGACGTATTCCGGAGCCCAACCCCAGTCCCGGTGGACATCGACATTGCCCAGTTGCAGACGCTCCTTGGATCCGTTGGCTATGCGGACGGCCGTCGAGACGATTTTTCGGGTGACAAAGCGGGAGGGGCGCAATGGGGACTCGTGGTTGAAGAGAACGCCCGTGGCCGCAAAAAGCCCGTAGGCTTCGCGGTAGTTTGCCACCGCGTAATGGGCTGCCGCCTTGGCCGTGGCGTAAGGGCTACGGGGGTGGTATTTGGTCTCTTCATCAGCGGGCCTTTCGGTGTTTCCAAACACTTCGCTCGAACCGGCATTGTAAAAGCGGCATGGCTTCTTCAAAAGCCGGATGCACTCCAAAAGGTTCATTGTTCCGATGAGAATGCTGTCGAAAGTCTCAACCGGATAGGAGAACGACATTCCCACTGATGTTTGCCCGGCCAGATTGTAGATCTCATCCGCGTCGGCTTTCTGCAATGCCGTGAGGACACTCCTGAAATCCGAGGTTACCATCGAATTCAATTGCAGGTGATTCTTGATGCCGAGCGCACTCAGGTTGGTAAAAGATGAGACCTCATGATCCCGTGACGTGCCGTGGACTTCGTAGCCTTTCTCCAGCAGGAGCTTGGCCAGATAGGCGCCGTCTTGACCGGAAACGCCGATGATTAGGGCTTTTTTCATACAGTGGGTAATTTTTCGAGCTGCGACGACGCAAGAATTGACGAGCTACTGCTCTGCGGCAAGCGGCTTCCCGTGAAGCAGAAACAAACCTATGGGAGAAAGTAGCATACGAGCGGCTCTGTGGCAGGCTGCGTTCCCCAAGGCCCCTCGCGCAACCATCGAAGCGCTCAGCCTTATCAGTCCACGGCGCAC
>CALBXK010000331.1 GCA_937890535.1 uncultured Spartobacteria bacterium
ATTGACACTGTTGGTGTCCATCTGACAAGACGGGCAGTTCTCGTTCCTGTCCGCCCTGACGGAATCGTCAGTTTCCCGATCCATGACTGCGCCATCCAAGCCCAAATATTTTGCCATCGTCAGCGATATTCATGGAAACATCGACGCCTTGGAAGCGGTACTTGCCGATATTGAGAAGTGGCCGTGTTCGGATATTCTTTGTTTGGGGGATGTGGTCGGATATGGTCCGGCGCCGGCACTGTGCGTCGAAAAGGTGATTGAGGTGTGCGCCGTCACCCTCATGGGCAACCACGAAGCCATGCTTTTCCTCGTCGATAAATTGCCCTCCCACGCTTTCCGGGAAACCATTAGCAAGCCTCTTCGGCTGGCTCTCAAGGAACTGCCCGCCAACCGATTGCGCTGGCTTCGGCAACTTCCGATGGCGGCCAATATTGATCCGTTTACGCTTTCTCATGGCTCACTCCATGAGCCTTCGGAATTTCATTACCTGCATGATGAGGACATGGCGCGGGATCATTTCTCGGTTCAACCCACCCAGATCAGTTTTCAAGGTCACACCCATGTTCCGGTGATCTGGGAGAAAAAGAAAAACACCATTGCCTGTTACGATGCCTCGGAGGGGCTGATGCAGGTGGAAGGGGCGAACCTCCATGCCATCAATGTTGGCAGTGTGGGCCAGCCGCGGGATGAAGATCCCAGGGCCTGTTATGTACTCTACGACGTGAAAAAGCGGATGCTGATCCATCGGCGGGTGAAATATGACATCGCCCGGGCCCAGGCCCGTTTCAAAAAAGCTGGAATGCCCTCCGATAACCTCGTCCGCATCGGGTTGGGATACTGAAGAAAATTAGGAATTAAGAAATCGTCAGAACGATTTTTCCGCGGGAACCTGAAGCCATTACGGCTTCGTGGGCGGCCGCAGCTTCGGCCAGGGGGAACTCTGCGCCAATGAGTGGGTGGAGGTGGCCCGTCCGGAGAGCTTGGTCGAGACCGTTCGTCAGGGCCGCCCGGTCAGCCTCTGAGGCATTGCCGCCGATCATGCCCCGAATATCCGCTTCACGCATCATAGCGTCGCGGGGATTGATCTCGATCCGGCCTCGATTGCCGATCACTACGATCCGCCCGTAGCGGGCGACAAGGCGCAGGTCGTTGTCGAGATTTACATCCGCGAGCATCTCTAGAATGACATCCACGCCATCTCCGTTCGTCGCATCCTGGATGGCTTGGAAATGATTCGGATCGCGATGGTCGAACACCTCCTCGGCTCCAGCCTGCCGGACTATTTCGCGGCCCGGCGCAGAGCCCGCCGTGCCCAGGACCCGCATCCCTGCACTCCGGGCAAGCTGGACGGCGGCGGTGCCGACACCCCCGCTGGCGCCGTGGACGAGAACGGTCTCTCCCTTTTTTGCGCCGCCCCGCTGGAACAGGGCCCGGTAGGCAGTGGTTGCAGCGACGCCGAGGGTCGCTCCCTGGGCAAAAGAAATAGCATCCGGGAGCGAATGCACCTGGGAGGGAAGACAGAGAGCGGCCTCGGCATAGGTGCCGGTGAGAGATCCTGCCACATAGACGCGCTCCCCGACGCGGTAGGACTTACTGGACTCCGACTGAATATCGGGTCCGATGGCAGCGATCCGTCCGGCCCCTTCACCGCCGGGCGTGTAGGGGAGGGCGGGCAAGACGGCGTAAGCTCCCGAGCGAATATAGGTCTCGACGGGATTGACCCCGGCGGCGTCGAGAGTGACAAGAATCTGTCCCGCCGCAGGCTCATGATTAGCCGCGTCTTCGAGTTTGAGTTCCTCAGGCCCGCCGAATTGATGGACACGAATGGCTTTCATAAATGGGAGGGTTCGCCAGCGCCGGGCGACAAATCAACCTCATCCTTCATAATTTTCTTCCTATCCCAGAGCCTGTTGAACGCCCCATTCGCTGACCAGCAACGGGGACTGACCGTCCAGGTGGGGAAGGTAAAAGAAGGCGTAGGGTTCGGTCCCTGGCATCCAGCCGTGAATTTCCGAAGTACCCAAGTTTGTCTTTTTTGGAGACTTCTCCACGTAACTAAAATAGGTCGTGGGACTTGGCGGGGTGGCGGTTTTGCGACGGGGAGGCTTCGAGGATTTCTTCGGGGCGTCGGGGGTTTCGATATTCCAGAGACGCGGTGGAGCGTTCAGCGCAAGGGCTCCGGCGATTTCAGCAGGAGTCAGCTTGGTGTTCGGCCCGCGATCCCTTACGACGGCGGCGTAGCGGGCGAGGGAGTTGAGAAATCCAACCACGATTCGGAAGTCACCCTGAGAATAAGAAAACGCCTTTTCTCCGGGGAGTCCAAAGACGTTTCGGGCCATAACCGGCTTTCCCAACAGTCGGTCCAATTCGGCTTTGCTGGATCCTAGAAGCATGAGGCCATCGTATCGCGGCGGCTGAAAAACGAACAGGAATATCGGCCCGGGGTTTGGAATCGCTGCAGGGGATCTTCGCACTATTTTCTATGGTGTTTTCAATGCCAAGGCAGTATGCTTTTGCTGTGACTCTGGAATTAAAACAGCAGCTTCGCGGGGTGCTTTGGTCCAATGCCAACGCCCCGGAGCAAGCCTATGTTCGCGCGGCCTTGTTGCGTCCCCGATTCCATCTCATACTCGCCATCGCCTTGGAACTGGGACTGGATCGAGTGACGGCAGAGTGGGATTTTCTGAAGGCCTATGGTGGCGACCGCACAGAACGCGTGGCTGGTCCGGTCGAACGCATGATCGGAAATATCGGCGAAGGTTTCCGCCATGCTGCCAACTGAGACCGCCAGCGTTTGGGCCGTTTTGGAAAAGGAACCTTCCCTTGCCGGTGCGATCCTTATCGGCGGGACCGCCCTGGCTCTGCGCATCGGGCACCGACGAAGTTATGATCTCGATTTTTGCTTCCCTGCCGCGCGGCTGCCGAGGCACCAGATTGAGATGGTGATCGAGGCCCTCGCCGCGGGCGGAATTTCCGCCCAGCGCAGTGACGATCCAACAGCTTATGACGAATTTTTGAATGCGGGAATGTCGCTCCACGACTTTCAGCAGGATTTCCTCAATCGCCTCTGCTCGGGCCGCACGGCCCCGGACGACCCCGGCTTTGAAGCCATTTCCGGCCACCCGCCAACACTTGACGAACTACGCGCCTATTTTATCTCCGAGCGCGATCGGTACGAAATCGAAACGGCCCAGACAGAGGTAAACCTAAAAAGAAAAGCAGCAAGTCCGAACAAGGAATCGAGTGAGACGGAATAGTAATCATGCGGTGGCGCAGGGCGCGGGCCAAAATATAACAACCTCTTCGTCCGCGCGAGTGAGTCTTTTCTGACTCATCGGTTTCATGAGATCAGGTTGTCTGAAGCTACTCTTTCTTATCAAGTTTTTTTCGGCTCCCTTCGCTCGCCGGTTTCAAGGGTCAATTTGCAATGGTCAAGTCTCAAGGATCAACCGGCAAGCTCCCGATGAGGTCACCCAGGCGCACCCATCACCGCGACTCACACCCCACCCGAAAACCGCGGCTATCGTTGCGACCGTGAGGATAGATGTAGAACCCCATGCCCGCTGCCTTGTATTGATCCACCGTCACCTCCGTTGTGGACATCAATATC
>CALBXK010000332.1 GCA_937890535.1 uncultured Spartobacteria bacterium
AATCATCAATGATCGGTGATCCTCAGTCCTATTTAGGAAAATCCGAGGAAGAGCTGGATAGTCCCCTCCTCCTTGTGGACTTGGATGTCATGGAACGAAACCTGCGCAATCAGGCGGCATATTGCCACTCCCATGGCATCCGACTCTGGCCCCACACCAAGACGCACAAATCCCTTTCAATTGCCAAGCGCCAACTGGATCTGGGCGCGAAAGGATTAACCGTGGCCAAAGTTTCCGAAGCCGAAGTTATGGCACAGAGCGGCACGCGTCATCTCCTGGTGGCCTATCCGGTTCATGGACCAGAAAAATGCGAGCAGCTTGCGCGGCTTGCCACCACTCTGGAGTTGACCGTTGCGGTGGATTCCCTTTCCTGCGCCGAAGGTCTTTCCCTGGCCGCAAAACAAACGGGGTCCAAGATCCACATTCTCGTCGATATTGATGTCGGCATGCGCCGCACGGGAGTGTCCAGCCCCCAACTCGCCGCTGAATTGGGCTGCGCGGTTGAAAAGTTGCCAGGATTGGTTTTACACGGACTCTTTTTTTATCCTGGTCATATTTATGGGCCACCAACCGATCAGGCTCAGCAACTCGGCGAAGTTAAGGCCCTACTCACGGAAACACGCAAAATATTTTCCGAGCACGGCCTCTGCTGCGAACGGATCAACGGAGGCTCCACCCCCACAGCACGAACCAGCGTCCTCATTGCCGGTCAGAATGAAATGCGGCCAGGCACCTATGTCTTCCAAGACCGCAATTAC
This sequence comes from uncultured Spartobacteria bacterium, assembly GCA_937890535.1. Classification (GTDB taxonomy): domain Bacteria; phylum Verrucomicrobiota; class Verrucomicrobiia; order Chthoniobacterales; family Terrimicrobiaceae; genus CAMASH01. The sequence goes on from CALBXK010000332.1 coordinate 759, forward strand.
TGGGGGCTCGGGCACTGCGGGCTGGATGATTGTGCGCTGACCGTGTTGTCAACTGTGATAAGCACGAGCGTGCCAGGAGGATTCATCCTCGATGCCGGATCAAAGACGTTGAGCGAAGATCGCTGGCTCGGCGGCAACACCAAGGGCTACGGACGGATCCTGGGGCACGCTCCAGAATGGGAGATTGAAATTCTGAGCGAGGAACACGGACATGTCACCTGTGCCCCAGACGCAGCGCCCCCGCGCGTCGGAGACCACGTCCGAATTCTTCCCAATCACGTCTGCCCTGTCGTCAACCTTCACGACTTCTACCTTGGAGTGCGGAACGACCGCGTCGAGGAAGTTTTCACGACCGATGGACGCGGATGCAACCGATAAAAATTGTGAAAAAAGAAATAATTGACCCACAAAAACAAGCCGCGACAGGCAACTATTCCTCCGCCATCGAAATGGATGGCTGGGTATTCGTCAGTGGACATGGCTTCCTGGATATGGCAACCGGCGAGATCCTCCCAGGAACCATCGAGGAGGAAACACGCCTGACCCTGGAAAACATCGAACGCGTCCTCGTTCAGGCGGGATGTACCCGTCGGGACATTGTCAAGAGCACCTGCCATCTTGCGGACTTTGAAGATTTTGACCGCTTTGATTCTACCTACGGGAAATTCTTTGCCGAATGTCTGCTGCCAGCCCGCACGACGGTGCAATCCGGGCTGGGGTCAATCAAAGTGGAACTCGACGTGATTGCAAAGAAAGCCCCCCAAGAATGAGCCCCTTGGAAAAGTATCCGATTGGCGTTGTTGGGGCGGGTTTCTTGGGCC
>CALBXK010000333.1 GCA_937890535.1 uncultured Spartobacteria bacterium
CCTTTCATACAAAGCCAGGTGCTCGCTCGCCGGGTCTTTTTGCAGCAACGGAAGCTTCACCGCCGTCACTCCTTCATAGGTGCGGAATGGATTGGGCTGATTGGCCCAGTCAAGAGATCCCGCGGACCTCGCATAACGATGAAAATGATGCTTGGTCTGCTCGTGATAGAGCAGGGTCTCTGCAACCGAGGAAGCGCTTTGAGTTTTCATTCAAGAGCCATCAGGAACTGCACGAGAGCATTGAACAACCGGCCCGTTGACGCGCCCAGTCGGGCCGTTTTGCGGCAAGTTCTTCCTTGTCGGGCTGCTCATCATAGGGATGGCGCAATAATTCCAACAGCTCATTGATCATTGAAAAATCGCCCAGCTCAGCCTCGTCAATCGCGAGTTGAGCGAGGTAGTTTCGCAGGACGTATTTAGGGTTGATGGCGTTCATTCTCTTTCGTCGCAGGTCATCAGGCGTGCCGTCATTTTGCGTCCGCTTGATGTAACTCCTGAGCCAGTTGCCAATGCGCGCCGCGTGTTCACCGGTTAATTGCTCCGGCACATAATAGGCCTCCCTCAGCGGCCTCATCAGCGTTTCGTCGCTAGCATGCAGGGACTCCCGGCCCGTGTCGATCAGGGCAAGCTGGCGATAGAAAATTGTCATATCAGTTTCAACCAACTGCAAAACGGCCAGCAATTCTGTGGTTAACTCGTCGTCCGTTGCCGGATCGAAGGTATGCAGACCCAGTTTCCCGGCCATCATGGTTTGCCAACTGCGGATAAAGTTTTCCTCATAGACATTCAGCGCCTGTTGCAATAGCTCGACCCGCTCAATGAGCGGACAGATGGCATTGGCCAGTTGCTCCAGATTCCAGAAAGCGATTTCGGGCTGGTGGCCAAAACAGTAACGATGATGGGTCGCATCGGTGGTATTGGGCGTCCAGTGGGGATCGTAATTCTCCAGCCAGCCGTAGGGGCCGTAGTCAATGGTGAGGCCGAGGATCGACATGTTGTCTGTGTTCATGACGCCATGCACGAACCCCACCCGCTGCCAGTGCACGATCATCTCCGCCGTTCTGCGACAGACTTCCGTAAACCAAGTGAGATAAACTTCTGGCGACGGCTCTCCCAAATGCGGAAAGTCAGTGCGAATTGTGTAGTCCACCAGTTTTCGCAGCAGCTCGATATCGCCGCGGGTGGCGAAAAGCTCAAAGCTGCCAAAGCGCGTGAACGATGGCGCCACCCGGCAGACCACCGCGCCCGGTTCGCCTTTGGGATGGCCGTCGTAAAACATGTCCCGAATCACCTGCTCGCCACTCAGGATGAGACTCAAGGCCCGCGTGGTGGGCACGCCCAGATGATGCATGGCGTCGCTGCATAAGAACTCGCGCACGGACGAGCGCAACACCGCCAGACCGTCTGCGGTCCGCGAGTAGGGTGTGCGACCCGCGCCTTTAAGCTGTAATGTCAGGCGCTCACCCTGCCGATTGATCACCTCGCCCAGATTTATGGCGCGCCCATCGCCGAGCTGGCCTGCCCAATGTCCGAACTGGTGGCCACCGTAACAGGTCGCATAGGAATCCATGCCGGCCGACAGGCGGTTGCCTGCAAATACTTGGACAAAATAATCCGATTCACAAACCTCCGGGGTCAAATCCAACTGCCTGGCGACTTCCCTAGAGTAAGCGACCATTTGCGGCCGGGCGACTTTGGTTGGCAACACGCGCGAGTAACAGGCACCGATGACATGACGGCGATGGTTCGCGGTTTCGGGGTCGGCAGGCAGCTCTCGCACAAAACGATTGTCGAACGTCAAGGCAACGAGGCGGGAGATTTCCGGTTTAGCCACGCACAAAGAATGGAAAAAAGTTTGCATCATTCGACGCCCCCGTTCTGGCTGGATGCGGCCCGGCGGGCGGACCGCTCGGCCAGTTCAAGATGAAATTGTTCCGGCACGGGGCGCGGGCCTGGCTGATGGGTTCGACCCCAATACGCGCTGAAGATTTCGCCATCCTGGCGGCGGGCCACAAACTCTTCCAAGTAAGTTTTAACAACGGCCGGGATTTCTTTCAGCTCCACAACCTTCTGTTCCAACCCCACCAAGCGATCTCCCGTCATCGAGCCGCCGACAAAAAAGGCGTATTTGCCCGGAGCGCGACCGACGAACGAAATGTCGGCGTTATAGGGCCGGGAACAACCGTTGGGGCAGCCGGCCATCCGGATCAGGATCGGCTCCTTCTCCAACTGCAGCTCACGCAAGATTTTGTCAATTTCATCCATCACCTGGCCGAAGACGCGCTCGCTTTCCGCCAGGGCCAGGCCGCAGGTGGGCAAGGCCACGCAGGCGTGCGAGGTCTTGCGGGTTTCCGTCATGCCTTCGTCGCCCGGCACGCCATGCTGGTTGAGCATCTGCTCCATCGTCTGCCGCTGGTCGGGCCGGAGGTTGCAGAAAAGGATATTGCAATTAGGCGTGAGCCGGATCGGGCATCCCAGTTGGCGCGCGATTTCCCGAAACGCGCTACGATAACGGCCCTCCCCGGTATCCTGGATCCGCCCTTGCGGCACAAAGACGCCGCAGAAGAGTTTGCCGTCCCCCTGTTCGTGCCAGCCGAGCATGTCCGCCACCGTGGTTAATTGCAGTGGTTTGGGTGGTTCCGTCGGCGCTGGTAGTCGCGCTTCGACCTCCTGCCGGAACCAGGCGAGACCGCGTTCTTCGATCAGATATTTCATCCGCGCCCGGCTGCGGTCTTCCCGGTTTCCGTAGTCGCGTTGGACAGTGACAATGGCGACACCGGCGGCAACGGCATGCTCGCGGGCAACATAAAAAAGCGGCTTCGCCAGGACGGGGTAGGTTTTCAGTTTGCCATGCGTCATGCCAAAACCACCCCCGACCAAAATGGTGTAACCTTCCACCTGGCCATTCGGAGCATGGGCAACATAGCCGATGTCATGCGTATAAATATCCACGTCATTGCGCGGTGGGACGATGACGCCGATCTTGAACTTGCGCGGCAGATAATGTTGGCCGTAGAGGGGTTCGTTTTCGGCCTCGGGCAGTGGATACAGTTTCCCACCGTTCAGCCAGATTTCCGCATACGCGCGGGTCTGGGGGAACAACGCCTGCGTCAGTTCACCAGCCAGTTTTTGCGCGTCGCTATGGGCCGGGGTGTGCATTGGCGATGGGGAAGCCATCACATTGCGCACGATGTCGCCACAGGCTCCGACGGTCGTGATGCCCGACTCGGTGACTCGGGCAATGCATTCCCGCAGTCCACCTTTGAGAACCAAATGATACTGGAAATTCTGCCGGGTGGTGATGCGGATCGTCTGGTTGCTGAGGTCAGTCGCGATCTGATCCAGCTTCAGATAATCAGCCGCCGGAAGGTGGCCGCCCGAAATTTTGGTGCGCACCATGAAGCTCCAGGCCTTATCGAGCCCGGCCTTTCTCAGTTCACCGCGAGTGTCCCGGTCGTCCTGCTGATACGTCCCATGAAACTTGAGGAGTTGGAGTTCGTCCTCGCCGAAGTGGGAGGCGTCACTGCGCAAGGTCTCGGCGATCGTTCCTCGCAGGTAACGACTTTGCTCTTTAATCTGTTCGTTTTTATTTTCGGCCATGGGTTCTTCCTTTTATAAGATTCCTTTGCTCGGGAGCTCTCCTGAGTCTTCCATGTTGTTTCCTTGGAGGGTGACTGGCCGACGTTTTAGCAGTGGAAGCTGATTGAGGAGGTTCTCACAATAGTCCCATTGATCCAGTGTCTCCTTCCATGCACTTGGGATTGCATGAACCCCTTTATAGGCACCCAATACCATTCCGATTGCAATGCTCCGTGACGCATTATCGCCACCCACCATTGCATTGGCTTGAAGCGCTTTTTTTAATCCATCTGGTTGGTTGGCATACTTGAGAATAAAATAGACAGCGCCCGGAAGCGTCCCCTCAGTTGGGCTGGCTTTACCGACCTTGATCGGTTCAGAGCGGCCGATATCCCATAGTCTTGCCATGCTCGTGAGGGCCAGATCGTCCGAGAAAGGCTCTTTGGAGAGCGCGGAGCCAGGATCAGCCTCTTCTTTATACTTCGCAGTGGCTTGCGCCACTTTTTGCTCAAAAAAGCCCCCCATCTGTGTTGCTACGCTTTCAATCGCATCGAGCGGGGTGGCACCATTGATAACACGGTGGGTCACGCGCGCAAAAAACTCTCCTCCGCCTAACGCATCGGTATCTCTGTGGGTGAACATTGTTTTTCTTGCCGCGTCCACCAATTCCTCTTCGGTTTCATAGTAGGCATGGGCAGCAACATGGCGGATAGCCATCGCGTTCGAGATACCGCCAAGCTGTTCAATCGGGGTTCCTCTTTTGACTTGCGCGTAGGTCTCTTGACTCATGGTGCAAATCCATGAACCCCATCCATGCTCAAGACGCTTCATCCAATGCGGAATCATCGCGGCAACACTCAAAGGTCTTGGAGGTTCGGCGATATCCGCCAAATGCTCTAAAACGAGGATATTGTAATCACCGTAGTCTGTGGTTCCCCCTGCCGTTTTACCCGGATGGTAATTGCGCTCACCCCATCCGATTCCATGAGTGTGTCCACCCATCATTTCACCAGGGGACATAAACTTATCCAGTGGCCTATTGCCATAGGCCTTAAAAATCTTTGCTGCATCGTATTCATAGTGACTGCCAAGACAAAGGGCATCGCCGACAATGGCACCGAAAAATGCCCCTTTGATTGCTTCTTCTTTTGGCAAGTTGTTCATGACCTTTCCCTCCTTGTTGCGTGATTCTAACTGACTGAGCATGGCGTTTGGTTTCATCGGTTTTCGTATATGTTCAGCAGGCGGCCTTTCTATTCATCCGCCAGCGCATCCAGCAGATCCTTCGACGGCTGGAAGTGCTCGTTGAGGACGGTGGTGATGCCGTCGCGGTGCATGCGGGTTTGTTTGATGTCAAAGTTCGGCGTTTTATGCGGCGCGAGTTCGATGAGAGTAAAGGTGCGGTGTTTCATGCGTTGCTAACGAGCATGGGATTGGGATACGGGCAGTGGCGGCAGTTGTTCCCGCAACAATAGCCGCTGTGCGGCTCGACGAAAGCTTTGGTTGAGATCATAATTGAGATTCGTGTGGCAAATGTCTGTTCAGATGCACGCTGGTGGTTTTTGGTCTGCTCGCGCTAGAGCAGTGTCTCGGCGACGGTGGAATTGGGCTGCGTTTTCATTCATTCATTCGGTTGAGGCGCATCGGGCAGAAGACGCCGACGCTACTGGCCGCTTTCACTACCCCTCCTGATACCGGGGAACCTTGGGGTCCACTTCCTGCGACCATGCGTCGATGCCCCCGCGCATGGTGCGCGCATTTTTCAAATCGTGGCCGGCGAAATGGGTAGCGGCATCCAGGCTGCGGATGCCGTGGTGGCAGACGAAGATGATGAACTGGTCGCTCGGCCAGGAACCCAATTCAGGCACCAGCTCTTGCGTCAGGAAAGTGCTGCCCTCGATGTGGACGGCATCCCATTCCTCCTGAGTGCGAACGTCCACGAGCCGGCCCTTGCCTTCTTTCACGAAAGCAGCGGCCTCGGTGGCCGAAACCTGCATCCGCTCATCGGCCTCGTGGGCGGTGCGGATGGTCTCCAGGACCTCGGCGACATTCAGGTTGTTATTACGTTGGCAGACTTGTTCCACCGTTTCCTCCGGCTGAAAGCCGCAACTGCTGCAACCGCCGACATGGTAGCTTTGAAACAGCGCGCGCTGCGCCGCCGGATAAGCTTCGAGCACTTGCTGCATGGTGGATTGAGGTCCAATGGTCTTCTCTTGAGGATCTGTTTTCATTTGAGCTTGGTTGGTTTATTCAGTTCTCATCAATTTCGGCGGCTGCCAAATCCTCCTCACCGAAGTGGGGGGGGGCGTCATTGGCTCCTTCTGGAGATGTCAGTTGCCGAAAAACTTTTGAATTTCACGTACGAGTTCGACGAAGTGGTCGATTTCTTCGGTCGTGTTGTAGAAATAAAAGCTCGCGCGTGCCGTGGAATCCACGCCTAGCTTTTTCATGAGCGGCTGGTTGCAATGATGACCGCCGCGCAGCGCCACACCGCGTTGGTCGGCTACCGTTACCACATCGTGCGCGTGGACGCCGTCGAGGAGGAAGCTTACCAGACCCGCGCGGCCGCCAATGGTCGGGCCGAAGAGCCGGATGCCTTTGAGTGCGGCTAGCTTCTCGAACGCATACGCGCCGAGATCCTGGTCGTGCTGCGCGATGCGGTCGCGGCCGATACGGTCGAGATAGTCCATGGCGGCGTGCAGCGCGATGGCGCCGGAAATGTCCGGCGTGCCGGCTTCGAATTTGTGCGGCGCCTGCTTCCACGTGCTCTTATGATAATCGACGGAGAGAATCATCTCGCCGCCGCCTTGATACGGCGGGGTTTCCTCGAGCCGTTCGCCCCGGCCATACAACACCCCGAAGCCGGTCGGGCCGCACATCTTATGCGCGGAGAGAGCGAGGAAATCGCAGCCAATCTGTTGCACGTCGATGGGGCAATGGCCCGCACTTTGCGCCGCATCGATGAGTGTGACGATGCCATGCCGGCGGGCGCGTTCGCAGTATTCGGCGATGGGATTGATCGTGCCGAGCGAGTTGGAAATGTGCGTCATCGCCAGCAGCTTCACGTCGCTGGTGACGTATTCGTCGAGTTGGCCAGGATCAAGCAGACCGGCGTCACCGTTGATCGGGAGAAAGACCAGCTGTGCGCCGGTGCGCTCGGCCAGGAGTTGCCACGGCACGATGTTGCTGTGGTGCTCCATCTCGGTGAGCAGGATTTTGTTGCCGCGCTTGATGAACTTGGTGCCCCACGTTGCAGCGACAAGGTTGATGCTCTCAGTGGTGCCGCGGGTGAAGATGATTTCGTCGGCGCTGCGGGCGTTGAGGAATTTCGCGGCGCGAACGCGGGCCGCTTCGAACGCGTCGGTGGCGCGGTTGCTTAATTCGTGGAGGCCGCGATGCACGTTGGCGTTGTCGCGTTCGTAGTAGTGGACGAGGGCGTCAATGACTGCACGCGGCTTCTGCGATGTGGCCGCGTTGTCGAAATAGATGAGCGGATGTCCGTGAACCTTCTGGTCGAGAATCGGGAAATCCTCGCGCAACGCGGACCAGTTTGGGGCGCTGAGTGTGATGCTTGGCGGTGATGGGTTCAAGGTTTTCATGTCACATCATTCCCAACTCCAATTGAGCTGCTTCGCTCATCATCTCTCGATTCCACAGCGGTTCGAAAACCACTTCCACGTTGGCTTCCTCGATGCCTGCAATGGCTAGGAGCTTGTTCCGCACTTCCTCGCTTATGACCCCGCCCATGCCGCAGCCGGGTGCCGTCAAAGTCATCTTCACCTGCGCCTTGTAACGGTCGGGCGCGTCGAGCGGCTCGAAGTGGCAATCATAAACCAGACCCAAGTCCACGATGTTGGTCGGGATTTCGGGGTCGTAACAGGTCCGCATCTGATTCCACGCTTCCTTCGTGATTTCCCCGACGGTGGCTGGCGTGCCAGTTTTTGTGGTCTTGTTAGCGGTGGACTTGGCTACCACTTCGAGACCGAGCGCGTCGGCGTCCTTGGCCTCAAGGCGGAACATATTGCCGTTGACGACAACGGTGTAGTTGCCGCCGAGCGACTGCGTGATAACAGCCTGCTCGCCTTTCTCTAATGTGACTTTCGTGCCGTCCGGGATAATGTGGCCTTCGACGTCGCGGGTCAGGGTGATCGGTTCGTTGAAATTCATAATTACTCTTTCTCTGTCTCGGTCGAGACCGTTTCGCCTCTCCCCTCGACCGCCGCCATCGCAGCATGCCACGGCAGGATCGCGCACTTCGTGCGCTCTGGGAACTTGTGCACGCCGGCCAGCGCGGCCAGGCTGCCGACATCGCCGTCGATGTTTCCGGTCAGGATCATGTCGTGGACCTTGTCGAACAGGGTTTTCATTTCGACCTTGGTTTTGCCCTTGAGGCTCACTGTCAGGAGCGAGGCCGATGCCTTCGAGATGGCGCAGCCGGAGCCTTGAAAGCTGATCTCCTTCACCACGTCGCCGTCCACCTTCGCGTAGAGGGTGTAGTTGTCGCCGCAGTTGGGATTGATGCCATGCGCCCGGCAATCGGCGTCGGGCAGCATGAGGAAGTTCCTCGGACTCTGGTTGTGGTCGAGGATGAGTTGTTGGTAGAGGTCTGCGAGGTCGTCAAACATGCGATTACTTGTTCCCTGTTGTTTTTTGTTCGTCCTGCTCCAGCCGATCCCACACGAGCTTGTCCAACTCCTCGCGCACTGGCTGGCAGCGGACGCGGTCGATGATTTCTCCGGCGAAAGAGTGAATGAGCATCCGACGGGCGGTTTCCAGGCCTATGCAGCGACTGCGTAGGTAGAAAATGGCTTCCTCGTTCAACTGGCCGACGGTCGCGCCGTGCGTGCACTTCACGTCGTCGGCGTAGATTTCCAATTGCGGCTTGGTATTTGCCGTGGCGTTGTCGGAAAGCAGCAAGTTCTTGTTGGTCTGCTTGGCGTCGGTTTTCTGCGCGTCGGGGCGGACAAGGATGCGGCCGTGAAAGACGCTCTTCGATTTGTCGGCGAGAATACCATTGAAATATTCGTGGCTGTCGCAGTGCGCCTGGGCGTGATCGACAACCATGTAGTGATCGGCGAGTTGTTCACCGCGCGTGAGGTAGAGCCCATTCAGGATGCACTCCAGACCTTCGCCGGCGAGATGGGCGTGGATGTTCGTGCGTGAGAGTTTCGCACCGAGCGCGATTGAGTGGGTGAGGACGTTGCTGGCGCGGCCGAAGTGCGCCGCGAGCGTGGTGATGTGAAACGCCTGCTGGCTTTCGTCTTGAAGCTTGAGGTGCTCGACGACCGCGTTGTCGCCCGCCACGAGTTCGGTGACGGAGTTGGTAAGATAGGCCGCGTCGCTGAGGCTCACATAACTCTCGACAATGGTGACCTGGCTGTCGCGCTCAGCGACGATGAGGTTGCGGAGATGGGCGGTGGTGCCGTCTTCCTTCGCAGTGCTCACGTAGAGCAGTTGGATCGGCTCCGGCACGATCTGGCCCGCCGGCACGTAAATGAATGCACCATCCTTGAAAAATGCCGTGTTCAGTGCGGTGAAGGCGCTCGCATCCGAGCGCGCGTGGTGGAAGAGATGCGGTTCAACCTGGGCTGGACCTTTCGCGATTGCCTCGGCGAGGCTTTTCACTTTCACCCCTTCCGGGAGATTGACGGTGGACGAAAGCTCCGGCGCGAAGTGGCCGTCCACAAAGACGAGCTTACTGCCCGCGAGTCCGGCAAACATGAAGTGCTCGAGTGCCTCTGCGGTGACTCCATCGCGCGTCGGTTCAAGCACGGGCTTGAATGGCAGCTTGGCGATGGGCGCTACGTTGGTGAAGCGCCAGTCCTCGTCCTTCAGGGTAGGGAAGCCGAGTTCGACGAAGTGTGAGATACCAGCCTTGCGCGCGACCCGCACCCACTCCGGGTCTTTCGCGATTTTCTCAAACTGCTCGAACTTTTCCCAGTAAGGGACGGTTTCCCGCCTTGGCTGGTTCGGGTTCAATTTCGTTTTTGTTTCCGTTGTAATCATGTTTTTCCTTCGATTTGAGGGTTAAGCAGGCACGGCGCCGCCGTGGACGATCGACTCGTAGCCGTTCTCTTCCAATTCGAGCGCCAGTTCCTTGCCGCCGGTGCGCACGATGCGGCCATCCACGAGCACATGGACATAGTCGGGCACGATGAAGTTAAGCAGGCGCTGATAGTGGGTGATGACGAGTTGGGCATTGTCCGGGCGCTTGAGCCTGTTCACGCCGGTGGCGACGATCTGTAGCGCGTCGATGTCGAGGCCGGAATCTGTTTCGTCGAGGATGGCAAGCTTCGGATCGAGCACGGCCATCTGGAAAATTTCGTTGCGCTTCTTTTCACCGCCGGAAAAACCGTGGTTGACCGGCCGCTTCAGGAAGTCCTCCGGCACTTCCAGGATTTTCATCCTCTCCCTCACGAACTTGAGGAACTCCACGGCATCGAATTCAGGCTGGCCGCGGTGTTTGCGGATCTCGTTGTAGGCGGCTTTGAGGAAATAGGTGCTGTTCACGCCGGGAATCTCGACGGGATACTGGAAGGCAAGGAAAACCCCTTCACGGGCGCGATCCTCGGCCTCGAGTTCGAGCAAATCCTGGCCGCAGTAAACGACCTCGCCGCCCGTAATGTGGTAGCCGTCGCGTCCAGCGAGAATGCTGGCGAGCGTGCTCTTGCCGCTGCCATTAGGGCCCATCACGGCGTGGACTTCTCCGGGACGGATAGTGAGGTTGATGCCTTTGAGAATCTCGCGACCTTCGACGCCGGCGCTGAGATTTTTGATGGTAAGAATAGGTTGTGTCATAAGTTGTGTTTGGTTGAGTTAAATGTTTTTTGGAATTGCAGGTTCAACCCACGCTTCCTTCGAGGCTCACGGAGAGCAGATTTTGCGCTTCGACGGCGAACTCCATCGGCAGTTGCTTGAAGACTTCCTTGCAATAGCCGTTGACGATCATTTTCACGGCGTCTTCCGCCGCGATGGCGCGCTGTGCGCAGTAGAAGATTTGGTCTTCACCAACCTTCGACGTGCTCGCCTCGTGCTCGACCTGAGTCGAGGTATTCTTCACCTCAATATAAGGAAAGGTGTGCGCGCCGCACTTGTCGCCGATGAGCAGCGAGTCGCATTGCGAGTAGTTGCGCGCATTGGTCGCGTTCTTCAGGACTTTCACCAGACCGCGATAACTGTTTTGCCCACGACCGGCAGAAATGCCCTTCGAGATAATGGTGCTGCGCGTGTTCTTGCCGATGTGGATCATCTTCGTGCCGGTGTCGGCTTGCTGGCAGTTGTTGGTCAGCGCGACCGAGTAGAACTCGCCGACTGAGTTGTCGCCCTGCAAAATAACGCCGGGATACTTCCATGTGATGGCCGATCCGGTCTCGACCTGCGTCCAGGAAATCTTGGAGTTCACGCCGCGACATATGCCGCGCTTGGTGACGAAGTTATAGATCCCGCCTACGCCGTTTTCATCGCCCGGATACCAGTTCTGCACGGTCGAATATTTGATCTCCGCATTGTCCATCGCGATGAGTTCGACGACCGCTGCGTGGAGCTGATTCTCGTCACGCATTGGTGCGGTGCAGCCTTCGAGGTAGCTGACGTGGCTGCCCTCATCCGCGATGATGAGCGTGCGCTCGAACTGGCCGGACTTGGCCGCGTTGATGCGAAAATAGGTCGAAAGCTCCATCGGGCAGCGCACGCCCTTCGGGATATAACAGAACGAACCGTCGGTGAAGACCGCCGAGTTCAGTGCCGCGTAGAAGTTGTCGGTCTGAGGCACGACCGAACCGAGATACTTACGGACCAGCTCTGGATGCTCCTGCACCGCTTCGCTGAAGGAGCAGAAGATGACGCCCTTCTCACCAAGTTCCTTCTTGAAAGTGGTGCCTACGGACACACTGTCAAAAACTGCGTCCACCGCCACCCCTAACAGCCGGTCGCGTTCGTGGAGGGGAATACCCAGCTTGTCGTAAGTTTCCAAAAGTTTCGGATCCACGTCGTCGATGCTCTTGGGGCCGTCGCTTGTGCTGCCGGGTGCGACGTAGTAAGTGATGTCCTGATAGTCGATCTCCGGGTAATTTACCATGGGCCACTCCGGAGTCGGCATGGTGAGCCAGTGGCGATACGCTTTCAGCCGCCATTCCAGCAACCACTCCGGCTCCTTCTTCTTGTGCGAGATGAGCCGAATGACGTCCTCATTCAAGCCCGGCGGTGCTGACTCCGTCTCGATGTCTGTGTAGAAACCGTATTTGTATTCCTGCTTGACCAGTTCATCGATTGTATCTGTAGATTTGCTCATAATATGATTATCTTTCTGAATCCTGTTCGGATTTACTCATGGTGATGCGTGTCACAAGCCCGGTCGGTCGGCGCATCGGCGGCGGCGGCGCTTGGTTGCACCACTTCGGCTTTGAGCAGGTAGACTTCCACTTCGTCCCCACTAACATCGGCCAGCATGTGTCCATCGATTTCGACACAGGGCGTAAGTCTCTGACCCGTTTTTGCGACCATCTCCGCATAGATTGACCGGTTATTGATCACATCGCGATCTTCGTAGGCTAGGTTGTATTTACGCATGATGGCGCGCACGCCTTCGCTCCAGCCGCAGGAGGGTTTCAGGTAGGCAGTGATTTTCGGTGAGTTCATGGATGTTTTTGTGGTTGTTTTTTGGTTGAGGACGTTCGGAACCTTTCGGTTTCCTCCCGCCAGGAAATGGGTCGCTCAGTCTTCGCCGTTGTCTCCGATCGCTTCTACGGGACAACCCTCCAGTGCTTCCCGGCAAAGGGCTTCTTGCTCTGGCGTCGTCGGTTGCTTGTAGACGTAGGAGTAACCGCCGTCGTCGCTGCGATTGAAATTGGCCGGGGCGGTTTCCCGGCATAGATCGCAGTCGATGCACTGGTCATCGACATAGAAATTCCCCGTAACGTTTTCAGCGTATTTGTTAGCGAGATCAGCCATAAAAATTGTTTCGCTTCGAGCCATCGAGCTCCGGCCACTTCAGGCGACTCGGCATTGCTTGCAGGGCTTTATAAAGCGTTTGCTTCTGAAAGTAATAGAGTCGACGTAGCCACATTCGTCAAGGGGTTTTATAAAATTTAATCTTTCGAAAAGAATTGCCGATGCGGCTGGCTTTCCAAGCAGGTTTGCCTTAAATTCCTCGGCATGAAGAAACCCGGTGAGGTCCAGAAAAAGCCCGAGGGCATCCCCACTCGGCTGGCGATCCTGCGTCTACTCAAGCAGCAGGGGCCGCACGATTCGGGAACTTTGGCTGCACAATTGTCCATCTCTGCCATGGCCGTGCGCCAACACCTCTACGCCCTGCGCACAAAAGAACTGGTGACCTACCAGGAAGAGCGACGCGCCATCGGTCGACCAGTCAAGATGTGGTGCCTGACGCCGGCAGCCGGGTCCCAGTTTACCGACTCCCATGCGGGCTTGACCGTGAATTTGTTGAACGCGGCCGAACAGACCTTCGGCGAAGAGGGCGTCAAACGACTCATTTCGCGATGCGCCGAGCAACAGATCGAGACCTACCGATCCCGTGTCCCGGCTCGAGGTTCGCTCCCGAATCGACTCAAGGCACTAGTAACCCTTCGAAACGAAGAAGGCTTCATGGCCGAAGTGGAGCGCCAGCCCGACGGTTCGTTTCTTCTGATCCAGAACCACTGCCCGATCTCCGCCGCGGCCAAGGTGTGCGCCAAGCTCTGCGATGCGGAAATTGAAGTCTTCCGACGCATTCTTGGCGAGGGCGTCGCCATCGAGAGAGCGGAGCACATAGTAGCCGGCACCCGGCGCTGCGTTTACCGCATTCGGAAGGGCAAGCTTTGAAAAAAAACATTCTGCCGAAAGAATGGGCCAGCGCCAGATACCACTGATCAAGGTTTGTTATCACCTGAGACGCTGCAACCAACCAAATCATGATTTCAAAGAAACCAATAAATGAGGCTAAGAATCTGTAGCCGCGAAAAACAACAATCGTTCGAAATGTTCCGAGCGAAACGCCCGCAACTCTCACAAGAAAGATCAACGGCACTAACAAATAGGGATAATTAACTGATAGTTCCATCGTAAGTGAGGTGACTGGACCACTGGCTGGGAATGAAGTGGCGGATCGCTAGAGGAGCTTGAGCAACTCCTTTGCGGCAGCTTCTGAGGATGCCGGATTCTGACCGGTGACGAGCTTGCCGTCGACGACCATATAAGTACCCGAATCCGGACCTTTTTATAGAGCCCCCGTTGGCTTTGAACAAGTCTTCGACGAGAGACGGAACGATCTTCGTGAGCCGCAAATTCTTCCAGCCAGAAGCCGGTCTTCTTGCCTGTGTCACCCAGCTTGTCGTGCGATGTCAGAATCATGAGAACTTTCATATCGTTTTGTGGGTTTGGCTATTTTGAAGGGCCGACGCGAATGACGCATTTTCCGAAATTGTCTCCCTTCAACAGCCCCATGAAGGTGGCGGCGGTTGCGCCAACCGACCCGGCAATGTGACCAGCCATGATGGGTGCGTGA
>CALBXK010000334.1 GCA_937890535.1 uncultured Spartobacteria bacterium
ATTCCATAGCATATTTTACGCTCCTACTGGCCTAAAATTCGGGTCCACCCCAGACATCGGCGGTGATTTGAATATCGATCAGTTTTTAACTTGGGTTTTGCCCTTCAGTGAGCTTCAGGCAGCGGCGCTTACCTTGGGGTTTACCATTGACGGCGACAGCCCTATGCGAATGGTGGTCGCAACCTCCCAACAAGGCAACGCCATGAATCAGGATATAAATGGCACCGACGGCAACATAAATTCTACAACGACCTTCACCGGCCTTGGAGCGACGAGCCCCGTGGTGACGCCAGCGGGTGGGGTTCCAGAGGCGGGAACGCTCGCCTACTCGTTTCTTGGGGTCGCTCTCCTTTTCTGGACGGCACGCTGGAGAACATTGCGCGCTCGGACATCCGCAGCCTGATTTTCTGAGTACAGTCTAATCCAGAAAGCCTGCGCCTCTTTATTCCCGCGCCATTCGGATCAGGCGCTTTTCATTGTGAGGGAGTTCAACTCTCGTCCGCAGCAGTATCCCGCTCGGTGCGGCTGATGCCGCGCTTGGAAGAACTGCAAAACGCCAGGAAAGCGGCGGCCTCAGGGCCCCATTTTGATTCGTGGGATTTTTCCACGGCTTGCGAAACATTTAAGCCGCTCCAATAGATGAGTTTGAAGGCGCGTTTAATTTCGTTTCGGACCTCGGCGGAAAACCCGGCCCTCCGCAGACCGATGGCATTCAGGCCCGCCACGATATCCTTCCGGTCCCCGGTAAGGTAAGGAGGAATATCCTTGGAGAAGCGGGCGCCTCCGCAAACCATGACCAATCGGCCCACCCGGACAAATTGATGAAAGACCGCCCCTCCCCCCAAGACGGCCCCGTCTGCGACTTCGACATAACCTCCAAGCAAACAATTATTGGCAATAATCACCTTGTCGCCCAGTTGGACATTGTGACCAAGGTGGGCCCCCACCATGAGATAACACCCGTTGCCCACCACCGTGGCCGTGCCCTCTTTGGTCCCGCGGTGCACGGTGGCGTATTCGCGGAAGGTGTTGCCGTCGCCGATCCGCACCTCGCTGAAAACGGAAGACTCGAAGGCAAAATCCTGGGGAGGCGTGCCAAGAATAGCTCCATAGCCGACGAAGTTATCCGCCCCCAGGGTCGTTTTGCCTTCAAGGATGGCGTGGGCCTGAACAACACACCCCGGACCCAGGGTCACCTGGTCACCAATGAGGGCAGCGGCTCCGATTTCCACATCGTCCGCCATGCGGGCCTGGGGAGATACAATTGCGGTGGGATGGATTTTCATAAACAGCCGGCTTCTCGAAAACTAAAATACGGAGAGCGTCCGCCCTCGGCGGTTCCCATGATGACATGATCAAGGAGTTGAATTTGCAAAAGCTCGGCCGCCTCGGCCAGGCGGCGGGTGAGGCGATGGTCGGCCTGACTGGGCGCGGGATCTCCGGAGGGGTGATTGTGGATAACAATGAATCCATAGGCGGAATGGATCACGGCGGATCGGATGATGTCCCGCGCGTAGGCGACACATTCATTGAGCGACCCTTGCGACACCCGTTCAGAAAAGATCATCCGCAGCTTGGTGTCGAGAAGAACGACCTTGAGTTCCTCCCGCCCCAGAGCCTGAAACTCTGCCCCAAAGCGTTGGTGAATTGCCTCCGCGCTATCGAGGACCGGGCGTTCCTCCCCTCCCCGAGCCAGCCGTTTCCCCAACTCGAACGCAGCCGAAAGTTCCGCCGCCTTGGCCGGACCAATGCCGGAAACGGATTTGATTAAATCGGTAACGGAACAGCGGGAAATCGCGATCAGAGATCCTTTGGCGGCAATCAACTCGGCCGCAAGGGCAATCGCCCCCTTCCCTTTCCGCCCGGTACGAAGAAAAATAGCCAGCAACTCGGCATCGGTCAATGCGCCCGCACCTTTGCCGGCCAGCTTTTCCCTGGGACGATCAGTTGGAGGAATTTCGTGAATGCGCACTTCGCTCTCCGGTTAACCCGCTTTGGTGACTCGATCAGAAGGCCGCGGGATCATTCCACGAGATCGATCAGACTGACAAGATGATCCGCGATCGACCTCAAACCGCTGACGTGACGGTTGACCGGGAGGTCGGTCAGTGAGTCCCGCCCCTCAATCACCATCTTTCTGGCGACCTGGGCGGACGCCTGGAGGGATCCTGCCGTGTTCATCATGTCTGTCAGGGCCTCTTCGTCCACATCGCCCTCCCGGAGGAGCAAATCACGGAGGGCCGCAGGATTGATCTTCTGTCCGTTTTGCAACATCAACAACACTGGCAGGGTGAATTTCCCCTTGCGAATGTCGGTGCCGAGTGTCTTTCCCGTCTCGCTTTCCGTGCCGGCAAGATCGAGACAATCATCATAGATTTGGTAGGCGGTACCGAGCTTTGACCCAAAATCCCGCAACCGGGCGATCAAGGCGGGATTGGAATCGTTGATAAAAGCCCCCAATTCACAAGCCACCGAGAACAGGGCTGCCGTCTTCATCTCAATGATCCGGTAGTAATCGGTGGTGCTCAGTTTTAAATCATAACGCCGTTGGGTCTGAATGATCTCCCCCGAGCAAACCTCGGCCGCCGCCGCCGCAATCCGGCGACAGACATCCGCATTGCTGAAACCCGTGGCCAACTTTAAGGCATGAGCAAAGAGACAATCGCCAAGCAACACACTCAAAGAATTTCCCCATTTCGCGTTGGCGGTTGGTTGATCCCGACGCAATTCCGCGCCATCCATGATGTCATCGTGAACCAAGGTGGCGACATGGATCAATTCCACGATGACGGCAAGGTCAACATGGCTTGAGGTGATGCCTCCGGTGGCCCCGCCCGCCAGCAAGGCGAGGGTCGGACGTAAACGCTTGCCACCCTTGTCACAGACATAGGAAACATATCCCGCCACCGCGGGATCAAACTCCTGGGCCTGCTCCCGGATCCGCTCTTCCACCGAGTAAAGATGGGGATTGAGCAAGTCCTGCACCTCCGCAAAGGTCAAAATCTCACCCATTGCATCCGCCTCGGTCCTATTCACGGAATGAAGAGTTGTTGTTTTTTCCACAATCGATTGGTCTTCTAACAGGGTTACAGTTTGGAGCGAAATGCCCGCAGGATCTCTCTCGTGAGGAAGAACGGCACCAACAGGGCGGCACCGACCGCAAGGCAGAGCCACGGACCGGGAATGACCCGGGCGCGTCCCCGCACGACGGCTTCGAGTCCGGTTCGTACCACCTCCTGCGGAGAAACCACGAACACTGGCATGCTGTCGTAATGCGCCTCGGAGATCGCGTCTTCCCCGCGACTGGCGACATCGAAGAACTCGGTCTCCACCGGACCCGGGCAGAGAGCCGTGACCGTGATTCCCCGGGGCCGCAATTCGATAGCCAGAGCCTCCGAGAGGCTCGTCACATAAGCCTTGGTAGCGGAATACACCGCCATGTTCGGAAGCGGAAAAAAACTCACAACCGAACTGACATTCAGAATGGCCCCCCGCCCTCCTGAAGTCATGGCCGGAAGCAGCAAGTGGGAAAAATGCGTCAGGGCGGAAATATTGACGTCCAGCATGGCGCGGATTTTATTCCAATTCCCGTCCTCGAAAGCCCCATGGTCGCCCAAGCCGGCGTTGTTGATCAAGAAATCCACCGACAAGTCCTCGCCGACAATCCAATCCGCGAGTTCGACCCGCTTCTTCTCCTCCCCAAGATCGGCCCCATAGACATGAACGGTGAGATCGTGATGGAGGGATTGGAGTTCGGCCTGCAGGGCCTCGAGGCGATCCATTCGGCGTGCGACCAGAATCAAAATCCCCACGTGGGGCGCAAGTTGCCGGGCAAATTCCTCTCCCAATCCTGATGAGGCTCCGGTAATCAAGGTGGTGCATCCTTCGTAAAAATTCATAGAACCCAACTCTTCATGATTATCCAAAACCTATCCAGTCAAAAACCATTCACAACCAAGGATGGTTCTGAAATTCGGAGCATTCTCGACCGGGCCAATGCCCCGGTGCTCAACCAAAGTCTGGCGGAGGCCAGGATACCCCTCGGGGAGGCCACCGAGCGCCATTTCCACAAATTGAGCGAGGAGTTCTACTTTCTCCTCGAGGGAAATGGCACCATGGAAATCGATGGGGAGACTCAGGCCGTTGCACCGGGTGATGCTATATTGATTCCCCCCGGGGCATGGCACCAGATTACGGCGGATACCCCGCTGCGGTTTCTTTGCGCCTGCGCCCCGCCCTACGCCCACGAAGACACCTATTTTCAATAGAACCTGACGAGAAACTACGAGAAACGTTCAGTTCGACTCATCCACGGAAGAAGAATCCTCCGCAACATTATCCGGCTCGCCCTCACTCGCGACCGATTCGCCCTTCCGGATCTTAATCACGTCATAAATCTTACTGAAGGCCGCACTGATCATCGGGGCGGCATGGGATCCCCCATGGATCGTATTGTCATTCGGCTTGCCTTCATAAACCGCCGCAAAGGCAAATTCAGGATTCTCCGCCGGGAGAAATCCAGCAAACCATGCTGCTGTGCGCTGATTATCGGTGGGGCCCCATTGGGCCGTGCCGGTTTTTCCCGCCACTCGCACCCCTTTCACCTGGGCGCGATGCGCTGTCCCCTGACCATCGTACACCACATCCTGCATCGCTTCCCGAAGGGCCGCGTTAATATTTGGATCAATGGGAATCTGCTCCCGAATCCGGTTCGAATAGGCTGCAATCACCTTATTGTCGAGACCCTGCACCTGCTTGACGAGCCGGGTTTGGTGAAGAACACCGCCGGTAGCAATTGCCCCCATCGCTTGCGCCATCTGCAAGGGAGTAACGAGCACATCTCCCTGCCCAATCGCCATGTTGGCCACATCCCCCGACTTGATCTTGCGATTGTGCACTTTCAGCATGTAGTCATCGGTCGGAATGTTTCCGGAATTCTCCGACCGAAGGGGAATGCCCGTCCTTTTTCCCAAACCGAGTCGGTTGGAGTAGTCAATAATGGGAGCCGCTCCGGTTTTTAAGGCCACTTGATAAAACCAAGTGTTACAGGACTGAGTCAGTGCCTCGACAAAATTCAGATTCCCCGCCCCTGTTTTCTTCCAGTTGGCGAAGGTGTGATTGCCGACCGAAAAGGAAGTCGGACAATTAAATTTATCTCTGAGGGTAATCGCGCCGCTGGCCAGGGCCGCCAGCCCGACAAAGACCTTGAAGGTCGATCCCGGGGGGTAGGCCGAGCGATAGGCCCTTGGCACCAAAGGCGCGGCCTCATCGTTATTGTACGCGTCAAAGACCGCCGGCTTCACCACGGGAACAAATTCATTGGGATTAAAACCCGGATGCGAGGCCATGGCGACAATCTCCCCCGTAGCGACCTCCACAACCACAATGGCACCGCGTTCGCATTTCTCCGACAGCACGTTTTCACAAATACGCTGGAATTCTTCATCCAGGGTCGTGATCACATTGTATCCCGGCACCGGAGGACGGGCCATTCGCTCGGACATCTTGGCGCCATTCGCATCGTAGGTCACATAGAGTTCGCCCACCTGTCCCCGCAACTCGTTATCAAAGACCTGTTCGAGCCCCTCGCGGCCCTGACTGTCGGAAAAGATCAGGTCACGATTTTCAATCGGACGGATCGAAAGCGGGGCCTCCCGCCCGGTGTAACCAATGATATGTCCGGCGAGGGGTCCATTGGGATAAAAGCGTACGTAGGTCTGACGCAGGATGAGATTGGGAGTCACGCCGCGCTGCACGACCCCCAATTCGCGGGGCTGCAGATCCTCCACGATATCAAGGGGAAGAACGCCCCGGTTTTTGTAATGGTTGAGGATACTCTCATCACTGACGGAGATATCCCGTTGGAGCAATCCGCTGGCCAGGGTGATCTGCTGTCTGGCGAAATCCAGAATCCGCTTATCCGGCCAGTCCAAGGGAGCAGGAAAACTCACCGCCAGATTGTAGCTCAGACGGGTCTGCGCCAGGGGACGCCCATGCCGATCCGTGATCTGACCGCGGGGGGCGGGAACACCGAGCACAAACGTCCTGGCCTTTTTTTGGGTTTCCCAAGTCGGCTGGGGATTCTCAACCGATCCGGTGTTGTCGATCACGGGGGGCGCCCCCTGGGCGAAAATTCCCTCGAGTCCGATGGCGCAGCTCAGAAACACCAGGGCCGCGACCAGCCTCCTTCTTCCTGCCACCATCCCAAAAAATGGCATTTGCGCTAGAGCTTTTGCGCCACGTTTTCCAAGGTGTAGCACTCGATGATATCGTCCGGCTGGTAGTCTGAATAGTCACCCAATTTGATCCCGCACTCCACGCCGGCACGGACCTCTTTCACTTCATCCTGAAATCTCCGGAGAGTCGCCAATCCGCCATCATAGACCGCCTGTTTGCCGCGCAGCACACGCGCCCGGGCGGTGCGAAGGATGCGTCCATCAGAAACAATACAACCCGCGACCCGTCCCTTGGTGAGGCTGAAGACCTGTTTGACATTTGCATGTCCAATTACGGTCTCGCGAACCTCGGGCTCCAACAGTCCGGTCATGGCCTCCCGCACCTGATCAATGAGTTCGTAAATGATGCTGAAGAGTTTGATCTGCACCCCCTCCCGCTTGCCGACCACCGCGGCGTTGTTTTCCACTTTCACGCTGAAGCCAATAATCACGGCATTCGAAGCACTGGCGAGCATCACGTCTGACTCCGTGATTGGTCCCACCGCGGAGTGAATAATTCCCAGGGAAATCTTGGTGTCGGGAATTTCACGCAAAGCCGTAATCAATGCCTCCAGTGATCCCTGCACGTCTCCCTTGAGGATGATGGGCATCGAGGCTTTTTGTCCCTCCGCGATATTGTCAAAAAGATTTTCCAAGGTGGCGCGTTGTGGAGCCGCCAGCTTGTTGTTGCGGATGTCGGCCAGCCGCTCCTCGCTCAAAACCCGGGCGTCACGCTCACTGCTCATGACCACCAGTTCGTCACCGGCGTTGGGAAGACCACTCAGACCCAAGACTTTCACCGGACTGGCGGGTCCCGCCTCCTTCACTGGCTTGCCGCGATCATCGATGAGTTGTTTGATCTTTCCCCAGTGGTTTCCACAGATAAAGGCATCGCCCAACCGCAACGTTCCCAAACCAACAATCATGGTCGCGGTGGGACCGCGGCCCTGCTCGACCTGGGCCTCGATGACATGACAACGCGCCGGCACCTTGGGATCAGCAGTCAATTCAAGGATCTCCGATTGTAATGCGATCAATCCGAGAAGCTTGTCCACCCCTGTGCCCTTGGTCGCGCTGACCTCACAACAAATGATGTCGCCCCCCCAATCCTCCGGATTGAGCCCTTTTTCCTGCAATTGAGACTTCACCCTGTCGATATTGGCACCGACCAAATCCACTTTATTGATGGCCACCATGATTTGCACCTTGGCAGCCTGGGCATGACTGATGGCCTCGAGGGTTTGTGGCATCAATCCGTCATCAGCCGCGACGACCAGAACGACAATGTCAGTGACATTCGCCCCGCGAGCCCGCATGGCGGTAAAGGCGGCGTGACCCGGCGTATCAAGGAATGTGACCTTTTTCCCGTCGCGATCGACACTGTAGGCACCGATGTGCTGGGTGATGCCACCCTTCTCGACGGCGGCCACTCGGGTCTTTCGAATGGCATCGAGCAACGAAGTCTTGCCGTGATCGACATGCCCCATGAACGTGACAATCGGAGCACGGGCAGGGAGAACGCCAGGATCTGGAGCGACCGGAGCCTCGGGCTCCTCAATTTTGACATCAGGTTTATGGTATCCCTTTGAGGTGTCCTTCTTTTCGCGTTCCAAGACAAACTCGTGGATCTCGCAAAGTTTGCCCACCGTCTCGAGTTCCAAAACCTGCGTGGGACCGGCGAAGATCTGCAGAGTCATCAGATCCTTGATGACTTCAAATGGCCGCATCCCCATCAAAGGCGCAAGCTCCTTGACCATAATGGATGTCTTGAGATGGATGATCCGTTTACCATCTTCAGTTTCTTCTGAATAAAATTCTGGCGCTGGGGCTTCGGGCCCGGCAGCCTTTTCCTGCTCCTTTGCGGATTCTGCGGCTTCCTTCTGACTGAGCGAAAGGCTCTTGATTCCGGAAGAATCCTTCGCCTTGCGTTTAAATTCCTTACGAGGCTCCAACAAATCCAAGGTCTCAACTTCGGGCTTCGGAGGGGCGGCGGTGATTTCAGCGGTTATCGGCACAATAGCGGTCGTTTTTTTAGCGGTTATCGGTAGGATAGCAGTCGTTCTTTTCGCGGGCTTTTGGATATCCGGCGCTTCGACTTTGTCAGAAGTCATTTTCTCTGCCGTGGAATGGGAGCTTTTGGACACCGGAGCAGGCGTCGCTTTGGGTTTTGCCTCGGCGAGCACAGGTTCCGGTGGGACGGTACCTGCCTCGGCATCGGCGACGACCGGCTTCTTCGTCTTGGTTTTTGGAGATGCTGAGCGGGCAGCTGGCTTCTTACCGGCTGTCGGCTTCTTACCGGCAGCCGGCTTGGCTGCTGATTTCTTGGATTTTGGAGCGGGCGCGGTGCCTTTCGTTTTCGTGGTTGCCATGGAAAGAAAAATATTGGGAGTTCATGGCCCTAGGATGCGGCCGTTTCTGCAGATGGGGAAGCGGCCTTGGCCGCTGCGAGGATTTGAGCGCCTTTCTCGACGTCGCAATCCAATAACCCGGCGATATCCTCGGCCTCGGCCGTGAGGATCACCTCAATGGAAATCATGCCTCCAGCGGCGAGAGTCGCAGCCTCTTCCTCACTGAGCGCGAGGGTGGCCGCCATGGAGTGGGCCGCTTCGGATTTCTGACTCTCAATCGCCTCCTCAGCCGATTTGTCCTCCTGAATCTCGATTTCCCACCCGGTGAGTTTGGCGGTCAAGCGGGCATTCTGACCACGTTTGCCGATAGCGAGCGAGAGGTCTTCCTGACCCACCATGACGCGGATGGTGTGCGTGTCCTCAATTTTAGAAATACTGCGAATATTGGCCGGTTTGAGGGCCGCAGCAGCAAATATTAAAGTATCAGGATCCCATCGGATGATGTCCACCTTCTCGTTGTTGAGCTCGCGCACAATGTTCTTCACCCGGGATCCACGCATGCCGACGCAGGCTCCCACGGGATCGACCTTGGAATCCTCGCTGTGGACAGCCACCTTGGTGCGGTGACCTGCCTCGCGGGCGATCCCTTTGATCTCGACCGTGCGATCAGAAATTTCACTGACTTCGATTTCAAACAAACGTCGGACAAAATTTGGATGACTCCGGGAGAGGATGATCTCCGGCCCGCGGGAGGCGTTATCCACTTCCACCACATAGGCGCGAAGACGATCTCCGATGCTGTATTCCTCGGTGATCACGCGCTCACGCGAAGGCATCGTGCCTTCGAACTTTCCAAGATCCAGAATCACGTCGGACTTTTCGAAGCGCCGGACGGTTCCACTGACGATTTCGCCGGCCCGATCTTTGAATTCCTCATAGATCATGTCTTTTTCGACCTGGCGAATGCGTTGATTGATCGCCTGACGGGCTGCTTGCGCTGCAATGCGCCCGAAATCCCGTGGCGTCACCTCGATATCGACTTCCTCCCCAACCTGCACATCCGCCTTCGTGGCTCGGGCCTTGGAGACCGAAATTTCGTCGTGCGGTTCGCTGACAGTCTCGACAGCTATGAGCTTCGCCATGGCACGAATCGACCCACTCACGGGATCAATCTCGATACGCAACTCGCGGGTCCCCGAGGTGAAGTTTTTCTTGGAAGCCGCCAACAAGGCGTCGGAAATGGCCTCGATAAGCACTTCGCGCTTAATGCTGCGCTCGCGCTCAAGATATTCAAGCATTGCGATGAGTTCGGAATTCATAGGTCTTTGTTCCTTGAGATGAAAAAAGCGGGAGGGTGTCCCGCTTGTTTGGCATGGATAGGAATCCCCGAATATGAACGGGATCCCAAAGAAGGTCAAGGGCAAGCGGGGGTCATTTTTCCGGCTCGAATTAACTCAAATGAAAAGACCCGGAGGAGGGAGTCAGAGAGGAAGCGAAATTGATACGTCGCCTGGTGTCTTTGTGACTTGAGGCAACATGGGCCAAAAGAACTGCGGCCGACGAGATAGACGAACCCCCCTCACGGCAGACTTTCCAAGTCGGCGACTCGTCTCGGCGGACCCGCATCCCGGCGCCCACCGGGCATCACGCTCTATTTCCGCAGGGCCTTGGGCGGACCGAGGACCTCCGAGAGCAGGATCCCATTTCGAAGTCCATTCGGGGCAGCCAGCAGCGCCCCGACTCGGACTCTCTTTCGTTTCGACTTTACGATTTTTGGGGGAATTTTCTTTGTATGCCACTGTTCCCGCAGCACCTGGGCGGGCTCGATTTTTGCTGCCATTTCCTCCAGAGACGGGAGAAATGGCGGAGGCACAATCGCCTCCTCGGGCTCCGGGACAAAGGGTGTCTCCAATCCCAGGGCATTCATGAGATTGCGAACCCGGTCGTCTTCGCTTCGTTCCTCCCTCGAGATGTCGACCGGTTCAGAGACGAAAGGCTCCCTGGAAATCAGAGTGTTTCCGTCCGGCTCTTGAGCTTCCAACTTCCGCTTGGCGCGGGTTTCGGCGGACTTCTGCACGATCCAATTGATCAGACTGACCAGCCCGATCAGGACGAGAATGACGAGTTGCTCCATGATTCCTTAGTGCGCCTCGGCCCTCCCGAACCCCGATCGGGATCCGGCGCCCGAAGGCAGTCCTCAGATGTCCTTGGATTCTTTCTCGGTAGTGGCAATCGACGTCCGCCTTGAGGTAT
>CALBXK010000335.1 GCA_937890535.1 uncultured Spartobacteria bacterium
CTTCCCAACCAGCGCCAGCAATTTGTCGATGCGCGCATCCAAGGATTTTCCACCCATGCCGCAAATCTTTCCATAAAAACGAAGAGTTTCCACTGCCGTAAGGTATTTGTAAAAATAGGGATTCTCGGGCAAGAACCCAACGTCCCGATGGCTGCGGTAGTCTCGGCTATCCTCGCCAAAGATTTTCGTGGAACCGTGGGTGGGGGTGACGAGTCCGAGGAGGATTTTCAGGGTGGTGCTCTTCCCGGATCCATTGGGACCGATGAGGCCAAAGACCTGGCCTTCCGGCACCTCGATGTTGAGGTCCTTGACCGCAACCACCTTCTGACGCCGCATTGGCACGGAATAAAGCTTGGTAAGGTCGGTGATGGTGACGGCTGGGGTGCTCATGGGACGATTAGAAAACCTCGGTGAGGGGTGGCAAGTTCGAGGGTGTCAGTGTGTTCTGCTGTGATGTGTCCGGCAAGCGCACTTTCGCGAATCTCGCTCAGAAATCCGCGAACTTCCTCCGGGTCCCCGGAAAGTTGCAGTTCAACCCGCCCATCAGGAAGGTTCCGCACCAAACCGCTGACATCATATCCTTGGGCGACCCGTCTCGTTGTCCAACGGAAGCCGACGCCCTGCACCCGGCCTTCATAAAATACGCGTGTCGTCTTCATGAAAAATTTCAGTCCCCTAACTTTCACCCCTCGTCAACAAGATCAAGAACAGCCTGACGCGAAAGCGCGAAATTCCTTCTTATTCCCGAATCTGCCCTTCGCCCCGAATGAGGTATTTGTAGGTGGTCAGCTCGTCGAGGCCCATCGGTCCGCGGGCGTGGAGCTTGTCGGTGCTGATGCCAATCTCGGCTCCGAAACCAAATTCTCCGCCATCGCTGAAGCGGGTGGAAGCGTTCCAATACACGGTGGCGGAATCGACCTCATGGAGGAAACGCTCAGCGGTGGCGGAATTTTTCGTGATGATGGCGTCGCTGTGGTGGGAACCATATTTTTCCATGTGCGCGACGGCGGCGTCCAGGGAATCCACCACCCGCAGGGAAAGGATGAGGTCCAGATATTCGGTGGACCAATCGGCTTCTTCCGCGACGGAAAGGGATTGATAGTCGAGAGCTGAGAGCTGAGCGAAAGCGGTCTCGTCGGCGTGGATGGCAACGCCGTTTTCGCCAAAGGCGGGCGCGGACATTTTCAGGAAGGCCTCGGCGACGTCCCGGTGGACCAGGAGGGTCTCCATGGCATTGCACACCCCAGGCCGCTGACACTTGGCATTGATCGCCACCCGCAGCGCCATTTCCAGATCGGCGTCCCGGTCGACATAGACATGACAGACCCCGTGGTAATGTTTGATCACCGGCATGCGGGCGTGGCTCACCACGGCTTCAATGAGAGAATGCCCGCCGCGGGGGATGATGAGATCGATGAAGCGATCCATTTGCGCCATGTGACGGACGGCCTCACGATCCTTGGTGGGGATGAGTTGAATGGCATTCTCCGGAAGCCCGCATGAGCCGCCTCCGGCTTGCAGGGCAGCGGCGATGGCCATGTTGGAATGCAGGGATTCCGACCCACCGCGAAGAATGACGGCGTTGCCGGTCTTAATACAAAGAATGGCGGCGTCGCTGGTGACATTGGGCCGGGACTCATAAATAATCCCAATGACTCCAATGGGGGTGCTGATCTTGGAAATCGCAATCCCATTGGGACGAGTCCACCCTGCGAGGGTCTTTCCGACCGGATCGCCCAGGGCCACGACCTGGCGGATGCCGTCCGCCATCGCCTGGATGCGGGCGTCCGTGAGACGCAGCCGGTCGATGGCGGCATTGCCGAGGGCATTTTCCTCCGCCCCGGCGATGTCCCTGGCATTGGCTGCGAGCAACGCCGGAGCTTGAGCCAGGAGGGCGTCTGCCATGCCCAACAATGCGGCATTCTTTTTCTCGGTGGAAAGAAGCGCCAGGGCGCGGGAGGCGCGACGGGCCTTCCCGCCGATTTCATGGATTTGTTCTTCGACGGTCATGACATCAGATCTCAAACGCGACTAATACAGCTTTACCACATTTTCTCAGGCGAGGGGTGAATACGGCAGCCCGAGGGCATCCGCCACCGCCGGACAGGTGACCTTTCCCCCCATGATATTGACGCCGCCCACGAGGGAGGGCTGACGCTGCAGCGCTTCCTCCAAACCGTGATCCGCCAGGGTCTCGATATAACGGTAGGTGACATTGGCGAGGGCCTGGGTGGCCGTGCGGGCATAGGCCCCGGGCATGTTGGCCACACAATAATGGGTGACACCTTCCTCCACAAAAATTGGATCATGGTGCGTCGTCGGACGGGACGTCTCCGCACACCCTCCCTGATCGATAGCGATGTCCACCAGCACACTGCCCGGCTTCATAAGGCGCAACATCTCCCGGGAAATCAACTTGGGAGCCTTGGCCCCCGGGACCAATACGGCTCCGATGAGCAGATCGACGGTGGGAAGGAGATCAAGGAGACTGGCCTCGCTGGAAAATAAGGTGTGGGCAGTTTGCATCGTGATGTCGAGAAAGCGCATGCGCTCCAAGTCCACTTCCAGGATGGTGACATCGGCCCCCAGTCCGGTGCCCATGCGGGCGGCATTCACCCCGCTGGTCCCGCCCCCGATGACGACGACCCGGCCAGGCAACACGCCGGGCACCCCGCCGAGTAAGACGCCGCCGCCCCCAGTGTGTTTGGCCAGAAAATACCCGCCCACCAGGACCGACATCCGTCCCGCGATCTCACTCATGGGTTCGAGCAGCGGGAGGCGGCGATTCACTTCGACCGTCTCATAGGCGATGCAGGTGGCGCCGGTGGCCAGGAGCGATTCCGTGAGAATCCGATTGGCGGCCAGATGCAGGTAAGTGAAGAGAATTTGGTCCTTTCGGAGCAGCTTGCACTCGGAAGCCAGGGGTTCCTTCACTTTGACAATCATGTCCGCGACCGCAAATACCTCCTCGTGAGTTTCCAGGATCTCCGCCCCGGCGGTAAGGTAATCCTGATCGCCAAACCCGATCCCAGCCCCGGCCTCTTTTTCCACCACCACCCGGTGACCTCGTTTGATAAGCTGATAGGCCGCCGAGGGAAGGAGTGCGACCCGAAATTCCTGTTCTTTAATCTCTTTGGGGATGCCGATGATCATCGTCACACTCTTAGGCTTGGAGGATGATCGATGACAAGTTCTTTGCCCCAGGGCCAGAATCCGATACATCTACTGCACGGCATGAATGCACCCGTGATCACCATCTTTTTTGCCGTCGCGACCGGCGTGGCCTCGCTGCCGGCGGTCGACGCACCGGAAAAAGAAACGCCCAAGGAACTTCGGGACGAACTCCAGGCGGAGTCCGACCATCACATGCGTGACGAACTCGGGGTTAATGACATCACCACCCCATCGATCGCCAGTCTCCTGAAGGATTTTAGCACCTTTCAGCCCATCCCATTCGCTATCATTGACGCCAATCCGCGCGATGCCACCTATGGCAACCGTCTTCAAACCGCCCTGCACTTCGGATCTCTCGTCGCCGATGGATTCATGCTCACGGTGGCGGAACGTCCCCAGGATATTCAGGACGTCGGACGAGCCCTGATCCGGCAGTCCCGGGCTCTGGGCGTCGGCGACCGGCTGACCAAGCGCAGCAAAAGTCTCTTCGAAGCCAGTGATCAACGGAATTGGGCGGCCATGCGCGAAGAGTTGATTCGGACCCAGAGCGATGTGGAGGAATCCATGATCGACCTCCACGACGAGGAGATGGCCCATATGATCAGCCTCGGGGGATGGATGCGGGGATTCCAACTTGCGGCCAACAGTTGCGCCGATAAATACTCGGCGGATCGCGCCCGGATCCTCGGCCATCCCGAGGTTTTGGAATATTATCTCGACCGGCTCAGCACCCTCCATCCCCGCCTGCTCAAAACCCAGTTCGTCTTAGCCCTCACCGCCCAATTGAACGCCCTTCTCGCAGTTATCACCGCGATCCCCGACCGGTCCCCCAACCTGGAGGAGGTGGAACACATGCGCAGCCTCTCCAACGAAATCGAGGTCCTCGCCATGGGCCCCGTGGACAGCGACGGGAATATCTCGTCATCACCCTCCCCGATGTGAGCCCAAGAATCCGTCAATCCCAGGAAGTGAACGATGCCGGACACGTGCGAACATTTCACAAGCTCGCCGAGGCCCATCTGGCCGAGAGCCATGAGCGCTTTCCCCATTTGGCCAGCCAATTGGGCTTGGAAAAATATCAAGCGCTGCTGGGGGCCAACGACATCCCCACCCATGAAGCCCAGATTGTCCTCGATGAACGCACCCTGAACGCCATCGAAGATTTGCCGGAAGCGGCCTTTCGCCGGGACGATTGGCTCGACCGTCGCATGTTTCTTTCCCAGCTGCGCGCCAACCTCCTCGAAATGCGCAATCTGGAACGCTGGCGCACCAACCCCCAACTCCATTGTGACGCGGCGGTCGAGTCCCTCTTCGATCTCGTCATTCGCAACTCCGAAAATCTCGGCAAGGTTCTGCCCGCCCTTGAAGCCCGTCTGGCCAAATTGCCGGATTTTTTGGCCGCCGGCGCCGAGTGCGTGCGCCGACCGGTGCCCCTCTGGGTGCGATTGAGCGAACAAGCCTGCGCCGGCGCTATTGATTTTCTGCGGGAGATCGAACCCGAGTTGTTGACGCATTCCACCGCCCCAAAGGATACCCAGCGACTCTGTGCCGGAGCGGCCCGCGCCTTTACCCGCTTCGCTACCGCCGTGGCGCGAAAAAAAGCAGGCCCTGAGAACGGCTACTGCATCGGACGCACCTCCTTCGAGTTTCTCATGCGGGAACGTCTCGGCTTTGACATCACCCTCCCCGAAGCCCGGGCCGATGGCCGGCGCCTGGTCGCAAAGATGCAACACCTCCTGGAGCGTGAAGCCGCCAAACTTGGCGGAAAAACCGCCCGCGCCGTCCTCGAACAAGCTGCGGAAGCCTGGACACCTGGGCGTCCGCTCATCGAGGAATACCGAACCACCACCGAATCCATCAAGAACCGGCTCGAAGGCCTCGAGATCATGACCCTGCCCCGCGGTGACAAATTAAAAGTGCTCCCGGCTCCGCCCTTTCTCCGCCATCAATTTCCCACCGCCGCTTACAATGGTCCACAACCCTTCTCCCGCAAAACCGAAGGGATCTTT
This sequence comes from uncultured Spartobacteria bacterium, assembly GCA_937890535.1. Lineage (GTDB taxonomy): Bacteria > Verrucomicrobiota > Verrucomicrobiia > Chthoniobacterales > Terrimicrobiaceae > CAMASH01. Next base: position 5,184 of record CALBXK010000335.1, read on the forward strand.
TGGGTCAATGACCTGAGCCTGATCGAGAAGAACGCTCAAAAAAAGCAGGCCGAAATCCGACAACATTTCGGACTCGGTCTCACCTGTGCCCACGAGGCATACCCGGGCCACCACCTCCAGTTTGCCATTCAAAACACCCATCCCGGGAAATTGCGCCGTTTGGCCAACCACTCGATCTATTACGAGGGCTGGACCATGTGGTGCGAACACCTGACGATTGAACACAAGTTGGTGGAAGGGAAAGTGGCCCGCTTACAGCACTTGCAAGACGCCTTGTGGCGCGCCCACCGCATCGTGATTGATTGCGGCCTGCATGATGGAGCGCTCAATCACGGCACGGCCTGCAAAGTCTTGATGGACGGGGTGCAATTCACCAAGGCCCGCGCCACCGGAGATGTCAATTGGTACACCAGCTCCCCCACCGTGCCGATGAGTTACCTTCTGGGCCGCATCGAAGTGGAGAAACTTCATCGCCGCTTCGTGAAGCGCGAAGGTTGGTCGCTGCGGACCTTCAACGACTGGATTCTAAGCCACGGTGCCATCCCCTGGTCCTGGATCACTCACGCCCACGACCAACGAGACTGAGGAATACGAGCACCCCGTCCCGCAAAAGGCTCGGCTTTCGAATACCGGAGTTCCTGATTTTTTCCTCTCGATTATCTCACCCGCTTTAATCGCCTCTCACTTCTAACTTGAAGCCTTCGTCTGCTTGACAAGGTTCGTCGTTTGCTATTCGTTGCGACTGTCATGAAACGTCTCGGACAGCTTGTTTGCATCGCCGCGATTTTCGGGCTTGTTTTCCAAGTTCTGGACAGCGTCCGTCCCGAGGCCCCTGAGGAAAGCCATTCCGCCTGCGCCTCGCACGAGGAGGGTTCGAACGAGGGAACCACCTGCCCGATGGAGCCGCTGCACAACCATTGCGGGACCTCCTGCCATCACTTCCTGACCGCAATTTCCTGGTCTCTCCCCTCCTTTCATGTCATCCAGCCGGATTTAATCCAGATGCTGGATTCCACTTCGGAAATGGCTAAGGCCGGATTCCCGCCGAGGCTTTTCATTCCGCCCCGCGCTTCCTGATTCGCGGCCCTCTCGGGCCATTTTATTGTCGGCTGTCCGAACGTATCGGATTCCGATTTCCCAATGTCTCTACCGACACGGCACGGAAAATTTCCGTTCGTGTCCACCTGAATCAAAATTCTGATGAAAATTCTATTTATTGCAGGCCTGCTCTTGCTCTCATTCCTCTCCGGTTACGCGGCCGACTGGAATGAGTCCCTCGCCGTACAGGCGGCGCTGGCCAACAACCGCGATCTTCGCGCCGCGAGGCGAACTCTTGACGAGGCTGAAGCCCGACTGCGAGGTGCCGGACGACTATCCAATCCAGAAATTGAAGTGGTCGTCGCAGGAGGGCGGGATTTTGAGGGTCGGATCGAAATTGGTCTCACTCAATATTTCCCACTCACCGCCCGCTTGCGATTGGAAAAATCCCTCTCCCGACTGGAACTTGAAGCCGCCCGTCTCGAAGTGGAGGAACGGGAACGAATAATTTCCTCCCAGGTGCGAACGGCTTTCCTTTCGCTTGCGGCCGCCCGCGAAGGGCAGGACTTGCGCCGCCGCCAGTCGGACACAGCTTCCACCACAGCCAAGTCGCTCACCACCCAGGCCAGGGAGGGTTTTGTTTCCTCCCTCGACGCCACCCAGGCTTCGCTCGAAGCCAGTCAACTTCGTGCGGACGGCGAAACCTCCCGGGCCGAAGCCGCCGAAGCCGCTGGCAAACTCGCCACCCTGCTGGGACTTCCACCCTCCGATCCTCTTCCCCTCAAAGACAACCTCTCTCTGCCCCGCTCCCTGCCAGCCGCCCGCTCTCCGGACGGACGCCCGGATCTTCGCCTCGCCGCGATCGCCATCACGGCGGCGGAACACGATCTTGGTCTGGCCCGCGCCATGCGTTGGCAGGACATCGGAATCGGCCTCTTCGTGGAAGGGGAACGCTTTCGGGACGAACCGGAGGGCATCGAAAACGAAGCTCTTCTGGGCATGAAACTTTCCCTGCCTCTGCCGGTCTGGCAAAATGGTTCCGCCGCCGTGGCGGAACGCGAGGCCACAGCTGCCCGACGTCAATTGATGCTGGAAGCTCTCCAACTCGCCGCCGCCCATCAAGCCAACTCCTCCTGGCAGCAGATGAAGATCCTCTTCACCGCCGCCCGACAGATGGAGGACGACGTCCTCCCCCTGGCCCGGAAACTCCTCACCGACACCCAGGCATCCCATGATCGCGGCGAGACGGATCTTCAAAGTCTCTTCCGGGCCCGGCAACGCTTCATCGAAGTCGAAACCACCGCTCTCGAAGCCCGGATCGCCTTCCATCGCGCCCGCGCCGCCTGGATTTTTGCGACCTCCCCTTCCTCTAACTAACCATGAAAATCACCTTCTCACTTCTTTTTGCTCTCACCTTGCCGCTCTTCGCGGCGGAAACCACCACGAGCACTCGAAACGCCAACATGGTTATCCTCAACGAAACCGGTGTGAAAAATCTCCGCATAGAAACAGTCGTGGTGGAAGAGGCTAATTTTGATGAATCCGTCTTCGCGCTCGGACGCATTGATGTCTATCCCGGTCGCCGTGCCGCCATCAGCAGCCGCATCGCCGGACGCGCTCTGGAGGTTTTTGTCAAACACGACCACCCTATTGCCAAAGGCGACGTCGCCTTGATTGTTGAAAGCCGGCAGCCGGGCAACCCAGCGCCGCGAATCGAGATCACAGCACCAATCTCCGGACTCGTCAGCGCCACTCACATCGTTCCCGGCGAACCCGTCGAGCCCGACGAAGTGCTTGCCGAAATTATAGATCTCTCCGAAGTCTATGCCCTCGCCCGCGTGCCTGAGCATTTGGCCGGGCAGCTCAAGCGGGGACTCAAGGCGCGCATCACGGTTCCCGCCGCCGGGAACCAAGTCTTCGAGGCGGACCTTGAACACCTTGGT
>CALBXK010000336.1 GCA_937890535.1 uncultured Spartobacteria bacterium
GGGAGAGCGCCCGAAACAAAAAAAACGCTTGGATATCCAGATCCTGCCCCTCATCGACAAGAAGGAAATCGTAGGTTGGTTCAAGTAATCGGGAGGCATGGCTCTCAACGTCCGGTCGCATGATCCAAAAATCAGGACGCGGCAAGGTGCCGAGCCCGTAATTGACCCATGGAATCTTCTCGTCGATATGGGTCCGGTAATACTCAACGCAAAAATCCCGAAAGGTAGTGATGCATTCGGGTGGAAGATCCAGAAGCGGGCAGGCGGATGCGAGGGAACGACAGAGAGTGCTCGTGAATACGACGATACGGAATCGGTCAGGCGGCACGGCAAATCGTGAGGAGAGATACTTCGCCCGGTGAAGAATGACCTGGGTTTTGCCGGAGCCGGTCCCCCCTGAAATGACGCCATGTGTATCCATCGGCAATTCAACGGCGCGGCGCTGGTCTGCGGTGAGCCGATTGTGCGGGACCAGCCAGGTGCTCATCGGGCGATTTCGGGCAGGTTGCCGGCCTCAGATCGGAGAAGGCGCCCCGAGGACTTGCGGGATTGCCTTTCTCGAACCACGGCATCTTCGAGCGCATTGTTTCCGGTCATCTGGCTGGCGGTCGCAAGCCATCCCAGTTCCCAATCGCCCAGCGACGAAACCGCCCCCATGATGCGGATCGCTTCGACCAGCAGGGTGTTGCGTTCGGTGATGTTTCCGAGGCCTTCTTCGATTTGTGCAAGAAGGACGAGGGCAGGTCCGATGCGCCCGCGGGTGAGCGATTGCTGGACGATCTCCCGCGCCTCGGGGGTTTCGCCCCATCGCTTTTTGGCGAGTGCGAGGTTAAAGAAGGGGACCGGGTCGCTCGCTCTCGCCGCCGCCGCTTCGTTATAAAACCTTTCCTCGCGCTCGGTGTCGCCCAACTCCCCGTGATAAATTCCCAATAAGTTGAGGATAGGCCCATCTCGCCGGTTGAGCATGCGCAGTGCGCGATTCAGGTAGCTGACGGCCTTATCGAGTTGCTCGATTTCAGCATATTGTTTCGCGAGTTCGACAATGGCCTGGGGCAAGGTTTCCTGTTCGACCTTTCCGGCGCGAAGGTTCTCCTCGGACTCCTGGATTTTCAGGCGGATTGCATGCGGGTTGACGGTATTGCTCAGTGGGTTTTCGACGCGCACCTCAAACGACCGGGCGTCTGGATAGTTCGCAAGGCGCAGGGCGAAATCAAATGCCTGATTCTCGTCCAGACGATATTCGACCTGGAGCGGGTCCCCCTTCTCAACGCTGACCAGGGTCACGAGTTCGCTTAAAAGCAAACGAGACTCGTCGCCTCCGAAAATCTCCACTCGCAACTCCGTTTGTCCGTTGCGGCCCACATTCTCCGGCACCCGCAGAGAGTTGTTGCTCGCTTTGCTGCCGTCGGGCGGCCAGGGCAATTCCACCCCGCCGGGCACAAGTTTGATGGGACCGGATTTGGTCTGGAGAAATATGCTATCCGGGCAGACAACCCGGAAGAGACCCTTCCCGAAGAGCGCGAGGGAGAGCGCATGATAAGCGGCTCCCTTTGCCGTCGCGAGTTGGGTGAGTTCGTTTTGCCGGGGCAGGATCACATCCGCATTCTCGAAAAAGTCCATCATGGCCAGGTGGAGCTGTGGGATCTGACTACTTCCGCCGACCAGCATACAAAGACCAATTTCCTCAGACCTCAGGCCCGCCCGGTCGAGGGCGTCACAAACCGGGGCAAAAACTGAGCATGTAAGCCGGTATTCACTCTCGCGGGCGACCAGCATGTCGGTGTCGAGGAACGGCGCGAGTACGTTCTCCCACTGGGCGGCATCGAGGCTGGGTTCCCGCAACATCAATTCACGTCCGTCGATCTGGCAGGGGTAGGTGCCGGGCAAGCGGTAAACGATTTCGGATTTCACAGCCTGGTCGTATTTTTGGAATTCGTGGAGGCGGGCGATCTCGGCGCAGACTCCGACCTTCAACGCCTCGGCCACGCCGAGAAAGGCTGGTTCAAACTCACGCTTCCGGCCATCGAACCCGAGATCGAATTTCCGCATCCCGTTCTGTTCAAGAAATTGCGGCAACAACACCTCGTGGACGACGGCGCGGTCGATGTCGCCGCCGCCGAGCCGATGGTATCGCGAAACCGCCAGCGGGTTCATCCTCCAGTTTCCGGCTTCCAAATCGCCATGCGGGCGGAAGATCGCCACATCACATGTCCCTCCGCCAAAATCGAGCACAAGCAGGTTACGAGGCGTCCCGAATGCGTCATCGGCACCCTCTCCCTCCGCCGACAGATGGTTGAGAAAGGCGGCTACCGGCTCGTCAAGCAGATCGCCAGGCCTAAGAGGAATGCCTGCGGCCTGGGCGGCCTTGACCGTATCCAGGCGCTGGGCGCTTTGAAAGGAAGCTGGCACCGTCACCACCACCCGATCCACCGGCCCGCTTCCAGCTTTGCACGCGCTGTCGTAAAGAAACCGCAGAACATGCGAGGCAATTTCTGATGGCGAGCGAAACCCTGGGGGTGCTTTGTGATAGGTGCGCTTGGATCCGATGTCATTCTTGCATTCCGCAAACACGCTCCGAAACTCCTCGCCTGCACCAACCCCTCGAGCCAGCAGCCGTTTCGCACCTTCACCGACCAGCGTCCGTCCATTTTTGAGAGCTACCACGGAGGGAACAAGCGGTCCGGTGAAAATTCCGGCCTCTGTTTCCTGCTCGATGTCGAGGCATCGGAGTTCGGCTTCCCCGGGTCGGGCCGGATCCCAGCGAATTTCAGAAACCGTCGAATTTGTGGTTCCGAGGTCGATCCCGAGAACCCGTAGAGGCTTGGCCTCGGGCGGGATCTGGCACCCGGAGGGGTGGACGGGGGAAATTTTTCTCATATGCGGAGGAATACTGCGATTCCAAGACATCGGCAGGAGACTACTCGGCTCCTCGTTCCAAGCGATCTTCTTCGGCAACGATGTCAGCCATGCTCTGGTCTATATCCATTTGCTGCGGGGCGCTCAGCTTTTTCCCGGATGCCCTGGCTCGAAGTGCGCTCGATTTGCGGGACATGGCCTTCTGAGAGGACCTGGTGCCAATTTCATCGCTAACGTAACAGGCGGCATTGCTGGCGTGAATATTGAGGTTGGCGGCCGTAGCGATGGCGTCCTGGTTGGCTCCAAGAAAGAGGAATTCCCATTGGTAGGCGTCGGTCTGATGTTTGATCATCTTGGCGACATCCTTCCAGGTGAATTTTTCGGAGGAGTTTTCGAGGCCGTCAGTTAGGATGGCAACAATGACCTTGCCGGGGCGGTCAGCCTCGGGGGTCTTCTCCAGCCGTTTGCCGATCCGTTCGATGGTTTCTCCGATGGCATCAAGGAGGGCTGTGCTGTTGCGGGGAACGTAGGTGTCCGAGTTCAATGCCACAATTTCTTGGACGGGAAGATGGTCTGCCAGGACAAGGTATTCGACGTCGAAGAGGACCAGGGTTAGCCGAGCCAGGCCTTCTGCCGCTTGTTGGTCGCGAAGGAAGTCGTTGAAGCCGGTGATGGCGGCATGTGCGACGCTTTGCATGGATCCAGAGCGGTCGAGGACGAAGGCGATTTCGGTGAGGTTTTTATTCATACACTCCATTATACTTTGTGGCAGGGACATCTGCGGGGCTACCCTAGATTTTTTCTCCGAGATTTTCGTCACTGAATAAAATTTGCCTCGCAGTTGGAAGGTGTCCATCAGCAAAAAGTGTGAAATGTCATGATGGCGGAATGACGATGTCCCTCGGAAACCGACGCTGAACTAAAAATGAAGCCCCCCCATATCTCGTGGAAAAAACCCATCATCGTCGCCGGGGTTCCGCCGATATCGATCTTCTCAGATCTAGGCGGACGGCCTCTCCGATTCGGGGATTTTATAGAATCTCCGTCCCTCACACGACTCCTCTGGTACACGACCGGGTAGGACTCATAGGGCTTTCCTGGACGTTGGCGGCAATAGGTCAGAATTCCAGAGAGACAGAACCCGTATTTGTTGATCAGAAATTCAAATTGCTTTTGGATTCGAGAAAATTCCCGTCGCGAAAGATCGCAGCGGGTTCGTGTTTCCGGCTCTGTTTTTCCAATGATAAAGCGGTGGGGAAAGCTATCGGTTTCGGTCCAGTAAAACCCTTGATCCAAGATCCAACGGCGAAACTCGGCCTGCCACTCCGAGGCATGACAGAGTTCGATTTGTTTGTCCCCGAGTGGCCCATCGTAAAATCCAAACCAGTAGGCGTCAAAGGGGTGTGAGTAGGGAGCCTTTTTGCACGAATCCACTCCCGACAGCTTTACGGAGCCGGGTGATTTTCGATCTTTAGGAGTGAGCGGGGTTGTCATGGCATTTTCAGAAGGAAACATCACGGGTTCTCTAAATTCCTCCCTAGAGATCATCCTCCAGGCAATCGAGAATATCCGGCATCATCCAGTCATTCCACCATGCGGTGGCTTTCCGGCTCATGGCTTGTTCGTAGTCGGAGTCTCTCGGGGAACGAAATCCGGGGCGCCCGAAAAGGTCATCCCAAACGAGGAACGGTTTAAATTCGGGCGGCGCCTCACTCCAAATTTTATAGTCCAAGATCCGGGGATCCGGAACAAATGAATCCTCATTTTTATTCTCCCGTTCCCAGGCGCTGTAGCGCCGAAGCAGATTCGAGTCACCCGAGGCACTTTCCGCAGTCATTCCGATACAGCCGGATTCCAGGCGAACGAGGTGCGGCCAGAACACGTTTGGGTAGCCCTCCAGCTCCGCCCGGCTCAGGTCAGGTTCCAACGGCCGAATATTTGCCTGATCTTGGGCCGCCATCATACGCTCCGCCGCTCTGAGTTCCCGTTCCAGACTCTTCGAATTTTTCCACTTCCTAATCCGCTTCTTGAAAGCCGGGTCCTTGGTGCGAAACTCCAAATCCCCTAGGCTGCAGCCCAAGCGAATGAACCGCCCATGGATCAGCCGCACCACTGGAAAAAGCTGTCTGAACGCCCAATCATTTTCCGGTTCCTCCACCATTTCCCAGCGCCAGTCGAGCCGCTTCATAATCGTGCCTTCCTTTCTGCGACGCATGATGGGTTCCTCGATCCGATGCCAAAAGTGGTTTTTGAGACAGGGTCCAAAGTCATGGTTTGGGGGGACAAAGGCGGAGAGATCCACATAAAGCGCGCTTCCGTCCGGAAGCCGGCACGGTCTCTGCGGGCCGGGATCAAATCCCTCCGCATCGTTCACCCTGTCATCCTGAGGGCGAAGAGCCATGGGGCCTTGCTCACCAAAGGAGGGATTGCGCCGACGAACCCGAAAGAGAACCTTGGCTCGGATTTCGTCCGGTTCACGGGCAAGGAGGTGGAGGAGCTTATCGTAGTGATCACCGTCGAAAACCGACAAAAACTCTTCGGCGCTAAGTCGGGTATCCAGCCCATGCGCTTCAAATCGCTCCAGCCTGGCAACATCTCCCCCTATAATATCCAAGAATGTTCTCCAGGAGCCGCCCTGCGCATGTCCGATGTAGAAGCATGGCTTTTCCTCAACCGGCACAAATCGCACCAGAGACCCGATGGCGTCCTCGGCC
>CALBXK010000337.1 GCA_937890535.1 uncultured Spartobacteria bacterium
GGATCGTCGGAGGGTGCGGTCAACAAGGATTGAACCTAAAAAGGAAAAATAGAGGTCCACCACAGGGGACACAGAGACCACAGAGAAAAGCGGAGCCTCGATAGTGACCCTCCACGGGTGACTTTCCACAGCGTGTCACGATTTTCGTAAGTTATTCATTTCCCCTCTGTGGTCTCTTTGGTTCATTTCTGTTTTTTGGTTTTTGGTTTAGGGATGCGGTGCGCCTTTCCCCGAAAAACCGGCCTCCGTGAAGACGGCATCGACACGGATATCATGGGACTCGATGGGCAGGGAGTCCACCATCTGGCAGGAAAAACAAATCCCGAGGGTCTTGGTCTCGGGGTGGGCAGCGAGCCAGCGATCATAGAACCCGCCTCCGCGTCCGAGTCGATGGCCAGAGGAAGTGAAGGCCAGGCCCGGCACCAGAATGAGGTCCGGGGGCGGAGCGGCTTGACCGCCTTCGGGTTGTCCCGCTCCGTGGGGACCGGTGACGATTTTTCCTCCGACAAAGAAGGCCATCCCTTCGGTGTCCGGTCGCGGAAAGGCGGCCTGTTTGCCGCGGATCCCGGCATCACCGATCCAGTCGGGTTCCGATGGGAGCGGATGGAAGCCGTAGATTACCTTCGCCTGGACCCATGCGGGAGTGGATAAAAGATGATGGCGGAGGCTGGCCGAGGCGAAATTCTTCCCGGAAAATGCCGCCAGGGTGGCGAGCATCGACGTGCGCAGGATTTGCTTTTCTCGGAGAATCATTCAAAAATCGAATTCACATCATGGTAGGCCGTTTGATCAAAGGAGAAAAGAACTCGAAACCCAGGAATCACATCGATATGCGGATGGGCGATGGCTGGCACAAGCGCAATTTTCTGGCCGAGGTGGTGGTGCCGTCGCTATTCACCCGCCGCTACGGAACCCAGGTCAAGCCGGTGTTTCCAGAGCTGGAGGGAAATCAGGTCAGTATCACCTGGATCGGGCATGCGTCCTTTCTGATTCAGACGGCCGAGCACAGTATTCTCATCGATCCGAATTGGGCCAAATGGTTGAAGGTGATCAAGCGCATCAAGCATCCGGGACTCGAGATCCATGACCTGCCAGCCATTGATCTGGTGCTGGTGACGCATGCCCATTTCGACCATCTCGACCGGCGCACGCTTCGCACGGTGGCCAGGGACCAACCCATTATCGTGCCGGAGCATGTCGGCAATCTGGTTCATGACCTCGGCTTTGATCACGTCCGGGAATTATCCGCCTGGCAGAGTTTTCAATTGGGGTCACTCAAGATCACCCTCACGCCGGCGAAGCACTGGGGCGCCAGGATTCTCCATGATAATCATCGGGGCTTCGGAGGATTCCTCATCGAATACGAGGGACGATCCATTCTCCACAGCGGCGACAGTTCCTACTTTGAGGGCTTTCGTGAGATCGGGGAAAAAGCCAATGTGGAAATTGCCCTGCTCCCGATCGGAGCCTACGACGCCCCTAGCAAACGGGATGTACACATGAACCCCGAGCAGGCCTTGCAGGCCTTTCTAGAGCTCAGGGCTCAGACGATGGTGCCGATGCATTTCGGCACGTTCCGTTTGAGCTATGAGCCGTTGCTCGAGCCGCCCCGGCGGCTTTTGGAAAAGGCCAGGGAGCTTCAGATTTTGGATAAAGTCCGCCTCCTCCACGAGGGCGAGCCGACGGTTTTTTGATTGCGGATTTCGGAGTGCGGATTGAAAGCCTGGCCGTTCGGGCGTCGCCCGATCCGTTGCAGGCGGATTGATGGCGGTCGGGGCCGGAAGACGCCCTCCGCACTCGCCACTCGCCACTCCGCGCGAAGCGCGGGCTATTTCCCCAGCACGGCTTCCCACTCAGCAATGTGGGCCTTCTCATCTTCGAAAAGATCCTTGGGAGAATCCAGAATCTCGATTTTCACAATTTTATCGCCCTGGGCGATGGTGTTGACAACTTCCAACCCGGAAGTGACTTTTCCAAAGACGGTGTGTTTGCCGTCAAGGTGAGGGGTGGGGAGATGGGTGATGAAAAACTGGCTGCCGTTGGTGCCAGGGCCGGCGTTGGCCATGGAGAAGATGCCGGGCGCGTCGTGCTTGAGTCCGGTGCCCACTTCGTCACCGAACTTGTATCCGGGGCCGCCGCCTCCGGTCCCGGTCGGATCGCCCCCTTGGATCATAAAATCAGCGATGACCCGATGGAAGGAAATGCCTTCGTAATAGCCGCGCTGGGCGAGATTGAGGAAGTTGGCCACGGTCATAGGGGCTTTTGTAGCGTAAAGGGTCGCTTCGATGTCGCCCTTGTTGGTTTTCATGAGAATGCGGATATCGGACATTAGGGGGACAGCATTTCGTCTCAGAGGATTGATGTAAACTCGAAAACGGAAAATTCACGCGGTCAAAATTGTTGCCGTGACACGGATCGGGCGTCATGAAATTCTCGACGCTATGAAAATTCTTTCCTCGCTTGTTGCGGCGACCCTCCTCGCCAGCCCGATTCTGCACGCCGCGCCCGCTCCCGATCCCACGGTCGACGAGGTGGCGGTGATTGAAACTTCGAAAGGACAATTGGTTTTGGAGTTCTGGCCGGATGTCGCCCCCAAGACCGTGGCCAATTTTAAAAAACTCGCTGGGGCCGGATTTTATGATGGAACCGCCTTTCATCGCATCCTGGCCAATTTCATGGCGCAGGGAGGGGATCCATTGACGAAAGATCTCTCTCAGGAGGCGCGTTGGGGGACGGGCGGACCGGGGTACCAGATTCCGGCAGAGTTCAACGATCGTAGCCATGAACGCGGCGTCGTTTCCATGGCCCGCTCAGCGAACCCTGATTCTGCCGGGAGCCAGTTTTTCCTCATGTTGGGGACCGCGTCCCACCTTGACGGAAAGTACACGGGCTTTGGGAAGGTTATTCAGGGGGAGGAGACGTTGGCAAAAATCGCCGCGACGCCGGTGATCGTCTCGCCCTCCGGTGAACCGAGCAAGCCGACCGAACGGGTCGAAATTAAAAGCGTGAAAATCGTGCCGCGGAGTTCAGTTCAGTGAGCGGCAAGGAACCCTCGACGATATCTCCCCACATGGCCCAAAAGGTAAAGATTGGTCTGGTCCAGAATCGCTGCACGGTGAGCGGGGAGGAAAATCTTGCCGCCGCCGAGCGGGGGATTCGTGAGGCGGCGCAGCGCGGCGCCCAAATCATCTGCCTGCAGGAACTCTTCACCTCTCTCTATTTTTGTCAGGTCGAAGATCATAAATATTTCGAACTGGGGGAATCGCTTCCCGGTCCGACGACGAAAAAGATGCAGTCCCTGGCCGGCGAGTTGGGAGTCGTCCTCATTGCCTCGCTCTTCGAGCGCCGCGCCGCCGGGGTCTATCACAATACGGCCGCCATTATCGATGCGGACGGCTCGTACTTGGGAAAATACCGCAAGATGCACATCCCGGATGATCCGCTCTTTTACGAGAAGTTTTACTTCACCCCGGGAGATCTCGGCTTTCAGGCCTGGGACACCCGATTCGGCCGGATCGGGGTGTGTATCTGCTGGGATCAATGGTATCCGGAGGCCGCTCGACTCACCGCTCTGCGGGGAGCGCAAATATTGTTTTATCCAACGGCCATTGGTTGGCATCCCGGGGAAAAATCCCACTACGGCCAGCGTCAGCACTCGGCCTGGGAGACGGTGCAGCGGGGACACGCGGTGGCCAATGGCTGCTACGTGGCCGCCTCCAACCGGGTGGGTCACGAAGCCCCGGATGGCGGCGAGGGAATCGAATTTTGGGGGCAGAGTTTTATTTGTGATCCTTCAGGCCAGATTTTGGACAAGGCTCCGCCGGATGAGGAAGCGGTTCTCGTCACCGAAATCGACCTCGACACCGTCGACACCCAGCGCACCCACTGGCCGTTCCTCCGCGATCGTCGCATCGATGCCTACGCCGATATCACCAAACGCCTGATCGATTGATGGGCACGCTGCGACATGGCCGGGCTCATGATTACGCGCACCTCATCCGTCGCTGGCGTGGACTGGCCCGCCGGGCTCGCCTGAAAATAGTCAATTTTGCCGAAGCCGGAGGATACGAACTTTTTTATCTCGAAAACAGGATCCCACCGGCGGCGGATTCGGCTCCAGCGCTCTGTTTTTCTGCGGGAATTCACGGGGACGAAGTCGGCGCCACCGAGGGGCTTCTGGAATGGGCGGAAAAGCATGAGGCCCTTCTGGCGAACCTGAAGGTAGTAATTTTCCCCTGCCTGAATCCCTGGGGGATCGTGAATAACAATCGCCTGGATGCCGAGGGGCGGGATTTGAATCGCGACTTCCGCCTCGGGCGGATCCCCCAGGTTGCGGCGCAGATGCGGGTGTTGGCGGGGCGGCGTTTCGATCTCGCGCTGACCTTGCATGAGGACTACGACGCCCAGGGAATGTACCTTTACGAAGTGGTGTCGCGAAAGCCCTATTGGGGGGAAATGCTCTTGGAGGCGGAAAAACAGATTCCCCCGGACCCCCGAGGCCGCATCGAGGGCCGGGTCGCCCGGGCAGGAGTGATGCGAGCCAAGATCACCCCGGATTCGATGTCCGACTGGCCGGAGGCTATTTTTCTCCATTTTCAACACGCGGAGCGGACCTTCACTCTGGAGTCACCCTCCGAGTTTTCGCTCGATCATCGAGCCGCAGCGCTTCGCAAGATGATCAGCCGTGCCGTCGCCTTGTGCCGTGAGGAAGTCCGGGCGAGGGCAACATCCATTTGAGTGGTGAATTATTCACGATACAAATCCGAGCATGTCGCGGACCATCTTCGGGAGGCCATCGAGCGGGGGGAATTGGTCGATCCCCTGTCATCCTTGAGGACTACGTCATCGTAAAAACGATCTTGGATGCCTGCTTTTCGATCAGCATTTGAAACCCGGCTTCAAATTCGTCGAAGGGGAGGGTGTGAGAATAAAAGGCTTTCAAGGGGACAGCCTTGATTCGGACCAGATCGAGCAAATATTGGTGGGCTGACGACTCGTCGGGACCTCCCTGGATGTATTTCCAGTGCGCGGCTCCCTTGATGCTGTCGACGGCCAGCGGTTCGGCCCCCGTTCGACCCGCGTAGGAGCAAATGGCTCCGTATTTTGCCAGCATCGGACCTGAGTTCATAATTAAACCGGTGTCGCCTGCAGCATCGAGAACGAAGTCCACTCCCGATTGCTGGGTGTATTCCATAACCTTTTGAGCCATGTCCTCATGCAGGACATTGATGACGAAATCGGCGCCGGTTTTCCTACTGTCTTCCAGAGGTTGATCCCGTCGGCCCACGGAGATTACCGGATAGGCTCCACAGAGTTTGGCGAAATAACACATGGACATGCCGACGGCCCCGGTACCTAAAACAACAACTTTTGAGCCAAACTTTATGTCGAGATCACGGAGGGTGCTGGCAATTTCTTTCAAGGTCACCAGCATCGTGGCGTCTGCTGCCTCAATGGAAATTTCTGGAGGAATGAGCTGCTGATAGACGCAATAGGGATGGATGACCGCAGAGGGGTTATCTTCCTGCAGGGCTTTGGTGTCCGTAACCAGGCCATATTCAGAAAATCCCCCCATCCAGGATGCATAGCCGTCCAGAAGGGTCCAGGGATAAGCGGCAGCTGGACGCAGGAATCTATCCCCCGGTTTGATATTCCTGACATCGCGGCCACACTGAATGACGGTGCCAAAGCTTTCATGTCCCAAAATTGCGGGATACTTGTTCGCCCAGGCCATCTGACCGTTGACAAGCTTCTTGTCTGTGCCGGTACAGGTGGCGCAGGCGTCGATCCGGCAGAGGCATTGGTGGGAATTCGGTTGAGGATCGCGAATTTCCTTTAACTCTACCTTTCCTTTTCCATCGGTGATTACGGATTTCATCCGTCTGATTTAGACGCCTATCAGGTTCCGTCAAGAACAGTTCAACTCGCCCTGAGACGCCTTTTCATCAGAGGCAGGGCTGTCAGTCCCAAGCCAAGTAGAACGACCGTGGAAGGTTCTGGCACAGTGATCACCAGACCGACGGGCGCTCCGGAAACTGCAAAATTGCTCTGGAAGACACCAGCCGAATTGAAGACGGAAATACTGCTGGATCCAGTATTTGCGACGTACAGGTTGCCAAGACTATCAAAGGCCAATCCTTGAGGAATGTTTACGCTCGCATCGCTAATGGTACTCAGAAAGGTTCCCGAAGTGTTGAAAACGGAAACGGAATTCCCCGTGAGATTGGCCACATAGAGATTTCCGCCGGCATCGAATGCGAGACCTGCTGGCCGACTCAGGCTGGCATCAGTGATCGATAGCAAAAAAGTTCCTGCCGAATCAAATTTTGAGACCGTATTGTTTCCGCTTGCAACATTCGCCACGTAGACATTGTCTGAGCTGTCCAGAGCGATTCCTGCTGGAGCTGCCATATTGGTGCTGAAGGTCGATATGAAAGCATTGGAGGAATCAAAGATGGAGACCGAATTGCCGTTGTTGTTTGACACGTACAGATTTCCGATGCTGCTAAATGCAACTCCAGAGGGGCCGTCGAGGTTCGTGTGGATGGTTCCAATAGCACCTCCTCCCCCGGGCGCCCAAATGGGAATAGAATTGTTTCCAAAGCTTCCCACGTAAAGGTTGCCTGCGCTGTTAAAAGTTGCGTACTGTGGCGCCTGTAGAGAGCCGCTAGCATAGGTTGTTTCTCCACCTCCAATATTGGTCGTGTCAATTTCTTGCACAAGAACCCCGGCAACGACATAGAGATTGTCTGCCCAAACTGAGGGCGTTATGGCAAGGAAGAAGGCGAGTAATAGGGATGGGATTTTCATGGGATTTTTTTGGGTTGGTTGTTTTTGGTTCTAGGAAAGGCGTGAGAACGATGATGCCTCGCATTGGAAGATCTCCGGAACGGAGAAGATATTTCCCTGAACAAGGGTTCTTGAAATGGAGGAATTTGCGGTCGCTTTCATGTCTTGTATGACAAACAGATCATATCTTTAGCCGATCTGTCAATAATTTTTTTCACATTTTTAACCAATACGAGCTTGTATTTAATTTTCTGGAAAGATTGTGCTCCCATGCGCTCCTAAAAGTCTTACGGAAAACCGTGCCTGCTACCGAAAACGCCATGCATCGGGAGGAGTGGTCTCACGGGATGACAAACTGAATCCTGCCTTGGGTCCAGGGCCGGTGGTTCTTCCAGCCACCAGATGCTGAAGTCTTGAAGGCGGTGCGGGCGCCCCAGACACATCCCTCATCAATCACCCTATATAGGAAAATGGGCCACGGATAGGCACCTGCAACGGAACGGGAGCGGTGGGAACCGCGGACATAGCCTGCTGGAAGCAGCCCGAAGGGGGCGAATTCCGGGAGGAATGAGGCGCATCCGCAGCAACGGCCAGGCTTTCAAATAAAACACGGATTTTAAAGAAGATACGTGAAGTGGATCCATCCTCCGTAAGATGAATGCTTCTGCTTTTGTAAGTCTCTTTCCATTTGAAAGCCTGGCCGTTGCTTTGCAGCCGTTGCAGGTGGTTATGAGAGTCCATTAGTGGTTTCATTCCCGTTTTTAGGATCGCAAGCGTGTTTTCCTCGCCAAATCTTGCCCTGGGCTCACGAACCAATTCCAAATCGAGGGCTTCACTCTGTCGCATCAGTTCCTAGCCGAACTTGATCAGGCAATATCCCGCGTCCCGCCAACGTTACGTAGTGTCCTTCGTCTCTGCTCCATCGAGGCCAAACAGAATCCAAGCCACGGCAAACCCGCAGAATATTTCCGCCATGGCCATTCTTAAATCTTGTTCGCCTAGAGTTCCTCGGTTTGAACGTAAAGATCCGTCGCGTATTCGAGATGGCTCCGAATCGCACTTCTGGCACCCTCCGAGTCCCTCGCCTCGACGCACTCCAAGATCTCCGTGTGGTATAAAAGAGTCTTCTGCATAATTTCCTCCGTCGAGACCGGAAAGCTTTGCAGATCAAAGGGATGACTAATGGTGCGACGTAATACTTCGAAAAGTTTGATAAAAATGGGATTTCCGGATGATTTGATCAAGATGAGGTGGAAGCGGGTATCAAGATCGCTGAATTCCCGGATCCTTCGGGGACTGAATTTGATCGCATTTGCCATCAGTTCGATGGTTTTTCCAAGCTGCTTACAGACCGGGATGACGGGATTTCGAGCCAGTCGCTCGGTGCATTCCAGCTCAATGAGACTGCGGAGCTCAAGTAACGAAACCGCCACCTCCTTGTCCGTGTTGAGGAGCCCAAAGCGCTCCACGGCCGAGTTGATGTGGGAAAAATCGTACGGAAGCACAAAAGTTCCTCTTCCTGCGATCGACTGCAGAAAACCTTGCGATTTAAGCTTGTTCAAGGCTTCCCGAATCACAGTCCGGCTCACTTTGAATTTCTTGCAGAGTTCCGTCTCGATGGGAAGCCTTTCGTGGGCGAGGAACTTTCCCTCCAAGATCGCCTGTTCGAGAA
>CALBXK010000338.1 GCA_937890535.1 uncultured Spartobacteria bacterium
ACTAGGTATGAAATGAAGCCAGAACCTTTAGCCTCTCGATCACGTGCGTTGCGGACAATTGACCCCCAAGCGTTGGGGCGTCACTCTTGGCCATGATTCTTGCGCTCGATTGTGCGTCTTCCGTCGGTTCTGTGGCCTTGGTTCGCGACACGGAGCCTGCTGAGGTTGTTCGTTCCGTGACCTTTGCAACCCCCCGGGGCCGCGGGGGAACCCTTTTTTCCGTTCTGGAAGAGATGCTTCAGGAGGCAGGGGAAATTCGTCGGGTGGTGGCGGGCACGGGGCCAGGAAGTTACAATGGGATCCGGGCCGGACTGGCGGCCGCTTGGGGGATTGCCACGGCCCGGGGGGTTCCCTTAACCGGAGTCTCTTCTTTGCTGGGCCTTGGGGATGCGGATGAGGATTATCTGGCGGTGGGGGATGCCAGGCGAGGCCAGTTCTATTTTGCCCGAGTGCGACAGGGTCACTTTGAGGAAGTGCCCGGGTTGTATTCTGAGGCGGAAATCTTGCGGAAAATCGCCGCCGAAGGCCCGTCAGCGGAATCGGACGGGGCAAAAACGCGTCTTTATGTGCCAGAGCCAATAGCCTTCCTTCCGCAGGCTGTGACCGAATATCCACAGGCGGCAAGGCTGGCACGGCGAGCCAGCGGGATTTTGCCTGCGCAGGAATTGCCGGAGCCTCTCTATCTCAAGCCAGCCTACATCACTCAAGCAAGCAAGGGTCGGTGACTCGCCCTCCAATTATTTGGTGGGCAAAAAAACCGCTCCTTGGTATCAAGTTGGAGCCAAGCCGGGCTTGGAGCTCTTCTCTTACTTTTTTACTTATTTACTTGGCGGCGACGGCCTTCGCGGCGGCGGCGGCAGCAGCTTTGGCCGCTGCTGGTGGGATGAAATCCGGTGGTGGAGTCAACGCCTTGGAAAGCGAGGCCAAACCGCGGTATTTTTTACCAGCTTTTTTGACCATACCACGAGAAACGAGGTTTTGGAGCTTTTCGTAAGCGCGGAGGCGGAGCATTTCCTCTCCACCGCTGGCCGCATTCCGGGCGCGCAAGCGCTCGTGAACAACGTCGAAAAGTTGTTTAAACTCGAAGGTTGTACCTTTTTTGGAGAGGGCGGCAACGAGTTCCTCGGTCACGAGATCAGGAAGCCGACGAGAGAACGCACTTTTTCTTTGCATAAGCATGAGAAATAGAGACTAACACAGATAATTCTGGATGTCATGGGAAATTGTCAGTTATTCGGGAGGATTCGCTTTCAAGAAGGGCTTTTGTGCCGACGATTGCTGATTTTTTCAGGTTTTGCGGCCCGGGAGGCGGCGATCCAGCAGAGAATGCAGAGAATGACTCCGAGGGCGGTGCCGACGGCGAGTTTGAGCGGGCTTCCGAAAAGCCGGGGAACGATCAGGCCGGAAATGATGGCGAAGAGCATCATGAAGGCGAAAGTCTGAAGGGAAGCGGCCATCCCGCGGAGCCGGGGAAACATTTCCAGGGAAATCATGCTCATGGCGGGGGTGCCGATGGCGGAACCGAGGGAGTAGGTCATGAGGGGGATGACGACCCAGGGAAGTTGGGGTTCGAAGCACAGGGCAACAATGACATTGGCCAGTGCCGATAGAAGCATGATCGTAAAGGAAATGCTGATAATGAGAGGCGTCTTCAGGCGATGGCTCATCCACCCGGCGAGGAAGGACCCGATGACCATTCCGCCGATGAGTGGCAGGAAGAGCCATCCAAAATCCGTCACGGAAAGGCCCAGGATCCCGAGAACGAAATCTGGGGCCGCCGAGACGTAGATCATGATTCCAGAGAAGGCGAGAGCGGTGCTGGCCGAACGGAGGACAAAGTAGCCGTGGCTGCCGACTTTCCAATAATTGGCAAGAACAGTTCGGAGATGGAAGGGATGCCGTTTTTCCGGGGGAAGGCTCTCGGCGAGGGCGAAGATGCAGGCCAGGAGAAGCAGGAGGCTGAACACCGCGATGGCGATGAAGATGGATCGCCATCCAAATTGAAACAATAACCATCCCCCCAGGATCGGGGCAATGGCCGGTGCGAGTCCAAAAACCACATTGATGGCCGACATGGCCCGGTGAGCTTTGCGACCGGAAAGAAGATCGACAACAACGGCCCGGGCCACGACGGCACCACCACCCGCGAAAACGCCCTGGAGGAGGCGGAAGCCGATCAACATTTCCAGGGAATTCGAAAATGCCGCTCCCAGGGTGGCGAGAAAGTAACCGGCCAGGGAACCGAGGATGACGGGACGGCGACCGAGGGAGTCGGACAGGGTGCCGTGAAACAGGGTCATAACCGCAAAGGAGAACACATAGGCGGTGAGTGAGAGTTGGACCGCATGAGGGGTGGACGAAAATTGCGTGGCGATGGCTGGCAGGGCCGGGAGGTAGGCGTCAATCGAGAGAGCGCCCAGCATGGAGAGGGCGGCGAGGATAACGATCAGATAGGGTGCCATGGGTTCAGAGCGATCGGATCAGGTTCCGGTCCAAGGGGAGATATTCGCAGGCCAGGAAGGAAGAAGTCTCATGTTTAAGCGGAGGGAGCCTGGAGAAATTCCTCATGGAAACGGACCCGCTCACCCTCAATCTTTGCATCGCTCGCTCCCATACTGCGGAGCAGGTGGCTCGACATGGCGAGGGCGACTTCGCCTTCTCCAGAAAATACCGCATCCGCGCCGGCTTGCTTCAGCGGTTCCACATCACGAAGCGTCGGTGCCCGGCTGAGGATTTGCAGGTGGGGATTGATCTCCCGAGCGGCCTGAACGATATCCCGGGCCGGAATATCGGATGCGGTGATGACGAGACCTTTCGCATTCTCGATGCCGACATGGTGGAGGGTTTGCCTCTGGGTGGCATCGCCATAGACGGCCGGAATTCCCGAGGCCTTCAGGGCCGTGATGGTCTCAAGGTTCATTTCGACAACAACGACATCGACCTGGTTGTCACGGAGAAGGCGGGTCAGAGTGGATCCCACCGGACCATGCCCGATCATGATCACTCTCTCCGCGCCCTCCTCGGACGCCGGGGATTCGCCGTCGGGAGTGATCAATCGGGGCGAGATATGTCCCCGGCTTTCCAACCAGGACACAAAGGGCCGGATCGCTTTATAGAGCAGGGGATTCAGGGTGATCGAGACCACCGCGGCCACCACGATGGCATTGGTGGCATCGACTGGCAGGACCTGCAAGCTGATGCCGAGAGCAGCGACGATGAAGGAAAATTCGCCAATCTGCGCCAGAGCAACCGAGATGGAGAGGGCTTCACGAAGCGGCCGACGAAAAAGTAAGACCACCACCATGGCGGCCAGAGGTTTTCCGATAATGACGATCCCAATCGTCGCGAGCATGAGCGGCCAGCCTTCAGCAAGTCCGGAGGGATCAAAGAGCATCCCCACGGAAACGAAAAACAAAACCGCAAAGGCATCGCGCATGGGGAGGGCGTCCGCGGTGGCGCGGGCACTGAAATCCGATTGTCCGACGATCATTCCCGCGAGGAAGGCCCCCAAGGCCATCGAGGCCCCGAAGAGTTCGGCCGAGCCGACGGCGATTCCAAGTGCGAGCACCAGCACGGCCAAGGTAAAGAGGTCCCGGGCTCCGGTTCGCGCCACGGTGCCCAGAATCCAGGGGATCAACTTTTGACCCGCGATGAGAGCAAATGCGAACAAGGCGACCAATTTTAAGACCGCCCATCCCAAAGTTCCTGCCAGACTTGAATCTTCACTGCCCGGCCCGAAGAATGCGGGGAGCAAGACGAGGGCAAAGATGGTGAAGAGGTCCTCGACAATGAGCCATCCGATGGCGACATGGCCGGTGGGGGTGTGGAGATCCCGGTTGTCGGCCAGAACCCGGGTCAGAACGACCGTGCTGGCCACCGCGATCGCCATCCCAAAAACAATGCCTGCAGACCAGGACCATCCAAAGGCTCGGGTGATAACTGCCCCCAAACCGGTCGCGACCGCGATTTGGACGATGGCACCAGGGATCGCCAGCGTTCGTACGGCCAGAAGGTCCTTGAGGTGAAAATGGAGGCCGACGCCGAACATCAGAAGGATAACGCCAATCTCGGCGCATTGGGCGGCGATGTTTTCATCCGCGACAAAACCCGGCGAATGCGGCCCCACGATGACCCCGGCCAGCAGATAACCCACGATCGGGGAAAGCTTGAGCTTGTGGGTAAGAAATCCCAAGGCCAGGGCGGCGGTCAGTCCGCCGGTGAGCGTCAGGATCAAATCGATGTTGTGTGGCATGATGATCGGAAAGACCCGGTTGTTGGCGACCCTAGCGCATTTGTATTCGCAAGACACTCTGCGAATTGCAAACCGCGTTTTGGAATCAGGTCGTGAGCTTTCTGAAGATTTGCCGATTGGCCCAAAGCCCGAGCCCAACAGTGGAGACAAGCAAGACTCCGACATGGTAGCAGATTCGACCCGGCGAAGCATCGCCCCATGCGGCGATTTGCAGGAGACTCACGCCATGGGTAAACGGGGAGATTTGAGCGACGGTGTAGAGGATCGGATGCCCGTCGAGGGGAAAAAATACCCCTGAGAGATAATAGATCGGAGCGATGAGAAACGAATAGACGGTTTGAAACTGATTGATGTTTCGGACCAACGCCGAGGCGAGAAGGCCGATTGCGGCCAGGGGGACGGAAAGAAGTCCTGCAATGATGGGGAAATAGATCAATGCGGAGGGGCGGGGCAAAAGCCCCATGACCAGAAGAACGATTCCCACCCCGGCGCCCATCATGGCGGTCCGAATGAATCCCCAGATGAACTCGCCAATGACGACTTCCCGGACAGAAATGGGGGTTGTGAGCATGGCCTTGAAGACCGATTCGAACGTCATCCGAACATAAAAACCGTAACTGCTCTCAAAGAATGCGGAGAACAGCACCGTGGTCGCGACCATGCCGGGAGCAAGGTATTGGGCGTAGCTGAGCCCGTTGATCTCGCCGACAAAAGGAGAGAGGCCCATTCCGAGAGCGACCATCATCAGGGCGGGATCAGCCAGAGTGGGAGAAATATTCGCCAGGAAGTCCTTGCGATAGACCACCCAGTTGCGCACCACGACATACCAGGCGAGCTGCAAGGAGTGCGGGCTGCTATTCTTCATCGTCAAGTTCCCTTCCGGTCAGTTTGAGATAGACATCTTCCAGATTGGCCGGTCGCAGTTGGCGTGCCGTGGTCCCGACCGTGACTTGGAGGTCCAGAAGATCCTCCAATCGAGGGGTCCGGATGCAGGCCTGGTGTCCCTGGAGAAAGAAGCGCCAGCCTGGTTGCAGATGGCTGCGGAGTTGGTTGGCTGTTTCGGTGGAAAATACGCCCACAAACCCCGGAGTCTCGCGAGCAATCAATGCTTGCGGGGATCCACATCCCACCACCGACCCGCGGTCCAGAATGATGATACGGTCGCAAAGGATTTCTGCCTCATGCATGTAGTGGGTGGTGACCAGGACAGTCTTCCCGGAATGGCGAAAGGCATGGACTTTTTCCCAGAGCAGATGACGGACCGCGGGATCAAGTCCCGTGGTGGGTTCGTCGAGAATGAGCAATTCGGGATCGGCCAAGAGGGCTCGGACAAAGGTGAGCCGGCGCTTCATGCCGCCGGAGAGCATTTTGATGGTGGCATCGCCCTTGTGTTCGAGGGCCATGTGGGTGAGTAATTCGTCGATGCGCTTCCGGGCGGTGGTGCGGGACAATCCACCGAAGCGGGCGTAGAGCTCCATGTTCTCCCGAACTGTGAGTTCCTCATCCAGGGCGTTTTCCTGAGGCACAACACCAAGGTTTTGTTTGATCTGACGGGCTCCGGTGTTTGGGTCATGACCAAAGACCTCCAGGGTCCCTGCCGTGCGGCGTACGACTCCGTAGATGCAGCCAATGAAAGTTGATTTTCCGGCTCCGTTGGGACCCAGCAATCCGACGCATTCGCCCTTAGTCAATTCAAGATCCATGTCACGGAGCGCCACAAAATTCCCGAATCGTTTCGTGACGCCCTGGGCACGGATGATGGGAGGGGAAATGGCCATGAGAAATGAATCCTCAATTGACACTGTTGGTGTCCATCTGACAAGACGGGCAGTTCTCGTTCCTGTCCGCC
>CALBXK010000339.1 GCA_937890535.1 uncultured Spartobacteria bacterium
GGTTCTCCGGGCTCAGTGCTACGTAACTTTAGACATCAAATTGCAAATCGTGGACCCTTAACAGTTACCAACGAAAATGTCACTCGATATTTCATGATAATCAAGGAGGCTGTCAACCTTGAACTTCAGGCATCGGTTCTGGGAAAAAGTCAGGAAACTTTGATTTTGGACGTGGGCACTCCGGTCAATATTGCCGATACGGCTCGATACATGGACAAACACTCAGGAAGAGATATTGAGAATCGCTTCACAGGAATCCGGCCGGGCGAAAAAATGCCAGAGATGTTCGCGTCAGATCAAGAGGCAATCGTCGGCGGGTCACATCGACTTATTTCCCGTGCGCGAATTTCTCCCATCCGCATAGAAAACCTGAATGGCTTTCCCCACATTTCAGACCTCTATGATCGACTGGCCAAAAGTGCTGTAAAGCCATGAGTCGCGGTGCATTGGAGAAATTACCCAGAATAGCTTTCGTGGTCGCTTCTCCCGAGACTGCAAAAGTATTTCTTTTACCACACTTTAGGAAAATTCAATCTCAATTTGACATCCGTCTATTTGCTAATTTCTCGTGCGGCCAAGCATATGACTTTAGACCCACATCACAAGAACACATCACAATTGAACGTCGACCTAGTATGGGGGCCGACGTGGCTGCGTTTTGGAAACTGAAACGTTCATTTCGGAACGGAAATTTCCAATAACAAGGCCAGCTGGCGGCGGGTCTCCTGCATGGTCAGCGGCTTGACTCGATCCGCCGCCGAAGCCCCGGCTAGGCTCAATGTCCAGACCTTCGAGAGCTGACTCGCATCACCAGAAAACTCCGGGAAACCATCCAGCAACTCCCGAGCATCGGTGGGATTGCCGGCCGGCAGTCCAGACAGATAGTCAGCCAGACCGTCGGCGCCACCCGCCAAACCAAGGAGCGCTTGGAGCAATCCCATGGCCTGAGCGGAGTAGAGAGTACGGGAGGTGGCGTCGAGACGCTCGGGGCGCATTTTTAAAAATGCGCTCAGCTGCGGCGGCGGTCCGCTCTTGATCAACATCTCATACAAACCGGATGGAATTCCCTCCTCGCTGGCGACGATATCCTCAGCCATTCCGTCGATCAACCATTCCGGAGGTTGCACAATCGGGCGCCCCGCCAACGCGGGATGTCCCCGATAGGAATATTCCAAACACAAGGCCCTCAGAATTTCCCGATCAAGAGCCCGGCTGTTCAGCACCGCCAAATCATAGATATCGATCTGCACTTTGAATTCTCCGCCATCACTTTCATACAGCCTCGTCACCATCTGCGGCGCATTGCGCGGACGGCGGGCCGCCACTTGAATAATGATCGGAGCCTTCCAGTCGTCTTTGAGGTGCAGGATCCGCCTCCATTTTTCTTTGATGTCCTCCGCCTGCCGGGCAAATTTCGTGCGCGCCATGCCATCGGCAAAATAGACAACGAATTGTCCCGAAGAACTGATCGAGCGCTGCAGGCCCACTGGCGCCGCCTGCCCTTGCGCCAGCCCCAGCGCCAGCAAAAGAACCGGCAGGAGGTACACCCCCGCACGCATGTCAGCCACCCGGCTTTTTGGTGCCATTCCAACCCACCCTGGCCACCCCGGAGAGAAAATACAGGCTGTCCGCCCTCCCGAGAAGGTCCGTTGCCTGGCTCGCTGAATCAATCACTCCCTGCAAATGCACCTGCAGCGCGGGCGCAAGCACGGCGGGGAAGCTCATACGGCCCACCCCAGCCCCCACCAACTGAAGACTGGTCGTATTTTGCCCGGTGGTGACGTCCCCAACCGGCTTCGGCACGAAGGTCAAAACCATAAAGACGGAATGTCCCAAATACTGTTGCTCGACCACAAATTGCATGTTCCCGTCATCGATTTTCACCAGGGCCCGAACAAATTTTGCCCGCAGAAGCCCGGACTCCACCTCCCCGGGCACAATTCGGGAAGCGAGGAAATTATTGGCCTGAGCCTCAGTCAGGTCGATGGTGCGGGGATAGACGGTGTCTGCGAACCCCTTGATGGCTTCATAAAGTTGGGAGGCCTTGGTCTCATTCACAGCCGCAGACACCGGGATCCCTTCTGGCTCGCTGGCCATCTGAATAAGGACCGCGATCAGGGCACCAAGAATCGCCAACGAGACGAGACTCCGCAAGAGGCGATAAATGGAGCCTGCCCCTCCTCCGGACCCGAAGAATCCCCTTCGGACCGGACCCGACGTCCTTCCCAGAACTGGACTATTCTCCGCGATGGTCGGCTTGTTGCCTTCCGCGCGTTCCAAACGGATGCCGCAATTATGGCAGAACACCCGCGTCGAATCATTCTCATGCCCGCATCCGACACATTTCAACTCGTTCATTTGGATTTGGTAGGCTTCGATTTTTCGGCCTTGGGTTTCTCACCGCCGCTCGAGGGGGATGGACTTGATTCCCCACCACCGGACTTGGCCGCTTCCCCGCCACCGGACTTGGCCGCTTCCCCGCCACCGGACTTGGTGGCTTCCCCGCCGCCTGGCGTGTCCTTTTTCGCCGCCTGCTTGTAGCCTTCGCTGCGATAGTCCGTGATATAAAACCCGCTGCCTTTGAAAATCAACCCCGCCCCGGTGCCCAGCAAACGTTTCACCTTGCCCTTGCATTTTTTATTAATACAGGTCTTGAGATGTTCGTCCTTCATGGACTGGAAAAAATCAAACGTCTTCCCGCATTTCGCACATTCGTACTCGTAAGTTGGCATTGTTAGAAGAGCATTTAGCAAACTCCGCCGCACTTCGCAAGGGGGACGACGCAAAGGATTTTTCCAACCCCTGGGAGGAGTCCCATTTTTCCCCCTCCCAAAAATCTCAAGGTTTCGAGCTTCCTCGCACCAAGGGCGACTTGACGTTTCCCAAAAGCCTGTTCATTTACACGCCGTATGAAACTTTCGGCTCGTTACCTCCTGCTCCCCAGCGTCGCCACTCTTGCGTTGGTCCTCGGAGCATGTGCCAGCCACGACTCCCGCCTGACCAATCGTTCCGTACAATACCTCGGCACCGGGAATACGGTCATCGATCCTGCTACCAAGGAAAATCTGGCTCTGAAGAAATCCTATTGGGACGGCAGTGGTATTTCCGGATCTCCTTCCATGGTGATCAATCTTTCGAAACAAACCATCTCATTTTACAAAAGCAGAAAGCTGGTCGGCGTCTCCGCCATCTCCAGTGGGCGGGAAGGATATGATACTCCGGCCGGCAGCTACAAAATCATCCAAAAGAACCTCCATCACGCCTCGAATCTTTACGGCGATTTTGTCGATCCGGAAGGAAACGTCGTTCAGGCCAATGTGAGCGCAAAGGATCCCCGGCCACCTGGCACCAGCTTCGCAGGAGCCCCAATGCCTTACTTCATGCGGTTGACCAATTCCGGCGTGGGAATGCACCAGGGCTTCCTGCCGGGAGTCGCCGACAGTCATGGCTGCATCCGCATGCCGGAAAAATTGGTTAAGATCTACTGGGAAAACGCGCCGCTGGGCACCCCGGTACGCGTCATCAACTGAGGATTTACGCTCCTCCCGAAGGGGCCAGGGCGTCAAAACCATCCCAGCCCGGAACGGACGGCGAGGCCGCTTGAAACTGCTTGAGGGCCTCCGCGCGTTGAGAAGAAGGAAATTCCTCTTCGATCCGATCCATGGCGGCGTTGGCCAGCAGGTCACAGCACTCGTTCCCCGCCTGGCCGGTGTGTCCCTTCACCCACCGCCAGGTCACAGTATGCTTTGCCACCGCCGCATCGAGGGCCTGCCAAAGATCCATATTTTTCACCGGCTTCCTGGACTTCATCCGCCATCCCTTGCGCTTCCAGCCCTCGATCCAAAGCGTCATGCCATTTTTCACATATTGCGAATCGGTGAAGAACTCCACCCGGCACGGAGTTTTCAGGGCACTCAGACCCTCGATCGCCGCCCGCAATTCCATCCGGTTATTCGTCGTCGCCACTTCGCCGCCGCTAAATTCCCGCCGATGAACACCGTATTCCAGCACAACTCCCCAACCTCCGGGACCGGGATTCCCCCGACACCCACCATCCGAATGAATCACAACGTCCTTCACCCCTCGGTCGTAACCGAATCTCTCGGACGACGAAATCTTTCATTGCGGCTTTGTCAATTCTCTGCCCACCCGATAATGTCCGAGGTCTGAGAATGGATAAATATCAAAAAGGGCAGAGGTGGATTAGCGAGTCCGAGCCGGAACTCGGCGTGGGAGTGGTGGTGGATACGGGACCGAACCGTGTCTTTCTCCTCTTCCGGGTCAGCGACACCCTGCGCCAATACGCCACCGAATCCGCACCCATCAAACGGGTCGAATTTCAGCCCGGCGACACCATCAAACTTCACGATGGGGCGACCGCCATCGTGGACGCGGTGGAGACCCGGGAGGGCATGCTCACTTACCAAATCGGCGATCGGGAGATTCCCGAGACCGAGCTTTCCGATACCCTCACATTCTCCAAACCCGAGGATCGGCTCTTCATTGGCCAGGTGGATGACAACGCCACATTTTCCCTTCGTCACGAATCCCTCCGGCGGCGTCATCAGATCCGGCACACCCCGGTGCGGGGTTTCATCGGAGCCCGCATCACCCTTATCCCCCACCAACTCACCATCGCCCGGGAAGTCGCCCGGAGAGTGCTTCCACGGGTCTTGCTGGCAGACGAAGTCGGACTGGGAAAAACCATCGAAGCCTGCCTGATTCTGCACCGTCTGCACCGCAGTGGCCGGGCAGGACGGATTCTCATTCTCGTGCCCGAACCCCTCGTTCACCAATGGTTTGTCGAGCTTCTCCGCCGCTTCAACCTCCTTGTGAGTATTTTCGACGAGGAACGCTGCCTTGCCATCGAATCCGGCGAACCCGGAGCCAATCCCTTCCTCGACGATCAACTCATCCTTTGTCCGATCGGCCTCATTGCCGACAATGCCACCCGCGGCACCCAGGTCGTGGAAGCGGGTTGGGATCTGATCGTGGTGGATGAGGCCCACCATCTCGCATGGTCGCCGAAAATAGCCAGTCCGGAATATCTCATCGTCGAATCTCTGGCCGCTGCCACACCCGGCCTCATCCTCCTCACCGCCACCCCGGAGCAACTCGGTGCCGAGGGGCATTTCGCACGCCTGCGTTTGCTTGACCCCGACCGCTACGGAGATTTTTTCCAGTTCCAAGCCCAACGCACCGACTACCGCCGCACAGCCAGAATCACCACAAAGTTGCTCGACGGAAAATCCCTCACCGCCGCCGACGGAAAATCCCTCCGCCAACTTTGTACCGCCAACTCCGAACGACTGGAAGAATCCCTCGCCGCCATAAAAAAAGGCGACACGGCGGCCCGTCAAACGCTCGTGCAGGAACTCATCGACCAACACGGTCCCGGACGCGTCATGTTTCGCAACACCCGCGCCACAATGAAAGGCTTCCCGGGCCGACGGGCAATTTTGAGCCCCCTGGGCTCCGCCGATCTCCGGGCCGAGCGGATGGCAGACCATGCCGAAGGCCCTCGCACCTACCAACTCGGCACCGATCCCCGTTTGGATTGGCTGGTGAATCTGCTGGAAAAACTGAACCCCGCCAAGGTGCTCCTGATCTGCCGCACCCGAGAAAAGGTGCTGGCTCTCGACGAGGCCCTGCGAGCCCGCATCAATATGAAAGTGTCCCTCTTCCACGAGGACCTGACCCTCCTGCAGCGTGACCGCAACGCCGCCTGGTTCGCCAAAGAAGACGGTGCCCGCCTCCTCATCTGCTCGGAAATCGGGAGCGAGGGACGAAATTTCCAATTTGCCCACCATCTCGTTCTTTTCGATTTGCCGGACAACCCCGGGCTGCTCGAACAGCGCATCGGCCGCCTGGACCGCATCGGGCAAACCGAAACGATCTCCATCCACGTCCCCTATCCCGTCGGCAGCCATTTGGAAACATTGGCCCGTTGGTATCACGAGGGGCTCAATGCCATCGAGAAACCTCTCGAAGGCGAGCTTGAGGTGATTGCCCGGATCGGCCAGCGCCTCCAGCGCCTTCTGAAAGACCAGGGCGATCTCGCCGATCTCGACTCTCTCATTGCGGAGACCCGCACCCTGCACACCGCCATCGCCAAGGAACTGGAGGACGGAGAGGATCGCCTCCTGCAATTGAACACCTGTCGGCCCCTCGCCGCAGCGGATCTGATCGACCAGATCCGCACCTTCGACGCGGACCGTTCCCTCGACGATTTTTTGCTCCGGGTCTTTGATCACTTTGGAGTCCAGGTCGAGGACCTCTCGGACCGCACCTATCTTGCGATCCCCGCCAATCTCACCACCGATGCTTTTCCAGAGCTGCCCGAAGAGGGCCTCACCCTCACCAGCGATCGGACGAAAGCGCTCAGCCGTGAAGAAATTAGTTTTCTCACCTGGGATCATCCCATCGTGACCAGCGCAATTGACCTCCTGCTCGGGTCCGAACAGGGCAACAGTGCCTTTGCTGTCTGGCCGGGCGGCACCGAACAATCGATTTATCTGGAAACAATTCACGTCTTGGAGCCCATCGCCCCGCCCGCCCTTCACGCCGACCGCTTTCTCGCCCCGACGCCCTTTCGAATCATGGTGGACCCGAAGGGCAACGACGTCACCGGGGAGGTCACTCCCGACCCCGAGGAACTTCAGTCCGGATCGGTCTTTCAGCTTCTCGACAATCCCCGCATCAAACGCAAGTTGCTGCCGGACATGCTGGAAAAAAGTCGTCTCCTCGCCACCGAGCGTGCCGCCGCAATTTCCCAAGCGGCCCTGAAAAGTATGAAAACCTTGCTAAGTCAGGAAGTGGACCGCCTCCGGGATCTGCAAAAAGTCAACGACCACGTCCGCGACGAAGAGATCGCTCTACAGCAAACCCAAATCGACGACCTCACCCGGCACATCGCCGAGGCCCCCTTGCGCCTCGATTCGATCCGCTTGATTTGGCGAACGCCGATGGCGTAAAACACGAGCTAACTGCCAGGCCCTTCGCCGTCATCAACGGCTCCGGAAATGCTGGGAGGATCGGTGCTTTACATACCATTCGAGCGACCTGCATATATCGGCCAGTGACAACTCCCAGGCAGCATTCCGCGATTTCACGTGCGGTTCAGATCGGCTTGGCC
The DNA here is from genome assembly GCA_937890535.1 of uncultured Spartobacteria bacterium. Taxonomy (GTDB): domain Bacteria; phylum Verrucomicrobiota; class Verrucomicrobiia; order Chthoniobacterales; family Terrimicrobiaceae; genus CAMASH01. Next base: position 7,136 of record CALBXK010000339.1, read on the forward strand.
GCAGTGATTGTCATTGGCCTAGCATGGCGGCTCGTCCGTTATGCCTTGCAGATGCCGCTTTGGGGCGATGAAACCGCTCTGGCGCTGAACATTCTTGAACGCAGCTTTGCCGGTCTTCTTTCGCCTCTGGACCATGCCCAGGTGTCGCCGATTTTGTTTCTCTGGTTGGAAAAACTGGCGATCATCTCGCTTGGAACCTCTGAGTTAGCGCTACGATTCCTTCCGCTAATGGCAGGTCTGCTTGGCCTCTGGCTCTTTTATCGGCTCTCCCAACGTGTGTTGGAGCCCCTGCCAGCTTCCCTCGCGACGGCAATTCTTGCAGTCAGCTACTTCACGGTCCGGCACGCGGTAGAGGTCAAGCCCTACTCGTTCGATCTCCTCGCCTCCACGGCACTGCTGCTCTGTACCGTGGAATATATGAAAGACCCGCAGCGGCGAGTTCTCATTGCTTGGACTCTCCTCTCGCCGGTGGCGGTGCTTGTCTCCTATCCCGCCGTTTTTATTTTTGGCGCTTCCGCCTTGGTTCTCTTGGTCCAAATGCGTTCCGCGAGAAATGGGGAGCGGGCGATCTGGATGGCAGGATCCCTGCTCGGGGCCTTGGCGTTTTTCTGGATGTTCGACGTAGTTTCCTCGAAGCAATACACCGCGCTGGAGACGCCAATGACTACGTACTGGAAGGAAAGTTTTCCCCCGAAAGATGTGTGGCAATTCCCACTCTGGTTTTTAAAAATCAACGCTGGCTACATGATGGCCTACCCCATCGGCGACAAACACTGGGGCAGCATCGGAACGCTTCTGCTTTGTCTGGTTGGGGTGGGTTATGCCTGGAAAAAATGGCCGCGTAGCCTGCTCGCCTTGGTCGCACTTCCCTTCGTCCTGACATTGATTGCGGCCGCGTTGCACCGCTACCCCTACGGCGGTAGCGCGCGAATCGCCCAACATCTGGCTCCAGGAATTTGTTTGCTGGCGGGACTTGGCGCCGGATGGCTGATTGAGCTTCAGCCAAACCGGAAGCTTCGCTGCGTTGGGGTATGGATCATTTTCTCGTTGCTCGCCGTTATCGGTCTTGCGGGCATAGCCCGTGATTGCCTGAAACGATCAAAAACCCCGGGCGACGCCCGAGCCCGCCTGTGTGTCCGGGAGTGGCTGAGCCAGGAACAAGACGCTTCGACGTGGATCGTTTGGGAGCCCATGCCAGATGTCGTTTCAAATTTTCAATGGTATCTACGGCGTGGCGGAAGATCGATCGTATGGAACGGCAGGGACAATGCTTCATGGACCTCGTCCCGAAGCGGAATCCGTCTCCTGAGTTTCGACCCGAATGTGCGCCTCGCGGAAAGCGTAGCCGAAAGGCTCCCTCACCATTACTTGGCGGGTTCTACGAGTGAACAGATCCTTGTTGGCCCGCCCGAAATGGGTCCAAGCACTTGGTCAACCGCCCGGTTCGAGGATGGGTCCCCGTCGGAACGCTAATCGCTCAGAAGAGTGGCGCAGCAACCCGGGGGGGAATTTGGCCGATTGCATCACTGGTCGCGACCTGCGATTTTACCATTGCCCAATCAAACAGCTCCAGCGGATCGACTTGGCTGTAAATCAGCGCTGCTCATCCGTAAAATTTGTGTCAATCTTTCCAATCTGAGGCAAAATTCCGCGCTTTCCCAATATCTCATCTCAAATGTCCAATTCCAACGACCCCATCCTCCCCCGCTGGGAATTCGCCAGTGACAACACCGCCGGCATCTGCCCGGAAGCTTGGGAAGCCCTGGCCGAGGCCAATCACGGATTTTCACCCTCGTATGGGAATGATTCATGCACCCGCGAAGCCGCAGACCTTTTCCGGGAGATTTTCGAAACCGACTGCGAAGTCTTTTTCGTCTTCAACGGAACGGCGGCCAACTCCCTCGCCATTTCTGCGCTCTGTCGTTCCTATCACAGCGTCATTTGCCACGAAACCGCCCACATCGAAACCGACGAATGCGGGGCACCGGAATTTTTTTCCAACGGCACGAAAATCCTCCTCGCCACCGGCCCCGGGGGACGCCTTGATCCCGACACCGTCCGGTCGATTATCACCAAGCGCACGGACATTCATTATCCCCGCCCCCGCGTGCTATCCCTCACCCAGCCGACGGAATTGGGCACCATGTACCAACCGGAGGAAATTCGCACCCTCTCCGCACTTGCCACCTCCCACAACCTCAAAGTGCACATGGACGGATCCCGATTTGCACTGGCGGTGGATGCTCTGGGATGTGCGCCCGCCGACATCACCTGGCGGGTGGGCGTGGATGTACTTTGCCTCGGCGGCACAAAATTTGGCATTGGCACCGGCGAGGTTATCTTGTTTTTCGACCGCGCCCTGGCCGATGAATTTGCCTATCGCTGCAAACAATCCGGCCAATTGGCCTCAAAAATGCGCTTCCTGGCAGCCCCTTGGAAGAAAATGCTAAAATCTGGAGGTTGGCTCGAGGGGGCCGCCCACTCCCGACGATGCGCCCGCCTTCTGGAAGAGACCCTTCGACCGATTCCCGGCGTGGAAATCCTCTACCCTGTGGAAGCAAATTCGGTATTCCTTCGTCTGCCGGAATCGTGTCACGCCGCCCTCAAAGCCCGGGGGTGGCAATATTATGTTTTCATTGGGGGTGGTGCGCGGCTCATGTGTTCCTGGGACACCCGGGAAGAGGATATCCGACAACTCGCTGCGGATCTCACAGCCGCCGCCTCATGAAGATCGCCCCCGTCGGAAGAAGCGGACGCTGCCTAATCGCCGAACTCGAGCCATGTAATTCTACCAACTCCGATGACTAAACCATTCACCGCCGCCGCCGTGGCAATTATTCTAACGACCCTCTCCACCCATGCTGAACTCAAGCCCCTCCCACCGGGGGTCACTCGCATGCCCGTCGTCTTCTCCGGCGGCCATGAGACCGTGGGAGTCGATCATGGTCGGCCCGTGGTGCTCATCGCCGCCGCACTGGGAGTGAAGGACGAAGTGTTCCGCGAAGCCTTCAGCCATGTCCACCCCGCCGACGATATCGGTGCCAGACATCAAAGGCGCGACCGCGAAAGTGGAAATTTCCTTCGGCAAGGATCTGGCGACCAACGGGGCTGTCTCCGCCATCACGATCCCGCAATCCACAGCAAAATGAAGGCTCGTACAGGAATGGTCGCTGACACAAGGCGGCCTATCCTCCCGCCGCTCCCTAACGTTCGACAAATAAGATACCTTCCTGCCTATGTCTGCCTGCACTCTGAAACCAGAAGATAAGAAAGCCTTCATTGGATCGATTGGTGAAGAGCTTGTCAGCCGCCACGGGAAGAAAAAATATTATAGCACAGACGATATCGGGAAAGCCGCATTGGCCCGTGGCTACCCGATTGATTGGACTTGCTGGGCATATTGCATTTTCTCGTCACCAGGAGACTTCAAGGCTCTCCATGACGCGGCAGGAGAAGTGTGCAATTATGCAGCGATGAAGGCAGAGGTTCTCACTGAGCTTGCTGGCGGATCATTTCAATGGCCCGACATTGGTTTATCGTGGCTTGAGTGGCCGGATATTGATTTGTCCTCGATTTTTGATTGGTCTGATTGGTCTCCATGAAGATGAACAACCAGCCGAACGAGTCTAGCAAATCCCCGTCCCTTCGGGACATCCGGCATGCCTCCTTCTGAACCCGGTTGGCAGAGGCAGTTGAACGAAGAAAAGTGTCTGCCTGTCTCACAAAGCCTCGGCCCGCGGGCAGGAACCACGCCGGAAGCAAACGGGCTTGGAAAATTCCGGCAGGCGGCTAGGGTGCGCGCCCATGATGATTCAACTCGGGCTTCTGAACGGACAGGTGTTGCAGCGACTGCGCAATCAAACAGCCAATGCCACTGTGCATGGCACAAGCGAGGCCAGCGGCGAGATCCAGGCGACGATTCGTCAGAATGGAAAGGCACTCAAAGGATGGAGCCGCCGCACGGTCGGCTTCGCTGCCAGGGGGAAATTCACCGCCAAGCTGACCGGCATTCCGGTCGGGGGCCCTTACGAGATCCAGCTCTCGGTTGCGGACCGCGAGCTCTCACGGGGTGTTCGCCCGAGCCGCGCCAAGTCAGGGGACGCCTCTCGCCATGGTGGATCGGTCACGGTTCACGGCATCTGGGTCGGCGACGTCTGGCTGCTGGCGGGCCAGAGCAATATGCAGGGCTGCGGCAACCTGCGCACGGCGCCGAAGCCTCACCCGTTGGTTCATGCGATGTACATGGACGATCATTGGGGGGTTGCGAAAGAACCGATTCACTTCCCTCCGAACTCGCCCGATCCCGTCCACTATGAGTCGAGCGGCAAGAGTCCCCTGCCCAAGAAAGTGCGCGACAAGCTGTTGCAGGCCGCCGTCAAAGGCGTCGGTCCCGGCGTCTTCTTCGGCAGGGAAATGGTCAAACGCAGCGGCGGCGTGCCGCAGGGATTGATGTGCACCGCGCACGGCGGCACGAGCATGGAACAATGGGCCCCGGCCAAGAAGAGCCTTGACGGGCATTCCCTCTACGGCTCGATGCTGCGAACCTGGCGCAAGACGGGCGAACAGCCCATCGCGGGTGTGCTCTGGTATCAGGGCGAGAGTGATTGCAACGAAGTCGCCGCGCCCTTGTACACGGGACGGATGAAGAAGCTCGTCGCCGCGATGCGCCGCGATTTCAAGCAACCCAATTTGCCGTTCCTTCTTGTCCAGATCGGAAAGGTCTTCGGCACCGGGTGGAATGCCACATGTTGGAACTCTGTCCAGGATCAGCAGGTCCAACTCAAAAAACTGATCAGGCACTACGATGTGGTGGCCGCGATTGATCTGCCGCTCGATGACATCATCCACATCGGCACGGGAGGTTGCGAGCGATTGGGCGCACGCCTGGCGCGTCTGGCGGACCGCATGGCGCTCGGCAACCGGAAAGAGTTGCCGGCGCCCGAACTCGTCTCCATTTCCACGAAGCCAACGAAGGCGCTGAAAGACCTCTGCGCGATCCCAATCACGCTGAAGTTCAAGAACGTCATGGGCGGCCTGCGTGCGGAGGGAAGTCCCACCGGATTCACGATCGTCAATGACAAGAACGAGGACTTGCGCGCCGTATACAAGACCACGATCCGCAGAAACGTGGTGGAGTTGGAAACCCTGCTCGCGAACACCAACGAGGACTTGCATCTGACTTATGGGTTCGGGACGGCTCCTTATGTGAACATCACCGATGCCCGCGACATGGCGATCCCCGCGTTTCGCTCGCGGATCTCGGAACAGACGCTCGCGCTCTCGCCGTTTGTGAATCGTTGGCTCATCAGCAACATCCAGCCCGCAACGATGCCGCTTCACAAACGACCGCTGCCGAAGCCTCATGACCGGCTTCAGCTCACGAAGCAGGAATTCGAGCTGCCATTTGTGGATCAGCACCCCGTGTGGAGTGGCAAGAACGGCCAGGCCAATTTTTTCAGCGAGATCAGCCTTGCCGAGCCGATGAAGCTCAACCTGCGCGTCGGCTACGATGGCCCGATCAAAGTGTGGATCGGCAATAAAGCGGTCTTCGTGGATCCCAACGGCACCAATCCGGCGTCGCCCGATCAGGAAATCACACCCATCAACCTCGCGAAAGGCAGACATCGCATCGCTGTCGCAATGGATCTGAATGAGGGACTGGCCTGGGGATTTTTCCTGCGTTTCGACCGCAGCGGAATCCGAAAAAAGCAGCTCTTGAGCGGAAAATACGAGGTTCCGGTCTGTTCGCTTTAAAGCGAGAACCAGCCTCAGATCGGATACGAACGCTGCAAGCCCTCGCGGAAGCTGATAGGATTGTAGCCGAGATCGGCCTGAGCTTCGGAGTTATCGAGGTTGGCATCCTGGATGACTCCCGCGATGGCATTCCAAGTCAGAATGGGTTTGGTCTGAAAGCGCTCGGCAAAAAAGGCGATCAATCGGCAAAGTGGAATGGGAAGGGTCACGAAAGTTCTCGTTTCCCCCACGTGTTTGAGCATCAACTTGGCCATATCGCGAATGGCAATGGCCTCACCGCCACTGAAGGCATAGGTCTTGCCATGGGATTTTTCATTCCCGGCCACAGCCAGGAAACCCGCCATGAGATCATCGCAATGGACGGGCCGCTTCAGAGCCCGCCCGGCTCCAATGAAGGGAACGATCGGATACTTGCGCAAGTAGGCAAGGAACATGTTGAACTCGTCCGCCCCGTTTTCGTTGTAGGCCAGAGTCGGACGCACAATAGTCCACTTCATGGCGGTTTGTTCCTTGATCATGCGCTCGGTCTCGCGCTTGGAGAGAGAATAAGGAGTGGTATGCGGATAAGTGACAGAGGCCGAGGATACCAAAATGAAGTGTTTCACCCCCGCCTCGGTGGCAGCCGCGATCATGTTGCGGGTGCCTTCGACGTTGATTTTCTGGAAAAGGCTCTTGTCAAAGACGACGAGTACCGCCGCAAGGTGATAAACCGTTTCCACGCCATCCAGGCAATCGGGGAGCGTCTCGGGTTTGGTGATGTCGCCGATGCGGATGTCCACATCGAGACCGTCCATGCGAGAGCGAAAGCGGTCGCTATTATCCAGCACCCGGACCTTGAAGCCACGCTCAACCAGCCCCCGCACAAGGGTTGAACCCATTACACCCAAACCGCCTGTCACAAGAATCATAGCGGTGCAGTCTGCCCCAGAGGAAAGAAAGTGACGAGCGATAAATGACGCTGAAAGGGGAGAAATCTGAAATCTGAAAGCGGAAACCTGAAACTTGAAACTTGAAAGGGGGCGCATGCGCTCAGGTTTCAGGTCTCAGGTCTCAGGTCTCAGGTCTCAGGTTTCCGCCTTTCTAGTCAATGAAGACCTGATGCCAGAGCTCGAGAATCACCAGGGACATGACCTGCTTGAGAGTGACAAACTCCCGGGTCTCCATCTTTTCCAACAAGGCCTTGATGTAAGCGGGTTCGAAGTATCCGCGTTGGCGGATGCGGTCCTCGTTGAGGGTTTCTGCAATCAAGGTCTTGATCTGGGGATGCTCGAAGAAGAATTCCATCGGCAAAAAGAAGGGGTTCTTTTTCCGATGAGTGACTTCGGGAGGCAGGAGCCGCGCCGCGATTTGACGCTCGATAATCTTGTCGCGGAAGCCATTGTTTTTCAAGTGGGGGGGGACGCGAAACGCCTGGGCAATGAGGTGATGATCGAGAAACGGCAATCGCACTTCCAGGGAATGGGCCATGGTATTTTTATCCTGTCGGATGATACACCAGTCCTGCAGCCATTCGTCCCACTGGATCTTGAGCAGACGGTCGAGGAAGTTTCCGCCCGTATCTCGCACGGAAGGAATCCAAGCCGCGGTGGCCATGGCTTTGAAGGCGGGCGTATAAGCGGCCGCGCGTGACTCTCGTGGCCAGAGCGTCTTCAAGGCGATGTAGTTTTCGAAGATGTTGCGATCCCGATAGTTGCCCATGAAATCGACGAGGCGGGCCTTGCCCTCTTGCCCAAGCTTGGCGGGGAAGACGAAAAATTTGGTAAGAAATTCGACAGGCATCGCCCGCAGGGCCGGCATGGCGAGATGATCGTGCAGGAACCCCGGCATAAGTTGCTGGTAGCGTTCCGCCAGCAGGGTGACCTTGTGAAATGAATATCCGCCAAAGATCTCGTCCGCCCCTTCCCCGCTGATGACGACCTTCAGGTCGCGGGCCGCCCCTTCCGCCAGCTTAAAGAAGGCCATGATCAAGGCGTCACCGACGGGGCGATCCATGTGCCATATGACTTTCCGCAGGTCATCGAAATCCCCCGGGGTGCACTGAATCTCATGATGATTGGTCCCCAAGAGGCGGGCCGTTTCTGCGGCGTCGCGGGTTTCGTCCCCTGGGGAATTGAAACCAATCGAATACGTGTTCACCTGGCTGCTGAACTCGGTCATCATGGCCACCAGCAACGAGGAATCGACTCCGGCGCTCAGATACCCTCCCACCGGCACGTCGCTCCGCATGGTGAGCTTGACCGCCTGGCGCAACATCGCCTCAGTTTCGTCCAAGAAGCCCGCCCCGGAAGCCGGAGGGCCTTCGGTGAGAGAAATGTCCCAATAGCGCTCGATGGTGATTTCGCCCTGGCGGGAGAGCGTCATCGTATGCGCAGCGGGCAGGGTGAAAATCCCTTCAAACATCGTCCGGGGCTCGGGCACGTAACGAAGCGCGAGATAAGCGTCGATGGCGGGCACATGGCAGGCCCGCGGAACGTGGCCGCATTGCAGGAGCGCCTTGACCTCGGAAGCGAAAATGAACCGTCCGGCACTCTGATGATAATAGAAGGGCTTCTGGCCACAACGATCTCGGGCAAAAAATGTCTCGCCGGTCCGGGCCTCATGTACGGCAAAGGCAAACATGCCATTGAAATGTCGGACGCAGTCCCGTCCCCATTCTTCATAGGCATGGACTATGACCTCGGTATCCGACCGGGTCTGGAAGCGATGGCCCTTCGCCGTAAGGTCCTCCCGCAATTCGACGTAGTTGTAGATCTCGCCATTGAAACAAACTGCCACCGAACGATCCTCATTGAAGATGGGCTGGGCACCTCCCGCCAAATCAATGATGGAAAGCCGCCGCATCCCCATAAAAAACCTGTGGGCCTCGTCCTCGTAATAACCCTCGCCATCCGGTCCCCGATGGATCAGGGCTCTCCCCATCTTGGGAAGCAAGTCCGGGTCCTCAAATCCAGAAAATCCAAAAATTCCACACATGACAGGCTATTTCTCCGTCCGACCGGGACTGCCTGGATCAGCGGGCACGGTGGCGAAATCGAAATCTGCGGCACTGCCGGGTTTGTAACGAAAAACGTGGCGGGATTGCAGGGACTCCATCCCGCGCAGCAGTCCCCAATCTTCAAAAAGCCCCGAATCTTTCAGGAAACGGTATTTGTTGAAATGTTCCCCCTCCACGGTCACCAAATATCCCAGATTGATAAAGAGCTGCTTCTGTTCAGCATCGGCCCGCCGAATCAGTTTTTCGAAACTCGACATGGAGCGAAAGACGATGATGTTCGGGTCGTAGGGAAATGGTTCTCCAAAAAATGTGGCAGTAAGGATCGCCTTTTGGCTCGGGTCAAGCGGGTCGAGGGTTTTCCGGGTGAGTTCGACCGACTCCCGATTCGGCTGCATCGAGCGGCTCATGAGAAGCGTCCGTTGGGGTGCGGTCCACACGGCATAAGACCCCAGAAAAAAAACCACCACCATCAAGGCTGCCAACCGGGCGGGCCGGGAATGAGCCGCCGCCAGGATCCCATCCATTCCGAGAGCCGTCAGCGCAATCGCTCCCGGCAGGATGAAGATGACATACCATTCATACATGTGTCCCCCGGAAGCCCGGACTTGAATAAAACACAGGACGGCAGGCATCAGCATCGTCAGAATCAAAGCGCACTCGAGAAATCCTTTCGCCGCCAGACGACGAGCGCCAAGGATAAAAAATGCCGCCGCGAGAAAGACAATCAGAACCATCAGGCCCGGATGATCAACCGCCCAGGGAAAGAGTTCCAAATAAGGAGTCTTGTATTGGAAAGTGTAGCTCCACGGACTCCCCGACAGCAGGTGCGCGAGAAAATTCTGCATCCAGCGGTAATCGACCTGACCGAGAGCCGGCACCTCCTTGAGATAGAGTAAAAGTTGCGGCACGATGGGCAGCGTCATTTGCAGAAACGCCATTCCCGCCAGCAGGTTAGCCACCAGCCAACGCATTCCCAAGGTCTGGCGATCCCTGGGGACGGCCGCCTGCCGCCAAAGAATCACCGGCGCACATAAATTCAGGACAACGAGCACATACGCACACGTCGGATAAAATGCCATCAGGAGAAACTCCGTGACGGCAAAAGCCAGCCACCATCGCCATTGACCCCGCCTGATCGCCTGCAAGAAAAAGTACAGCAACAGGGGGAGAAGACAGAGAACGAAGGCATATGACCGCGCCTCACTAGCATAGCGGAGATACCAGGGATGGAGAGCTGCGAGAAACGCCGCGATCACTCCGGCAAAGGGAAATCCCAATCGCAGCAGTAGGAGTGCAAGCGTCGCCACGCCGGCAATCCCGGCCAGATATGTCGGCAGACGAATGGCCGTCTCGCTAAACTGGAGTCCCTCAGGGCGGGCAAAAGTTCTCCAAGTGTCATTAAACACCCGACAAATGACGCTATGCAAAACGTGATTGGGCTTCTTGAAATAGAAGAAAGTTTCCTTCCATGTCACCGGATCGAGTTTGAGGGTAGCGTCCGGTTGTTCCTTATAGGCGCCCACGATGGTCCGCCGGATCGGATAGGCTTCATCGTGCCAGATGCTTTGTCCGAGTCGGGGCCAGCCCGTCCAGGCGGTAAGGGCCATCGCCACTATCACAAGCGGCCAGAACCACTTCGGGGCACGGGATGGCAGCAGGGTGGAAAGGAACGACGAAGAAAGCGGTCGCATCCACCAGGTTGCCGTCGCCGCCAGGACGCCAACAAGGACGAGATTGGCCGCCGCCGCCACCCAGAAATAGATGGTGACGTAATCCCTGAGTCTCAGGCTTTCTCCCGGCTCGACCGCGACCGACCACGGCTTTTTGGCAAAAAGCACATACAGCCCCAAACCAAGGGCAAAAACACCCAGCAACAGGCGCACCTTCCCCAGAGCCGGAAGGGCCTGAAACCTGGCAAAAAAATTCGTCAAGATTGTCACTATAAATTAGCGCCCGTTGACGTCATAACCCGAAAAATCAAACCCGGCGGCACTTTCTGCCTTATAGGTGGCCACAATGCGGTCAAGTCCGCCATCAAAACCTTGAAGTGTCTGATGGTTTTCAAAGAGGCGATCATCCTGCAACAAAGCCCACATTTGGGGACTGAAGGCGCGCGCCGCCCAGGGCATCCCAATATTTATGACAAGCGGACGTTTCTCCCGATCCGCCAGGTGCAGGAGGGCGATGAATTCTTGGAGGGAATCCAGGCGAGTCATTTGGGGGTCGTAGAGATACGGAGGAATGCAAAAACTCGCGCTCAGGATTTCCCGACTCGCCACCGGATCCAACGAGCCACGACTCATGAGAACCGAATCCTTGATCCCCTGCAACGGATGAGTCATCAACCAGGCCCGAGTCGGCTGGGTAAAAACCGCAAACCCGATCAGAACCGCCACCACCCACGCCACGCCAATCAACTTTCCCCACCGCCAGCGTCTCAAGCCAGCGGCCACCACCACGACCCCCATCGCCACAAAGGCGATGATTCCCGGCAGGGCATAGATCACATAGGAAGAATAAATGAGATGCTTCCGCATCATAGCGAACTCAAACATCAGCACCGGTGGCGCCAGCACCGCCACCACCAACACGACGCCGATCCAGCCCGTGCGCATCAATCGCAGCGCTCCGAGCAGCCCCAACACAATCGCCAGACCAATGACGAGATCCAGCCCACCCAGCACACCACCCCATTGCGTCACCAAGGCCGGATGAGCCACCGTGGCACCAACCCATGGCGTTCCCGCCAGCACAAAGGCGAGTGTCCCCTGAATCCACGGCCATCCAATCACATATCCCCGGCTTGTCTCATATTCTAGAAAAGCCTGTAACTGAGGAAGCAATGGCAACATGAATTGAATCAACGCCATGCCAGCCAGAGCATTTGCCACCACCCAACGCCCGAATTGGATGCGGAACGGTCCGACAGTCACGTCTGAGAATGCCAACAGGGCCAACCCCAGGATATTCAATGTACAAAGCACCAACAACGCACCCGGGTAAGTATAAAGAATTGCCCATTGAACCGCCGCATACGCCAGCCACCACCTCCAGGCCCCGTCGCAAATCGCCCAACGCCAAAGAACAAAAATCACCGGCACGAGGGCCAGGATCATACTGTAGCCCCGCATCTCGGAGGCATAGCGGAGAACCCACGGATGCAAGGCCATCAAAAACGCCGCCACCACCCCGGCCCCGGGAAATCCGGCGTCCAATAAAAACCAAGCCAGGGTCGCCACCCCCAAAACACCAAAAATCCAAGCCGGAATCCGCAGAGGCCATTCGGTGAAGGGCAGATCGTCCGGCGGAGAAATTGCCTGCCAAATCGTCAGACTCCCCCGGGCCAGAAGACTGTGCAAGACGTGATTATTGGGTTCGCGGTAGTCAAAAAAAGTCTCGTCCCAACCCAGTTTCTTGAACCGATAGTCCCCCGGCTCGTCCCCGGATTTGAATCGTCCCGTAATCGAGTGCCGGACATTGTACTCTTCGTCATCCCAGAAGCTATCGTTCAGCCGAGGCAAAGCACACGCCGCCAAAATCGCCATGGCCAGGATCACCAGCGGCCAAAACCATCGCGGAGACCTCTCGGATCCCCGCACGATCTGGCTGGCCATCGGCCGCATCCAGAACCCCGCCGTCGCCAACAAAATAGCTGTGATGGCCAAGTTAATCGCCGCTCCCACCCAGAAATAGATAATGACAAAATCATCCACCTTGAGCCGTTTGCCTTCGGAAGCATGCACCTCCCAGGGTTTCTTCGCGAACAGCAAATACCCCAGCAATCCCAGCCCGAGAACGCCGAGCCCAACCCGCGCCCAGGTTGTTGGCGTCACGGATCGCAGCAGGGCCAAACCTGAAGCAGGACCCGGACTCAATGTATCCCCCATGCGTTCAGAACGTGCAAAACTCGTTCCAGCGGTCAGTCCACTTGCTCAAGCCGGATCTCATCAAAATCGATCACCCCCACGGCCACTCGATTCGACTGGATATAAACTTGAGCAGACACGGCATTCGCAGGAGCCACGCCAGCGACCGAAAACTCCCTCCAACTTGTATCCTCGTCCTCGGGAGGACCGACCAACAAGCGCTGGTCATCCGCCGCCGGGATCAACTCACCCTCCTCATCGAGAAACCACAGAATCGCATTGGCACCGTGACCGGAGTTCTGCCGGGCGGCCACACTCAGGCGGTAGTTTTTACCAGGAATCACTGAAACCGACTCGGAAATCACCCGGACGTAATTAACGACATCCCCATCATCCACCCGCAAACCACCCGATCCCTTTCTTGCCGCGTCGGCAACCACTTCCGACGACCCCTTGTCATCCGTCCATCCGCTCTTGCCGGCCTCAAAATTGGAATTTTTCAGGGGAAGGAGAGAGTCGGCTTGAAGCGGGGCGAGGAGAACAACCAGAGCTGCCATCCCAAGCTGAAAAAACAGAAAACTATTCATGGGTGCCAGCCTACGCAAATTCAAGGTTTCTCAAAGCGATTTCCTTGTCAGCCGGCCAGAGTTTCTGACGATGCCTTGGGGCAACTCGACCACCCCGCACCCTCCTCCGCCGACCTGTCTTCCACGGGCCTCCATTTTTCATCGGACGGATTCGCCGCGATTTTCCGCTGAGCCAAGGCCTGAAATTTTTGAAATAAATTGCCAGGGAGCACCGGAAAGTTTCTCATCGTGCCGTTTTTCATCTAGAGCTAGGGGCTCGTCCTCCCTTCATGAATCTTTCCTTGATCGCGACCTCTATCGCTATCGGTCGGGATTGCGGCCCGGCCGGCCTTGAGGAAATCATTTCAGGTTTCTTCTCGAACGTTCCCGACCAATTTGCTTGGATGATTTCCATGAAAATCCGCTCCCTTTTCATCGTCCTTCTTCTGTGTTTGGCCGCTCCGATTTTACAGGCTCAACTTCACGATGTTAAAATTTTGGCTACCCGGGAAAAACTTGATGAAACAAGGGAACGGTCCGGCAACACGACCCAGACGACCAAAGAGATCATTTACAACCTCACGATCGAGAGCAAAACCTTCAAACTCATCCCAGCGCTGGAAATCAAATATATGATTTTTTATGAGGACATTCAGGCCGGAAGCACCAATAAAGCCAGGCTCTCCTCGGTGAAAGGATCCCAATCGATCACCGAACTGCAAGCCCGATCCAAGGTTAAGATCAAAACCAAGCCGATCAAACTCGCTACCCAAGAGCTAGATGCGGGTTGGTACTATACAAGCGGAAGCAGCGGGCGCGCCCGCGACGCAGTCAAGGGAGTCTGGGTCCGCGCCTATGCCGACGGAAAAATGGTTGGCGAATACATCAATCCCTCCACCCTCGACAACAAACAGAACTGGAAGGAATAGCCCGACCGCGACTCGGCGCGATTTTGATCGGATCAGGTCGGCCGAACCCGACGCGGAACAATCTCGATCGGATGCCGGGTCTTGGCGATCTGGTTCGCCCCCAACACCCCCCGCCACGGTGTGCCCGGGTAAACGATGGAATTTTTTCCAAGCAGTGATCCCGGCGAAATCACACTGTTGCAGCCCACTTCGGCCAGGTCTCCGACGATGGCCCCAAATTTTCGGAGGCCCGTGGCCAGCATCTTTCCGTCCGGGCCGGTGACGCAAATTTCGGATTTATCGAGTTTCACGTTGGAGAGAACGACTCCCGCACCCAGGTGGGCTTTGTGGCCAAGGATGGAATCGCCGACGTAGTTAAAATGAGGGATCTGGGCTTCATCAAAAATGAGACAATTTTTGAATTCGCTGGAATTTCCCGCCACGACGCCGTCTCCCATAATCACGTTCTCGCGGATATAGCACCCATTGCGAATCTCACACCCCTCACCGATCCAAGCTGGCCCCTTAATCATGGCACCATGTTCAATCACCGTCCCCTTCCCTATAAAAACAGAATTGCTGACGAAGGGTCTTCCCACCAAACGTCCGTGAATCGCCGGCTTAAGACGAAACTGGAAATAAGTCGATATCTTCGCCAGTGCCTGCCAGACAAATTCGACATTCTCAAAAATGACGCGGTGTTCGGTATGATCCAGATCCAAATATTCTTGCGGCGCAAACATGGAGGAAACTTTAGACATAATTTCCGATGGGAGGAACCTGCGATTCTGACGACGCTACCCGCGGGCCAATTTTTGGCCGTCCTTGGTGTCCTTCACCTGCCATCCCAAGGATAAAATCTCATCGCGCAAGCTGTCACTCAGCTTCCAATCTTTTTCGCGCCGTGCGGCGATACGCCGGTCGGCCAGGGCCTGAATTTCGGCTGGGATGCCGTCCGAATCGGGGGCGAGGGCAAGCACAGAATCGATTCGGTCCCGCCAGGCCTGCAGGGCCCTGGCCTGGCCGGGGGTGATCTCACCCCGGTCAAACAGGCGATTTGAGTCGCGAATCAAATCGAAGAGCCCAGCCAGGGCGGCCGAAATGTTCAAATCGTCATCCAGAGCCTCTCCGAATTTTTCTGGAAACAATTCAACCGGCAATGGCTCGGCGGCACCTGCGCCAGCCGCCAGATCCGCGATGCGACGCCACCACTCATCAATGCGAATAAGGGCCTTTCTCGCCGCCTCCAGACCCTCAAAAGTAAAATTCAGCGGTTCCCGATACTTGACCGCCAACAAGGCATACCGTACCTCCCGGCCGGTCCACCCTTTGGCCTGTAAATCCCGCACCGTGAAAAAGTTCCCCTCGCTCTTGGCCATCTTTTTCCCGTCCACCAGCAGATGCTTGCAATGCATCCAATGCCGCACAAAGGGCTTTCCCGTCACGCACTCGCATTGGGCAATCTCGGCCTCATGGTGGGGAAAAATATTGTCCTCCCCCCCGCAATGAATATCGATCTGTGGACCAAGCAATCCGAGGGCCATGGCGCTGCACTCAATGTGCCAGCCCGGACGACCCCGGCCCCACGGGCTCTCCCAGCCCACCTCGCCATCCGTCTCGCTCCACGCTTTCCAGAGGGCGAAATCGCCAATTTGTTCCTTCTCGTATTCGTCACTGTCCACCCGGCCCGAGGGACGCAGTTCATCGAGATTGTAGTGGGCCAAGCGCCCGTAGGCCGCAAAGGACCCGATCCGAAAATAGACCGAACCGTCATCGGCCCGATAGGCATTTTCGCCCGCCAACAATCCCTTAATCATTTCAATCATGCGGGCAATGTGGACAGGATCGGTCGCCTCGGGATAATGGTTCGCTGGCCGAAGGCGCAGGGCGTCCAAGTCTTCGAAAAACGCCTGCTTAAAGGGTTGGGTGAACAGGGCCAGGGACACTCCAGCCGCCCGACACCCCCGGATCGTCTTGTCATCGACATCTGTCAGATTCATCACCCGCTCGACCTCGTAGCCACGGAACTCCAGATGCCGCTGCAGGAGATCCTCAAAAACGTAAGCCCGAAAATTTCCAATATGGGCGTGATCATAAACCGTCGGCCCACAGGTGTACATTCGCACCTTGCCATGCTCCAAGGGTTCGAATTCCTCCACCTCGCGGGTCAGGGTGTTGAAAAACCTCGGACTCATTTCCGATCCACTCCGGCGACCGCCATGGCGGCGATCCCCTCACCACGTCCGAGAAACCCCATACACTCATTCGTGGTGGCCTTGATCCCAATGCAATCGATCGGCAACGAAAGCGACTTCGCCAAGCAGGCTTTCATCTCGGCAAGATAGGGGGAAATTTTTGGCATCTCGGCAATGACCGTCGCATCCACATTGCCAATCTCGACCAATTTCGTGCGCAGGCGGTCGTGAACCCGGCGAAGGATCTCCTGGCTACAAATTCCCCGCAGAGATTCGTCGGTATTGGGAAAAATAACTCCAATGTCCGGCTCCCCCGCCGCCCCCAGGAGAGCGTCTGCGATGGCATGACTGAGGGCATCCGCATCCGAATGTCCCTCCAGCCCCAGGGGATGGGGAATATGCACGCCTCCCAAAATCAGCGGTCGCCCCTCCACGAAGCGATGCACGTCGTAACCAATGCCGGTCGCAAACATTATAGGCCCAGATCCATGGCACCGCTCGATGCCACGATGGAAAATTTCTCCGCCTCAGTTTCGTGCGGTTCCAGCACGACTTTTCCGCCCGCCCGCTCGACCAGAAGGAGGCCCGAAGCCACATCCCACAAACTGATTTGACTCTCGATATAGGCGTCCAAGCGCCCGCAGGCCACATAGGCAATATCGAGTGCGGCACTTCCCATCATCCGACACTTCTTGGCCGACCGCGCCATGCGGTCAAACAAAGGCAGCCCGCGATCGATGGAGTCCAGACTTTTTGCCACACCCACCGAAACAATGCCTTCGCCCAGCTCGGTGCGGGAGCTCACTGCGATCGGTTGACCGTTCAACATCGGTACGCCCTCCTGCTCCACGGCCCACATCTCATCCCGCATCGGATCATAAATCACCCCCACAATGATCTTTCCCGCCTGGCGCAACGCAATCGAAATCGCAAAATGGGGAACTCCAAAAAAGTAATTCACGGTTCCGTCGATGGGATCAATCACCCATTGGAACTCAGCCCCGGGATCACCACGCATCCCCTCCTCCCCGTAAATTGCATGATCGGGAAACTTTTCCAGTAGGAGGCTCTCAATCAGCGCCTGGCTCCTTCGATCGAGTTCCAACTTTATGTCGTGCGCTTCATTGGCATCCACATTCAACGGACGCCCAAAATTGGCCCGCAATAATCCCCCCGCCGCCTCGGCGGCCTCTTTTGCTTTTTCAAGATAATCTGACACAAGAATGGTTGTAGGGATCGGAACGCCCGGGGGCAAAAAAAATTTGGGAGAGACCGAAGCCTCTCCCAAATTTGTTATGGCTTTCGCCCGGGGGCGAACAGCCAGACTATTTCTTTTTCTTAGCAGGAGCCTTTTTCTTGGCTACCGCTTTCTTGGCTGGCTTTTTAGCAGCGGCTTTCTTGGCAGGAGCCTTTTTCTTGGCTGGAGCCTTTTTCTTGGCTGGAGCCTTTTTCTTGGCTACCGCCTTCTTCGCTGGCTTTTTAGCAGCGGCCTTCTTGGCAGGAGCCTTCTTTTTGGCCGGAGCTTTTTTCTTTGCTGCAGATTTCTTTTTAAGGGGCATTCGTTCTCACCTCTTTCTATTCGCTAAAGCGAAAATTTGTGAAGATCATGTGAATAACTTTCTTGTTGTTGTGAATAAGTCTCTGACGAAAGTTCGTCAACGAAAAATTTTATATTTTCGCTTGATTTTTTTTCGGAAGCGTACCGAAAAAAACTCTTCAGAGTTTGCGAAGCAAGATTTCATCAGCCTTCGCGGCGATTTTCTCGACATTCCAAAGGCGACCAGCGCCTTCATATCCGCACGCCAACATTCCATCTTCAGGACCGAGAAATTCTGCGCCACGCGCTTTCAACGTCGCGACATTTTTTTGTGTCGCGTCATGCAGCCACATTTTTCCATTCATCGCCGGGGCAATTAAAAGGGGTGCGGCGGTGGCCAGCGCGATGGATGTGAGGGCATCATCAGCGAGGCCGAGCGCAAGTTTGGCGATGATGTTTGCGGTAGCGGGGGCGACGAGAAAAAGGTCGGCCCGGTCCGCAAGATCAATGTGGGTGGGACGCCAAGAGTCGCGTTCATCAAAAACTGCGGTGGTCACCGGATTGCGGGAGAGAGTCTGAAACGTCATGGCCCCGATGAACTGGGTGGCATTGTCGGTGAGGACGACGTGGACGACGTGTCCGCGCTTCACCAGTTGGCTAGTGAGGTCGGCGGCCTTGTAGGCGGCGATCGAGCCACTGACGCCGAGGAGGATGGTCTTCATGATTCGATCACGAGGCGGCGGCTGAGATAACGCTCGGCCCGCATGACGGCGCGGAATTTTTCAATATCTTCCTCCATCGAACTGCTGATAATCGTGTATTTGTATTCCCGCCATCCCTCCATCTCGACAGCGGCATTCCGCAGCCGGGTGGCCACCTGATCTTCCGACTCGGTGCCGCGTTTTCTCAGGCGATGCTGCAACTCATCCAAACTGGGGGGCATGATGAAAACATCTGCGAGGGCATCGCAAATGAACGGGGAGTCGCAGGCGCGGATGGCACCCGCACCCTTGGTGTCGATATCGATAAGAACATCCACGCCCTTCTCAAGATTTTCATTCACGGTGCTTTTGAGGGTTCCATAGTGATTTCCGTGAACCTCGGCGTGTTCCAAAAAATCGCCGGTGGCAAGGCGACGGTCAAAATCCTCGGCGAGGAGAAAAAAGTAGTCCTCGCCATCGATCTCTCCCGGGCGCGGCTTCCGTGTCGTGCAGGACACCGCATAGACGAAATCCGGTTTCTGACGCAGGGCCGAACAGAGGGTCGTTTTCCCCGCTCCCGAGGGGGCGGAAAGGACAAAGAGAATTCCTGTGCGTTTAAAGTGATTATTCAATGTTGGCCAATTGCTCGCGGACCCTATCAAGATCTGCTTTTGCCTCAACGACAAGCCGGGAAATTTCCGTATCGTTCGCCTTGGCGCCGGTTGTATTCCATTCGCGGCCCATTTCCTGGGCGATAAACTCCAGGGTTCGTCCCACGGGTTCGAGCAGATCGAGAGTTTCACAAAACTGGACGTGGTGACTTTCCAGACGGTCAAGTTCCTCCGTGATATCGCAGCGTTCGGCAAAGACGGCGATCTCCGTGATCAGCCGGGCCTCAAGGAGATCCACCGGAAGCGCGGCCGCCTTGAGACGCCGCAGGAGATTTTCGCGCTGACGTTTCGGAACCCTCGGAGCCAGGCGGCGGATGCGTCGCACCCGATCCGCCATACGCCCCGCCACCCGCTTCAGTTCAGTCTGGATATGTCCGCCCTCCTTCACCCGCATTTTCACCAGCGCCTCCATCGCGCCGCCCAAGGCCTTTTTCACCAGAGGCCAGAGATCACGCTTTTCCTCGTCACCGGCACGCAGGACGCCTGGCGCTGCAAGTACGGTTTTCAAATCCACCTCCCCGGGCAGACCGAGTTTCTTTTGCAGGGCCCTCGCCTGGCGCAGGAAAATCGCCGCCTGATCAGAATCGATGACGAATTTTTTGACACCGGCGGCTTCCTCGACCGCGATGGCAACCTGCACTTTTCCCCGGGCCAGACATTTTAAGACCTCCTCCCGCACCCGTGGCTCGAAGGCGGACATTTCCCGCGGGGCAGAGACCGAGACCTCAGCCTGTTTGCGATTAACGGAAAAACATTCCACCACCACCCGCACTCCCTTGACGAGGGCTGTCCCCCGTCCGTAACCCGTCATACTCTTCATGGCGGCACGCTACCAGACACCTGCGCAGTTTGTCGAATACCGCGGGAGAATATTGCCTCCTGGCGAGGCCTTGGTGCGCAAGGCCCAATCCCAACGCAGCCTTCTAGACCGTAACCGCCAACGCCCCTGCCAGACTCAAGGCGGACAAGACCGTGCTCAAGGCGATGGCGCCGGTGGCCAGGGCCTCGTCACCTCCCATTTGACGAACCATCACATAAGAGGCTGCGGCGGTCGGGCAAGCGGACAGGACCAGCACAATCCGGGATTCCGTCGGATTGAGCCCGAATCCACGGGCCAGTCCGAAAACCAAAATCGGCAGAGCCACAACCTTCAACAGGGCGGCGGCAAGAATCCAGGATCGGCGGCCCCGCAGCGGCGTAAGTGTCAGGGATCCGCCAATGCACAACACCGCCAGAGGCACAGCGGCACCGCCCAGCGAGTCCAAGGCCCGATCCACAAATCCAGGCAGCGACAGCCCAAGGGAAGAAACGCCCAGACCGAGAAGACCGGAGATCAGGAGGGGATTTGTCAGGATCGAGCCGAGCATGCGCTTCATCCCGGGACCGGCGGAATTTCCCCCGCGCAAGACCCATACGGCCAGGATGTTGTACACCACGGTCAGCAAGACCAGAACGATCACCGCCGAAGCAAAGCTGTCCCGATCGGATCCCAGACTGTAAGCAAGTACGGGTAGCCCGATATAAGCGAGGTTGCCGCGAAAGGCGGCTTGCAGGAGCGTGCCCCACCCCTCGCGAGGTACGCGCAAGAGGACGCAAATCACCCAGGCGAGACCCGTAATCAACAAGGTGGCGAGGACCAACAGCAGAAATAGCCGCAGCGCCACGTCGCCAGGCACCGATGCTTCGCTGGCGGTGGAGAAAAGCAACGCCGGCAGGACCACCCAAAACGCCAGCTTGTTCAGATCATCAATGAAGCTTCGTCCCAGGAATTTGATATGAGCCAGTCCCGCCCCAAGGGCAATAAGCAGAATGAGAGGAGCCAGAGTTTCAACAACAAACATAAATCACAGGTTCGCTCCTCACTTTTCCACCAGGGTGCCCCCGGTGACCCCCAATTTTGATTGCGCCTTCAGTTCACGCCAAAGCTCGGCGCCGTTCTTTTCCCCCTCCAGGAGGGCTTGGTAGGTCTGAACGATTTTTTTCGCAGCCGCTTCCGATTCCTCCAACAGTTCCACCCGGAAACATCCCAGACCCGCGGCGTGAAGTTCCTCAAAGTGGCTGGCTCCGGTTTGCGCAGTGGCATTGAAAAGGGTGTTGCGGCATCCCACGTCGGCCCGAAGAGGATGTTCGATGCCCACGCGATCACGCAAATGGACGCGATGGGAGTCACAGGGCCGTCCGCAATCCAGAAAGCTGGAGCCCGTGGAAAGAAAGGCCGCAAAAACGCAATGCTCCATGTGAAACATGGGCATGTGCTGGTGGATGGTGAGTTCGAAACGCCCGGGCGGTCCGGCGATCAGCAGATCCAGCACCTGCCCGATATTGAGATCGTAAGAAATGGTGACCCGCTCCAGTCCATGCCGGAGAAATACGGCGGCGGTGACCGGGTTGGCGACATTAAGCGAAAAATCCCCAATTTTTCGCAAAGGGGAATTTTCGAAATAGGCAATGGCTCCCAGATTGCGAATGAGAACGCCGTCCGG
>CALBXK010000340.1 GCA_937890535.1 uncultured Spartobacteria bacterium
CATCCTGCGGAGGATGGCTCCGCTTCACGTATCTTCTTTAAAATCCGTGTTTTATCCGTGCCGATCCGTGGCCCATTTTCCTTTCTGGGTTAAATGGCTGACCCCTTGACCGCCTCGGAGATCGGGTTCTCCCTGATGACCTTTCGCACCAGCATCTTTCCCTCTTCTTCGGTAAAATCGAGCACACTGCCGGCTACAAGTCCCAATCCGTCAAGAACCAGGGCGATCTTTGTCGTCATTGGCATTTGCCTCCCGGTCTGCCCTTAAGATTGACATACATTGTCAATCATTGTACATTCCAGCCATGCATATCTCACTCACTCCGATGCTGGAAGAATCTGTAAAATGCAAAGTACAATCCGGACTCTATAACAATGCGAGCGAGGTAATCCGGGAAGCCTTGCGAGGATACTTGAAAAAAGAACAAGAGAACGAGTGGGTCAAACGTGAAGCTGCCATCGGCTTTGCGCAGATGGAGGCCGGAGCCGTCACCCGGGTGACGTCCGAGGCCCAATTTAAGGCCCTTGTTCGAGCCAGGACATGAAATTGGATCTCACCGATGCCGCGCTGGAGGATTTGCGGGAGATTCGAGAATACACTCTCAGGAATTGGGGCGAGCGTCAGGAAAATTTGTATTTGGAGGCCATGTGGGCACGTTTTGCCGAAATCCTCAACGATCCCTCTCGATTTCGGCCACGTGAGGACCTCTTCCCGGGTTGCAAAGTTGCCGCGCAGGAAAAACACATCATCTTGTTTCGCGTCGAGAGTGACGTCCTCCAAATCATTCGGGTCCTCCACAGTGCCATGGATATCAACCGCCATTCAACCGAATGAGTTTGCCCGCCGTTCCATCCTTCCCCATTTTGCCTTCTATTTTACCACCTATAAGTGGTTGCCTTTTTCCAAATTCCAACTCCTCTGATCTCAATTTCAAGTTTCAAGTTTTTGTTCCTTTGACAGCTTCTTCTACCTCACGAATATTCAGGTACGCATCTCCCATCTCCTATCTCCCATCTCCCATCTCCTATCTCCTATTTTCGATCTTCTATCTCCTAATCCTCCCATCTTCGCCGCGTAGCGGCTCCACCCGCAATCCGTTGACATCTGATGCGTGATGCGTGATGCTTACTTCTATGAGAACCACTTTGAATCTGGATCCCGATGTTCTGGCTGCCGCACGATCTATTGCTCGCATCGAGAAGCATTCTCTGGGTGAAGTGATTTCCGATCTCGCTCGAAGTGCCCTCAAGCCTGCTGCCCACACAAAAACCCGAAATGGAGTTCCCCTTTTTCCACGGGGAAAAACAAAAGTGCGCGTAACGATGGAATTGGTCAATCAGCTTCGAGACAAGGATTTGTGATGATGTACTTGCTGGATATTAACGTTTTGATTGCTCTTTTTGATACCGCTCATGAACATCACGAGGCCGCCCATCGCTGGTATGGCGGACGCCGTCCTTGGGCCAGTTGCTCCATCACGGAAAATGGCCTCATCCGGATTGCCAGCAGTTCCGCCTATCCAGGCGATTTGGGAAATCCGCACGACATATCACTCCAGTTCAACGCCTTCAAACAGGGTTCCTCTCATTCGTTTTGGAACTGCCAGGTCTCCATATCTAGCCCAGCGCTATTTCGGCTGAAACCATTGGGCGGACCGAAACACCTTACCGACATCTACCTGCTCGGGCTCGCCGTAAGCCATCGTTCCCGGCTGGCCACTTTTGATCGATCCATTCCCGGAGAAGCCGTTATTGGCGGAAGTGAGGCGCTGGAAACGATTCCCGCCTGAGGTCCCTGCGGCTCCGCCCCAGCGTCCTCATCACCATCCGCCAGATCGTGGAGGCGTGGCAGAAGAGAATTTAGCCGCAAAAGGTCGCAAAGGTCGCAAAAAAAAACCTTCCTTGCCATTTTGTGGACATTCGGAATTTTCTCATGAAAGAACCAATTTTTGATGAACATGATGAAGAAAAAGAGATTGCGAAAGATCGGGGATGCACCCATTTGGTGAGCGGTCCTTCCTGTCCAAGTTGCTTCCTATCAATCCTGTAAATCTTGTTAATCCTGTCTCTCCCCGTTCTCCGGCAACATCCCTTCCTGGTGCTGGACGAAGACGGCACTGAACTGGGCCAATACTGCGCGGATCCGTTTCAGCAGCCTTCCATCTTCCCCCATCTTCTGTATCCTATCTACAATCTTCGCCGCGCAGCGGCTCCGCCACGGTTTCCCCCCCAATAGCTTCTCCTTTTGCGACTTTTGCGCTTTTTTGCGGCTATCTCTTCTTACCTATTTCCCTTGTGCCCTCTTGTGGCAAATTTCTTCAGCTCTCAGATGTCAGTTTTAAGATCCTGGCCATCGCCGCGCTCGTTCCCAGCCTCTTTCCGCATTGCATCCGTACCTCAAACGCATTAATTTTTATCCATGATAAGCAACCTGCCTCATTTGGTCAGTGATTCGGCGGGAATCATTTGGATTGATGATTCAGGGTACCGGGTCATTGATCTTGTGCGCGAGCATCTTGCTCACGGGTGGAGCGCTGAAGTTCTCCAAGAAAACCACCCAGATCTCACCCTCGCCCAGATCCATGCTGCCTTGGCTTGGTACTACGACCACGAAGAAGAAATGAAGAATGAAATCCTTCGTCGAGAGGCAGAGACAAATTCAGTCCTTTTGGCAATTGGAGAACCTCAACTCCAGAAAAGACTGCGCGCGATCAAGGCAAATCGGAGTTAATAGCTTCAAGCCTCTACACGGACGTTCATGTCCCCCTCTCCATCACCCGTGGCTTGCGCCGCAAGGGATTCGACATCCTTACCGCCCAAGATGATCTGGCCTGCCGACTCGCTGATCCTGATCTTCTGGACCGCTGTTCGACACTTGAACGAACTCTCTTCACTCAAGATGAAGACTTTCTTGCTGAAGTGGTCATTCGTCAACGGGCCGGTCGAGAGTATGCGACGGTTATTTACGCACATCAATTCGAACCCATCGGGCGATGCATTGAGGATCTCGCTATAATTCTTGAAGCGTCAACAGCCCAAGACACTCGGAACGCCCTTCTCCGAATCCCTCTATAGGTACTGCGCTTCTTCGTTCGGCGAGGCTCGAACACGGGCTCCTCATAAATTTCGGATCGCCAAAATTGGAGATCAAGAAGTTCGCCCCTTCCCCCCGATAGCTTCTCCTTTTGCGACTTTTGCGCCTTTTTGCGGCTATCTCTTCTTACCGATTTCCCTTGTGCCCTCTTGTGCCTGTTAAAATCCTAGCCATTGCTGCGCATACGTTGCGGCCTCCTTCCGCTTCTTCAAAGAGCGACAATACACAGGACTACCTTTCAGACACCCTCAGACAAATTTACCTTCATTGTTGACGTGATTATCGACTTCCCCAAAAATTCACTCTATCTTGACTCGAATCGCCAGCCAATTTTCCAATCACTTCCTTAGAGATTTTTATGCAAAATTCGAATCCCACAAATATCGAAACGGAAGAAATTAAATTTTTCGATAGGTATTACGAAAACGAAGCCTATAATCCACTGGGCTGGCGGATTCGGCTTCACCGTGAAGTTGCCTCTTTAAGAAAGGCGGCGGAATCCAATTCATTAGGCAAGGTCTTGAGCTTGGGATGTGGAGACGGGCAGTTTGAGCTTTTGCTTGCACCGTGAGCAAAACACGTCGTGGGGTTGGATATATCGCCCCAGGGCATAGAAATCGCCAAACACAACGCCCTGCGCGCAGGAATCCGAAATGTGGATTTTCGATGCATGTCTTTTTCGGATTTACGCTGGGACGAACAGTTTGACACAATTCTCTGCCTGGCATTCTTGCATCATGTCCCTGAAGGCGAGGTGACGGACTTACTGAAGCAAGCTTTTGCTCATCTGACACCCGACGGCTTTTTCTACTCCCAAGATCCAAATCGAAATGGCGTCCTTCGACACCTCGGCCGATTCATTTTTGGGACTCGCCTCGACACCTATCACTCTCCAGATGAGCGCGAGCTACTGCCCTGCGAACTGGCCCAACAACTTAAGGCGACGGGTTTTCGAGCGGTGACCATTAGGCATATTGACTTCACTTTGATTCCAGCATTATTCATCCTCGCAAAAAGGGTCAGCTGGCCGTTGTATATTTGCCGGGTTTTGGACTTTCTATGGTGTCACAGCCTGCTGGCGCATTGGTCGTCTGGCTTCGTGGCTATTGCCAGGAAATCCTAGTTCCGACCATCGACCCAAAAATTGCAGGCTGAAGTTCGATTGTAAATCACACTGATTTCTTGACGATTCTGCTATAGAGAAATCCCCGCTGAAGAAGACAGACTTCACGCATGATGAACTTATGATGAATCCCCATACCACGCCCCCTATTCGCCCCCTCGTAGCATATGGTGCAATCTGCATCGCGTGGCTGCTGACCCGCGCTTTCTCTTTCAGCCAGGCTGTTCCCTGGCAATATTGGGAAATCTGGGAGGCACGCAAACTTCTTGAGTACGGTTTCTGGGCGCGACACGGCGGGATAATCAACGTACATTTCATGACGGGTCTGCTTGCCGAGCCTGAAAAGTTCAACTATGTGAACCACCCTTATCCGATCCTTTGGGTTTTTACATTCTTTTACTATCTGTTCGGGGCCTGGGGAGCGTTTATCATGAGTTCCGCGCTGGGATTAATTTCCGCACTTGCGGTATTCCCTGCCCTCAAAATCCTCTTTTCTCCTAAGAGGGCACTTCTTGGAACCTTTCTTTTTCTCTTGGCTCCCACAACGATCTTGATGGACGTGAATACCAATATCATCTCCCTTGGAGCAATTGGTTGGCCTTTTCTCATGATTGTTTTAGCCAAGCTCGAAAAGCGCTTTACCATCAGAAACGCGTTTCTGTTTGCGGGAATCGTATTTGTTCTCGGGCAAATTTCCTGGTTCACATACACCCTCTCGGCCACGATCTTTATTGCTTTGATTTTCCAGATTCTGGCAACTCAACCCCAAAGTCCAACCTGGATGAAGCGCTCGCTTGTCCCTCTCATTGCGGGAGGTGTTGCCACGCTCTTCGTACTGCTTATTCAAGTTGTATATTACACCTTCGATCTCTCGGAAGTCGTTAAATATGCGAGCGGGCAATCTGGTTCGGAGGCGGGCGTCTCAACTCTAAAAATGGCTATTGGCATTGGGATACGCACCGCCCTGAGTACAGGACCCGCCTTATTGCTTGGTGGCGCTCTCGGTGTCATTTTTATTATTAAGCGACATTCACGGCACTGGATGGAATGGATTGCCATCGCCTACCTGTTCGTCTTCGCCGGCTGCTCCCTGCTGCTCCCTCGATTTTTTTTCCGGGAGGTGACCATGTATGAGTACCTGGTTTTCCCTCTTATCGTAGCAACCCTCAGTGCCATGAACGCGATTCGCAACAAGGCATTTGATTGCTGTCTTGTCCTCATATCTCTAGCAGGGCTCGCCTATCCGATTTACCAAGCGTCAATTCCTGTCGTTTCTCAAACCGCCCGCAACCTTGCCTCCATTATTCAAGACAACACGAGTCGCGAGGAGATCCTGGCGACGAATATTGAGAGCCAAAAGTATCCCTTTGCTTCTTGGGACGTTGGCTCTCGCAGACATACCGCCATGCTCTCAAATCGTATGATCCGTTGGGGCATCAACAGCGAACGGTCTCTTGGGAGCCTTCCCGGCGACTTTAAGGTTTCCCAGTTGGAGTTCACCTATGTCTATTGCGATGGGTCGCCTGTTCAACAAACCATGAAAGAACATTTGAATACCAAAGTGCCATTCAAGACAATCCATGTTGAACTGCCTCCCGAACCCCTTTCAGCTGCTACACGGGTTCGAAGTTTGTATTGGAAAATTACAGGAAAACATCAGGTGGAACAAGATACTGAGCCCCAGTCTTCGACGTTTGACCTAAAATTCTACCAAATGACTATCAACGTTCCACATAAATGAAAGCCTTCGACTACTGGCTACAAAAGTGGAGAATCAAAGTTGCCACAAAAGCGATTCCTGGGCGAGTCAGATTGATTGACGTTGGGGCCCACAATGGCGAGATGTTCGAGTTCCTCGGAGATCGTTTGACCGAAGGATTTGGCATTGAGCCTCTATTGGAGTCTAGCAGGGCGGCGGAAAAGTACACCTTGCGTCCAGGGTTTTTCCCCAACATTCGTCCGCCAACCGGCGGATGGGATGCGATATCCATGTTGGCCGTTTTGGAGCATATCCCCGTCACACAGCATGAAGAGCTTGCCGCCGGGTGCTGGGAGCTGCTCCGCCCCGGGGGATTAGTCGTGATCACGGTTCCCAGTCCCACTGTTGACTACGTGCTTTTTGCACTCAGATTTCTCAAACTCATCGACGGCATGTCGCTCGAAGAACATTTTGGCTTTCAACCCTGCGACACACAGACGATATTCGCTGAGCCCCGGTTTCAACTCATTCTACACAATCGATTTCAGTTGGGCCTCAATCATCTTTTTGTCTTTTCAAAACGAGCTTCATGAGCATTCAAAAATCACAGGTCGAGTTAACAATTTTGATGCCCTGCCTTAACGAGGCAGAGACGCTCGAAGCTTGTATTCGAAAGGCTCACCTTGGCATGGAACGTGCGGGCATCTCGGGCGAAATCCTTATCGCCGACAATGGCAGCACGGATGGATCTCAACAGCTCGCCGAAGATCTCGGCGCTCGAGTCGTCCGCATCCCCGCGAAAGGATATGGAAGCGCCCTACGAGGCGGAATTGAAGCAGCAAACGGTCGGTGGATTATCATGGGGGATGCCGATGACAGTTACGACTTTTCTAAAATTGTTCCGTTTGTCGAAAAACTCAGGGCGGGAATTGACCTTGTGATGGGTTGCCGAATGCCAAGAGGCGGCGGACGGGTTATGCCCGGCGCGATGCCCTGGAAACATCGCTGGATTGGCAATCCTGCCCTTTCATTTATTGGGAGGTTGTTTTTTCATTGCCCGGCTCAGGATTTTCACTGTGGATTGCGTGGATTTTCCCGTGACGCAGCCCTGCGGATGGACCTCAAAACAACCGGAATGGAGTTTGCCTCGGAAATGGTGATCAAAGCCAATCTTCAGAAGATGAAAATCGCCCAAGTGCCTATTATCCTCCACAAAGATGGACGCTCCCGACCTCCACATCTCAGGAGTTGGCGGGATGGATGGCGACATCTCCGGTTCATGTTGATCTATTCCCCTCGCTGGCTTTTCTTGGTTCCAGGTCTCGCCGCCGGATTGATTTGCGGTGGTTTGGCGGTCATCTTGTACTTTTCCAGTATCACGCTCGGTGGGGTGACTCTCGATACCGGAACCATGATGTTGGCTGCAATGGGCCTGATTGCCGGCACCCAATTGTCCGCCCAGGCCGTTTCGGCAAAGATTTTTGCCATCGATGCCGGGCTGCTACCGGAAGACCCCCGATTCTCCAAGCTTTTCAAATTTTTCAACCTTGAGAAGGGGATTTTGTTTGGGGGGGGGTTCTTAATTGCGGGGACCCTGCTCATTGGACGATCCTTTTTTCAATGGGGCGAAAACGATTTCGGAGCACTTTCCTACCCGGATAACATGCGGAATGTCATTGCGGCAGGAACCTGCTTGGTCTTCGGGGTTCAGGTGATATCCGTCAGCTTTTTTCTCAGTGTTTTGGGACTGCAAACCACCAAAACGACGCCACCGAGGGGATGATCCACAAACTTCCAACAGAACCGCAAGGCCAGAAATCCGCTGTAACGGCTTCGACGAAGTCGCTGCAACGGATCCGGCAGCTGCCGGAACGGCCAGGCTTTCAAACGACCAGACTTTCAAAGCTGAAAGGGGAGGGAGAGAATCTTGTGTCTGGGGAAAGCAGGGAGACAGGAAATTCTGAGGAACCGGCGATCAAGCGACCCGGCCCGGATCAATGACTGCCAGCCCAGTGAGCAAGCACACATTCGCAAATCACCAGCGGCCCCGTCGCCAAGGCGATCTGAAGGGCTTCTTCGGAAGCATGCGCCCACGTCGGGTCGTCCGTAATGACATCCAGAATCACACTGGTATCCACCGCGGTTTTTATTCGCCGTCTCTCGCCCTGCGAAGATACTCATCGACAGAAAGCCCGCTCGGAAGTTTCCCTTTTCCTCGCCAGGCGGAGATCGGGTTCTCCCTGATGACCTTTCGCACCAGAATCTTTCCCTCTTCTTCGGTAAAATCGAGCACACTGCCGGCCACAAGTCCGAATCCGTCAAGAACCAGGGGGATCTCTGTCGTCATTGGCACTCTGTGCTTCTTGTCTCCTGTATCCTTGATCCCGACTCCT
>CALBXK010000341.1 GCA_937890535.1 uncultured Spartobacteria bacterium
GGCCTTCAGCTCAACATCGCCCATGATTGAGTCCATTCAAAACGTCGAAGCGGCACTTTTTTGGCGCAAATTTCAGCCTGTCCAAAACTTCAACCTTAATTCTGACGTTATCTACATTATGGCTCGCCAGACGCCAACGCGGGATTAGTTTCGCTCTGTTTTTCCGCACGGGAAAATCCTTGCCGGGGTTTTGAATATTTTGAGTTTTTTAAGGACGCCTTCGGGTGTGGCCACAGTGATGGCTTCCTCTGCGTCCCGCCAGACCTCCAGGTCGGCGCTGCTATTCCCCATGTAGGAATATTTGCCAAACCGTTGCCGGAGGGCGTCGCGCTTCCGATGGCTGGACAGGCTGGTTTTTCCATCGCTGCCGAGGGTTTCGGCAAAAAGACCAACGTGTCTTGCAATGAGGTCTGCATAGATTTGATCCGAGGCGGTGGCGAGAATGAGGGTGCGTCCGCGCTGATGTTCTTCGTGCAAAAATTTCATCACCTCCGGGCGATAATTGAGAGTGGCAGGATCGAGCGGGACCCGGAGCGCGATCTCACGTTTCAGGCGGGCCCTGCCTCCGGTGAGGAACCAGGCGACCGCCGGAAAAATCGAGAACGGATTCTTTCGCAGGAGGTGCAAAAAGGTTTTCACGGAAACGTCGTCCGCGATCAGGGTGCCGTCGAGATCGACGCAGAGCACAGTGGAAGAAGGGGTGTTTTTTTGGCTCATGGTGATAGTGGATGTCGATTAGATTTTTGGGTGCTCGACAATAGCCAGTCGCCGTCGGATGGACGGTATTCCGAGAGTGATTGCCAGTGAGCTCCAGGTGACGAGAGAGATAGCGATCCCGGCCTGGAAGCCGGTGGGAATGTATTCCATTCGTAAGTGATGATGGCCGGCTGCAAGGGGGATCGCCCGCAGGGCATGATTTGCGGGGAGAATGGAGTAGGCGGTCTGGACGCTGTCGTCGAGAGGGGCCGCCCGCCAGTCGCGGGACCAGGCATCGGGAATGACGAGGAGCGCGGCGCGATCCGTGTTGATTTCCAGGGTCCAGTGGTCTGTGGAGGAATCGATGACGCGAATTTCTGCCTCGGGCTCTCCGGGGTCCGGGGCGGGGAAAGGTTCCTCTTCGAGAAGGATTTCCCGGCGCAGATCGAATAAGGGAGATTGCAATTCCGCGAGCATCGCATCGGAGTTTTTTAGAACACGGTATTTGGAAACGAGATAGAAATGAGGGAAGGGTTCCGCCAGGGTTTTGATGGTGATCCGGCCATCGGTTTCGGGGAGAAAGGCCATTTTGCAGCGGAGCATGGCAAAGAGGGGATGGGGTGAGCGGATGGGGAGATATTGTGAGGCTTCCTTGGGATCAAGTCCTTGGGAGGCAAACATCATTTCGGCATAGCGTTTGAGGACGGAGGGGTCGTAACCCCATATATTGCCCTTGCGCAGGAGCATGGATGCATCGGGGTTGAAGGTGTTCAAGACCCTGTAGTCTCCGGGGTGGTTTTTGAGAAAATTTGTAATCGGCGGATAGGTCATTTCCTCAAGCGGAAAGCTTTCGATGGTGCCTCGGGCAAATTGGCAAACTTCGACGACGGCCATCACCCCTAATACCCAAGCGGCGAGGGTCCATCGACGGGCCAGCAAGAGGACGGATGAAAGAAGCATCCAGAGGACCCCAGCGATCTTTAAGGATCCGACAGCGGTGGCTTGAATCGCGAGAAGAATGTTCTGATTTTCGAGTGCGGCTGGATTTAAATAGCTTTCCTGCGATCGAAGGATCGCCTCAATCAAGCTGTGAAAAACGAGAAGCGATCCTTTGCCGCTTACACCGAATCCGATGACCAGCATTACGAAGCCGAGGGTTAACCCTGTGATACCCAGAATTCTTTGTGGTTTCTCGCCCTTTAAGAGCCGATCCATGCCCATCCCTGCGAAAACTGCGATGAAGAGTCCCGTAAAATAGATAAATTTCGAGGAACCTCGGAAGGAACTGAATCCAGGAAGGATCTCGTAAAGCAGACGGTGCAGCGGAGTATGCATGCCGAGCGCGAGTAACACCGTGGCCCCCAGGAGAATCAGAAGCCGAATCCTGGTAGATCTTTCACCGGGCTGAAAGATGCCCGTTGCGGCGATCAGGAGCATTCCGGATCCAGAGTAGACGGACATTTCCCAGAGATAGCAACGCCCCCAATAGGGGGTTCCGTCATGGCCACCAAACAGCCATGGCGCAAATAGGGTCAGAAAATTTTCGGGGGGAAAGGAAAACATGGATGAGAATGCATAGGTGGTTCCCCCACTGCGAACTGACTCTGCGGCGGCGCTGAGGCCTGGTAATAGCTGTGCTGCTGCCAGCAGGGCGGCCAGCGGATAGATGGCCAGCAGGCCGACAGCAGCCATCGGGAGTCGGGATGTACCCGGGAGGTGGACCAGCGAGTAGAGTCCGGCGACCATCGCCGTATAATATACGTATTGGGGGTGGCCGGCGTAGATCTGCAGCGCGGCTGCCGTGGCGGCCAAGAAAATCCATCCGAGGTGGCGAGTGCGAAGCCAGCGATCGATTCCAAGAAAAATTAGCGGCGGCCAGGCCATGGCGCAGACGTTGGAAAGATGGCCAGCGTAGATGTGAAGAAAAAATGTGCCACTAAACATGGCAGCGACTCCTGCCACGAAGGCGGCGGCGGGACGGAGACTGCGTCCGAGCATCCAGGCATAGGTAAAGGCACCCAAGAGGAAGACGTGCAGCCCAAAGGACCAGTTGATGGCGGTCGCAAGGGGAAGTACGAGAAAAATGAGATTGGGAGGATAGAGCAGCGCGGACTGGAAGTCGCCGAGAAAGGGAACGCCACTGTAGATATAGGGGTTCCAGAGTGGGAGGTGACCTTGAGCCAACTCGCCAAACCCAAAGGCCCGGGCATAGAGGAATTGAGAGGCGACATCCGCTGACGGTGAAGAAAGAACGACCTCTGAGGAAAAGAGTGACCAGCCCAAGACGGTGGCCATCAATGTCGCCAGAAGGCCCAGCCATAACAGATGGGTTGAAAATCCATAGGACCCGGAGGTATGGGGCGGACGGGAGCGGGTAAGTTTCACGTTGATTGAAAATTCAGGCCCCTCGGAGCGTGGTCGGTGCTTCGAGGGAACCCCGGGCAGGGTCGCAAAGCCGGCCCCGGAGTTCAAGCGGTCGATTTCGAGCGCCCGGGTGAAAGATTTGCTGTTCGATTACACGGTTCGTTAAAACAACTTGGAATTATTATTGATTAAGATGCAGTCGCAAGTATATTGCCTACGTCATGAAAACCGCTTCCAGCGAATCCACCGGGCAGCCCGGCTACGAGGAGACGATCAGCCACAGTGGCCATCGCCTCACGCCCCAGCGTCGGGAGGTCTATGACATTCTTCTGAGAAAACGGGATCATCCCACGGCGACCGAGGTTTTTCTCCGGGCGAAATCCCGCATGCCCTCCATTTCCCTGGCCAC
>CALBXK010000342.1 GCA_937890535.1 uncultured Spartobacteria bacterium
ATCCCAAGATGTAGAGGGTTCGCCGAAGGCGGATCCAATCCCACCCCTTCCGCCAATGATTTGCGCAGCAGGACGGTCCACACCCGGGAAGAATCTATGGCGCGCCTTGCCAAGCCTCGAAAAATTTCCGAAGACATCCTCATGGCAAAACCCACACTCCTTGTTCTCGCCGCCGGCATGGGCAGTCGCTACGGCGGGCTCAAGCAACTCGATCCCATGGGGCCTTCCGGGGAAACCTTGTTGGACTATTCGGTCTATGATGCGTTGCAGGCTGGGTTTGAACAAGTGGTGTTCATTATTCGCCGCGATCTTGAGGCGGATTTTCGGGCCATGATCGGCACCCGCTACGAGGGGCGCATTGCGGTGGACTATGTCTTTCAACAACTCGAACACCTGCCGGATGGATTTTTGGTCCCCGAAGGTCGAGTCAAACCCTGGGGCACGACCCATGCGATTTGGTGTGCCCGGAATGCAATCCAAACTCCCTTTGTGGCGATCAATGCTGACGATTTTTACGGAAGCCATGCCTATCAAGTGATGGCGAAGTTTCTCGATACCAGTTCCGTGGATGGCACCGGTTTTGCGATGGCGGGTTATCGGCTGGACCGGACCCTTTCCGAACATGGATCCGTCGCGCGCGGAGTCTGTCAGGCAACCTCCGACGGCAAGCTTGTGTCGATCAACGAGTGCACCGGCATCACGCGGCGAGACGGGCGGATCAGTCAATCCTTGCCAGACGGCGCCGAAGAGAATTTTAGTGGCGACGAGTTGGTTTCGATGAATTTCTGGGGTCTCACTCCTGCGGTATTTCCCCTCTTGGAGGATCAACTCGTCACCTTTCTCAAGAACCATTCGATGGATCCAAAGGCGGAGTGCTTCATTCCCATGTCCATCGGGGAAATGGTGACCAACGGACAAGCGACTGTGGATGTGATTCCCACCGACTCGCAATGGTTCGGGGTCACCTATCAGGACGACAAACCCCGGGTGATGGAGGCTCTGGCCGCTCTTCATGCCGAAGGCAGCTACCCGGCACCGCTATGGAAAAAATAGGGCCTCAGCTGGCCACGGCCCGGCTCTATGGCATTGTCGATCTTGGCTATGTCAGCGAGTCTGCCGCTCCGGACATCGCCCGCCGGATGCTGGAAGGCGGGGTCGATGTGGTGCAACTCCGGGCCAAGCAATTCTCCCCCTCGAGAATTTCTGCTCTGGCCCGCCTGCTGGTTCCAATCTGTCAGGCTGGCAAGGTTCCCTTCCTCATCAACGATCATCCCGAACTGGTTTCCGACACCGGGGCCGACGGAGCCCATGTCGGACAGGATGATATGACGGTCGCACAGGCCCGCACTTTGGCGGGGCCAGGAGCCCTGATTGGAAAATCCACTCACAGCCAGGCTCAGGCCTTGGCCTCCCTTGAGGAATCTCCCGACTATATCGGATTTGGCCCCTTGTTTGCCACCCCTACAAAGGCCGAATATGCCCCCATTGGACTAACCGACATTGGAGCCGTCCATGGCCAGGTGGCCCTGCCCATCTTTTGTATTGGAGGCATCAAGCGCGAAAATCTTTCCAACGTTCTCTCGGCGGGGGCGAAGCGGGTCGTGATTGTTTCCGGCATCCTGCAAGCCGAAGATGTCGTCGCCTATTGCCGGGAGTGCCGGGCTCAGCTCTCGTCGATTTTGGATTGATGGACCGCCGGGTGTCAGGCAACGCCGACCCACGACCCTTCTTTCAAGAAATTCACATCTCCGGCTGAGCTATTTTCTTAAAGAAAAGCAGTCTCCAAAAGGGCCGCCGCGCAATGACAATCTCTGCCTCGACAGTCGCCCCGACAGCCAGTGGATACGGCTCTTTCTCGATCTCCACTTGAATTCGATAGGTGCCATCCGGCGAGTTGTCGCCACCGGGCGCCTCAAGGTCCCGATCCTTCGCGACCCGAAGGACCCGCCCAGTTGCCAGCGGAGCCAGGCGATCCGGGTTGTTGTTGGAACGAAAACGAACCATCTGTCCCGGAAGAATAAGGTTGATCCGATCTTCTCCGGCGTAAAGACGCAACTGGGTTTTTTCGACATCAGTAATTTTAAAAAGGGCTGTGCCGGCTTCAATTTTCTCCCCGGGAAATCGCGGAGAAGTGGCCAAAATGACAC
>CALBXK010000343.1 GCA_937890535.1 uncultured Spartobacteria bacterium
TTGGAAATTTCCGTTCCGAAAGATCCCAAAAATCCGGCGGGCGGTCTGGCCAGCGGCGCCGAGGCCCTCCCGGTCCTGGCCAAGGCGGAATTTGGACGCTATTCTCTCCGGCAAAAATCGGAGGATTTTCTCCGCCTGAAACTTCGGGCTCATCCCATCATGCGTCCGATCATTGAGGAATACGCCAGCATCACCGCCTTGCTTGTGCTCAAACCGCGCAAGAACGTTGAGAAACGGATTCGGATGAATCTGGAATTGCAGGCGGCGGTGGAAGAACGGATTGATGGGATTGAGGATTATGTGAATTGGTTTGAGGCCACTCAGATCGAATTGCCCAGTCATGAATTCGACGGTGCGATTGCGACGAAGGAAGTTCGCGGGGTGCCCAAGCGCGACGATCCCATCAGTCGTCAACTGGACGAGTGGGAATCCCGGGGTTGGTGAGCGCATTCACTTGCGCACTTGCATGAACCCAAACGCTCGTTATTTTGTTTCCATGAAATTTCTGACCCGCCGCGAACAAATGGTGCTCGCGCTCGTTCTCCTCGCTTTTGTGGCCGGCGTCGGGGTCCGTCACTGTCGCGCCATGCAAGGGATGTCTGGATCTGTTGAGGAAGTACGCCTTCCCTGAGATCATGCAGACCATCGGATTTCAGGAAGCCGTGGAAAAAATTCACAACGAAGACCCGCGCTATCAGGTCGAGGCCTATTCATTCCTGCGGGACTCCCTCGATGCCACGCTGAAACGGCGCAAGAAGTCCAAGAAAGATGTGGCCGCCCATGTCAGCGCTGCGGAACTGCTGGAGGGGTTTCGTTTGCATGCCCTGCATGAATGTGGGCCGATGGCACTCACGGTTCTTGAATATTGGGGGGTCACCTGCTGCGAGGACGTGGGGAACATGGTCTTCAATTTGGTGCGGGCCGGGGTCTTTGGAAAAACCGAGGAAGACACCTTGGCGGGGTTTCGCGAAGGGTATGATTTTCAGGATGTTTTTGTGCGTCCCTTTCTTCCGGATCCGGATTTTATGAACAAGATCGGCTTCGGCGCTGTCGGAAAGGGTGCATGAGGTCATTTCTTTTTTCCGTCTTTTTTGGATTTATGATCACCACTCACTCGGGATGCCGCGAGGCCCCGGTCTCCTCGCCATCAGCAATCCCTTCGCTGCCGGAAAGCAACGCGCGCGTCTTCACCCTTGAGAATGGGCTGACGCTCATTGTTGAAGAAGATCACAGTGCCCCCGTGGCCAGTGTGCAGGCGTGGTGCGGCACCGGGAGTATTCATGAAGGTCAATGGCTGGGAGCCGGCCTTTCTCATATTCTGGAGCATATGCTTTTCAAGGGAACCGAGACGCGGGGCGGCGGGGAAATCGCCAAGCAGGTTCAGGAGCGGGGAGGCTATATCAATGCTTACACGAGTTTTGATCGCACCGTGTATTGGATCGATGTGCCGGCGGACGGTGCCTCCGAGGCGGTGGATATTCTGGCCGACACCATGATGAACTCCCGCTTGCCAGAGGAAGAGTACGCCAAGGAACAGGAGGTCATCCGGCGAGAGTTTGCCATGGGGTTTGATGATCCGGACCGGGTGAACTGGAAGATGATCATGGATACGGTTTTTTCTGAAAGTCCGTTTCAGCATCCGGTCATCGGCTACCTCGATATTTACAACCAACTCAGCCGTGAGGATGTGATGGCCTACTACAAGGCCCGTTATGTGCCGAACAACCTGACATTTGTCGTGGTGGGGGATGTGGACGCCGAAAAAATCCACGCCCAATTGGTGGAAGCTTTCAAAGACGAGCCCCGCAAGGCGCTCGAGCCGATTCTCGTCGTCAGCGAACCCGAACAGATCGGTCGCCGGGATCGCCATGAGGAATTTCCCACCGAACTCAGCCGCCTGGCTCTTTCGTGGAGGATCCCCGGGCAATCCCATCCCGACATCCCGGCGCTGGACCTTTTGGCAGGAGTGCTCGGCACGGGGCGGAGTTCCATTTTGAACGAACAGATTCGGGAGAAGTCGCAACTGGCCCATGAGGTCGATGCCGGCATCTTTTCCCTGCAAACCGACGGGGTCTTTATCATCAGTGCCGTCTCGGATCCGGACAAACGAGTTCGGGTCGAAGATGACGTTCTGACCTTGGTGGGGAAGGTGAAGACCGAAGGTGTGACGGAGGCGCAGCTGGACAAGGCGCGGCGCACCATGCTGGCGGGACAGATCAAATCCTTGGGCACGATGCGTGGCAAGGCCTCAGATTTGGGTTCAAGTTGGCTGCTGGCCAAGAATCCGGATTTCAGCCGCGATTATCTCAATGCGATTGGGCGGGTGACTCCGGAGGATTTGCAACGCGTCGCTCGCGAATATCTTCGCGAAGATCGCTTGAATGTCACTTCGCTTAGTCCAGTGGGTTCCTTCACCGCCGCCCCGGAAGCCCTGGCTGCGGTGATGGGTTCGGAGATTCAAATGTTTACCCTTTCGAATGGTTTGCGGTTGTTGGTGCGGGAAAATGCAAAACTCCCGGTTGTTTCGATTTCGGCGGTGTTCCGGGGGGGATTGCTGGCGGAAACGGCGGAAAACAATGGCCTCACCCCCCTGCTCGCCAGCACGATCCTCAAAGGCACCACTTCGCGGACCGCGGCCCAGATTGCGGGCGAAATTGAGGCGGTGGGCGGAAGTTTTGGCTCAAGCAGCGGATACAACAGCTTTGCCGTGGCCATCGAGGTGATGAAGCCCGATCTCAAACTTGGTCTCGATCTTCTCGCGGACATCCTGAAGAACCCGACCTTCCCGGAGGCGGAGGTCGCGCTGGAAAAGAAGACGCAGGTGGCGGCGATCAAAGCGGAACAGGAAAAAATCACCGCTGTGGCCCGGGATGTCACCCGGGAAAAACTCTTTGGGAGTCATCCCTACGGGCGTCCCCGTCTGGGGAGTCCAGATACGGTGGAGTCAATCACTCCGAAGGATCTCCAGACATTTCACCAGGCGTTGGCTGTCGGCGCCAATGGGGTCGTTGCCGTCTTTGGAGACGTCAAGGCAGAGGAAGTGCTCAAGTTGGTGGAGAAGGATCTCGCAAGCCTGCCGAAAGGCGAGCTGGCCCTGACCGCCCCACCGGATCCGATGCCGCCAGCCGAGTCACTCCGGGTTGTCGAAGAACGTGACAAGCAACAAGCGGTGGTCATGGTGGGATATCCCGGCGTTGATGTGTTGAGCCCGGATCGCCTGGCTTTGGCGCTGATTAATGAGGCATCCAACGATCTGGGTTCGCGGTTTTTTGATCGGATCCGGGAGCAACTGGGTCTCGCGTATTTTGTTGGTGCCGGCAATTTCAATGGACTGGCCCCCGGTTCCTTTGTCTTTTATCTGGGGACTGATCCAAAAAAAGTGGACCAGGTGACTGCGGAATTTACTGCCGAAATTGAGAAGCTGGCCAAGGACGGCCTGACTCCGGAGGAACTCACCCGGGCCAAGAAAAAACTGATCGGTTCGGAGGCGATTCGTAATCAAAGTAATTCCGCCTTCGCCGGAGCTACGGCCGTGGACGAACTGGTTGGGTTGGGTTATGCCAATTACCAAAAGCGCAAGGCCGAGATCGAAGCGGTCACCTTGGAGGATGTCCGTCGCGTCGCGGCGAAATACTTCCAAAATGTCGCGAGGGTGGAAGTCACTGTTCAGCCTCCGGTGGCGGCACCGCTTCCCCCGAAATCCTAATTTCGTCCGGCCTGGGGAGCTCAGGAGCGGTCAGGAGGTTTTCCAGCGTTCGAGGGATTCGTCGTGGAGATGGCGGGGCCGAAGGGCCCGGGTGATGATGCCATATTTGGGACTGAAGAGGAGGGCGGCAAGGAAGACGAGACCGAGGACCATGACAATGGCGGGGCCGGAGGGAATATTGGCTCGAAACGAAATCAAGAGTCCCAGAACCGCTCCAGCAACTCCGATGGCGGCTCCACCCCAGGACATGGCTTGGTAGGAGTCGGAAAGTAGATACATGGTGGCGGCGGGAAGAATGAGGAGACCAAGGGAGAGGAGGACGCCGACCGCTTGAAGGGATGCGAGCATGGCCAGGACAA
>CALBXK010000344.1 GCA_937890535.1 uncultured Spartobacteria bacterium
GCGGAATCTACCTTTGTCACCCTGATGAAAAATTAGCCATGCCGAACCACCCGACACCCCACTCATCGAAGGCGGCCTCTGGATTCACCATTCTGGAACTGCTTGTCGCCATGGCCGTTTTTTCGCTGCTCATCGTTATGCTCATGGGCATCGTGGATAATGCTACAAAGCTATGGGGTGAAAGTGAAAATCGGGTGAGTTCCTACCGGGAATCCCGCGCCGCAATCAATATCATCTCCCGGGATTTGCGAAACGCCATCGCCTTTACAAACACCGATACCATCCTAATCAACACCGATGCTTTTGATCTCCTGGCTTCGCAGGAAAAAAACACAAATACCGCCGGGGCAATTTTCTTTCTCAGCGCTCAGCCCTCGGTGGCCCAAGATCCCGCATCCGATACCAGTGACGTTTGCCAGGTCGGGTATTTTCTCGCTTATGGAAACACTTCGATGATTCCGGGACCATCGGCTTCGTCTGCTATGAATCTTTATCGGTACTTCCTCAGCAGCGATGACACCTTCGAACGATTAACAAATTCCGGTCTCCAGATTTTTCCGGATAGCCTCCAACCCTCCGCCACAGACGACCGGATCGAACTCCTCGCCCGCAATATCAAAAACTTCCGGGTTACGCCGCTCAACGAAAACGGCACTCCGTTCACCACCTCTCCCGCCCAACCTCTCCCGCCCCTGATTGAAATCGAACTGGTGGCCCTCAACGATGAAACTGCCAAACGATTGACCAGTCGATTCGACTGGGTCACCACCAATGGATCGATGGCTCACACCATCAATCAGGTTCAACAAACATTCTCCACGCGGATCAATCTCAACTCGGACCTGTAACCTCTTCATGAAAACGGATTTCTGCTCGGGACTCAATCAGGACTCAAAACCGGACATCCGCTCCGCATTTATTCGGAAGAGCGCAGTCCTTGAGACTTCCTTTCAGAAACGCGCCTCCGCCCTCGTCGTCACTCTCCTGATTATCGTGGTTTTGAGCACAATTGTCGTCGCATTCATGCAAAGCATGTCCCTGGAACGTAAGACCGCCCAAAGCTACAAAAACGCCTATCTCGCATCCCTGGCTTCCGACTCTGCCCAAGTTGAGGCGCTGGGCCGGATCTCCTACTTGATGGCGAATAATCCCTATCATGCCATCGGATACACAAATGTCGGCGGCCAGATTCTTCCGCTTTTCCAAGGGTTGGGAAATTACACGGACACCGCAGTATCCGCGTCGGAATATCTCATCTCAACTAACGTATCGGCCAGCCTCACCGCCCTGGATTCGACAAACTCGATCGCGATCAATCGCGCCACCGCAGATACAACCGGTTGGATGGGATCGCCCGTCACCAACGGCGCGATCGCCTACCGCGAAGCCCGTGCCCCCTGGGCGTACCTCTTAAAAGATCCGACGATTGCGCACCAACCCGATCCTAGTGCCTCCGCGTACAATCCCTACATCTCCCGATACGCGTATTGGGTTGAGGATGAAACCAGCAAAATCGACTTCCAAGTCGCGGGAAACAATAGTGGTGGCAGCGGTGCTTTTGAACGTACGAACAGTGCCGTGGCCCCGAGAGACGTTGATTTGGGCGCCTTGCCGCTTCTGAATGACGCCTCCGTTCCCACGACCGACAATACCCTCAACAACACCCTGATCACGTTCAGAGATTCCGTTGTCAACCTGCCGCCGGACTTCAGGGTCGTGGCACGAACGCCAGGCATCTCGACCGACGGCGAAGCCGCCTCCCGCTACTACCGCACCTTGGCCGGATACTCAAATGACCTCTCAGGTATGGGACGGCGGCGGGCCAACCTCAACGCCATCGTGACCGATTCGAGCGATCCCAGCAAGATCAAGGCCGACCTCGACGACATCATCTATGTCATTTCCGGAGTTCATCCGTTTACCGGCCTCGCCAATATCTCCGACAACGGAAACTTCATCGATCTTTCCGCAGGTGCCGGTCCCCTCCCTAACTTCGGAGATCGATTTTACAGCGGGGCTACCGCCGCCCACAAAGAAATCTACATGATGAAGGTCGCCGCCAATATCCGCGACTATGTCGACGCCGACAGCCAGCCGACATTGGTAGCCTATAATGGAGACGTTCCTGCCGCCGGAAAGCCGACAGTGGTCTGGGGATTTCAAGGAGATGACGTTGATCCGGTCACCACCGAACAACCCCAAGCCATCGGCAAGGAAGCTATTCCTTATATTCAGGAATTCGCTTGGGCGGGATTTGAGGAAACCTGGTCCGGAACCGGAACGACACGAACTGGCACCATCGAGATCGACTATTACCTGGAGTTCTATAATCCCGCCACTAAGAACTTCGTGGCTCCCACAGGAACGTTCATCAAATTGCACGACCTTCCAGAATGGGATGCTGGAAGCTATCCCTACATCGAACCTGCGGACTTTGAGCTTGATGTCTCGGGGCTCACATTTCCTGCCGGACAAGCCACAGTGATCACCACGCAACCCAGTGCCGCCAATGATCCGTCGGGGCTCATTCAAAGCGGCGGTCCGGTATATCGAATCACTCCAAGTACGGGAGATCTTTCCCGCCGATTCGAAAACCGATCAACAGAT
Source organism: uncultured Spartobacteria bacterium (assembly GCA_937890535.1). Lineage (GTDB taxonomy): Bacteria > Verrucomicrobiota > Verrucomicrobiia > Chthoniobacterales > Terrimicrobiaceae > CAMASH01. The sequence continues at coordinate 2,608 of CALBXK010000344.1, forward strand.
GAAGACATTTCGTCCACACCGGGCTTTCAGTTAATTCCCAGAAGCACAACCGTCACCGACTATCGTACGAAAATGGTCTTCGGTGGATCAAATGGATATTACGATTCCTTTCCTTTTGTCTCCATTTCAATGGGCTCCTCCGCCCCCTTCAACTTCAAGGGCGAGCAAGTCGGAAATCGTCAGCGCTTCGTGTACGGCAGCAGCCTGCGCGGAAATGATGCGTCGAGCCGAAGCGGCGATCCACGGAGCCTAAGCGAACAGATCAGAATGGCTCCCTACGGAACGGCCAGTTCCGACACATCCCGGTTCTACGGCAGCATCCAAGGCACCGGATCCATTCCCGGCACTTCCTCCTTCGCGAAGGGAGTATCGACCTACATCAACCCCACATCGTGGCCCGACTACAACCCGGCCTTAGATGACACCTCATCCACAGCCTACGCGGTCGTCCGCGATGGAGCCATGCAATCCATCGGAGAACTGGGAAACATTTATGATCCTCGCCGCGTTTCGGGCCCCGGCGGCATTCTCTACGCTCGCGGTGGAGGCCGCACCCTAAAGATCGGGCAACAAGACGACGTGATCGGTTCCTCTGTACGCTTTTCATCCGGTTGGCAAATCGCAGCTTGGCGGCTCACTGACGCTTTTTCCGCCGACGCCAACACCACCCAGCCGCTGGCTGATTCGCAAGGCCGGGGAAAAATAAACATTAATTCGGTCATCCGCGACGATGGCTTCGCCCTACGGGCGCTTCTCCGAAAAATCTCCATGTTGCCCTCTCCGGAAAGCGACAAGATCATGGCTGGCAACGACCTCACAGATACCGAGATCGACGAATTGATTGCCTCCCTGCAAACCTACATCACCACCAACGGCCCTCTGATGGAACGGGGTGAAATATCCCAGATCGAATTCTTTTCCTCGACTGGCACGACCACCGCCGGAGGAGGACTCATCAGCACGGCCGCAGATCGTGGTCGTGAGGAACTTTGCCGCCGCCTCATCGAGATGATCACGACCCGCAGCAGTTCATTTTCGGTTTTCGCGGTGGGACAGGCAATCCGTGAAACAGCGGCTGGCACGATCATCCCCCTGGCAACATCCCGTCAGGCTTCCGTCTTCCGTATGGATCCCGAGATGTCCGGTACGACGTTGACGGACACTGCCACCACCTTCAATGCTACCCACCTCTATGATATTCCCTAAATCGCCATTCATTCTCGGATTGATTTTCTTTTGGGGCCTTCAGGGAGCAGCCCCAGCCCAACAAAAAGCACAGAATCCTGCCCCCAGTGGTCCCGAAGCTATTCAAAAAGAAGATAAGATCGATCCAGCGCCCACGCCACGTCCCGGAGCTACGAGAAAGGTAGCTGCCGTTCGGGCTTGGTATATTGGGTCCGGAGATTCCCCCCGCATCACCTTGGCTTGCTCGCCGACCTCCGGAGACCCGATGATATTGGGAAGCTACATGCCCTCAGGACGCTTTCTAAGTTATCGTCCCATCCGGCCCGGCTCATATACCATCCACGTTCTCGAAGGCAGCGTAGTTCCTTCTCCTACCGCTGGAAAAATTTCTGTGGAGAGCAAAAATCTAGCCAAACTACGATCCGTAGAACTCGCCCCTGGTTCATTCAATACCCTCGTCATCCGAGAAACAGATGGAAAATTCTCCCTGGAGGAACTTCCTGACAAAAAGCCCGGGAAAGGAACTGGCCCCCTTGTTCGTATTCTTAACTTCTCAGGCGATTCCGACCTTAGCATCCGGCTCGTAAATTCCAACGTCACAGACAAGGACAGCCGGGAAATCTGGAAATCCTCCGCCTCCGATCTCACCACTCTCAAATCGCTTTCTGGGGGTAATCCCTACATGTTCCTGCTCGATCGCTTGGTGGACGGGGCCCCGAAACGCACATCCAGTTTCGAAGCCACCCTCGTACCATCCTCCGCATTTTCGCTAATCATTTACCCCACCGCGCCGGGACGCATCGCCATGCGCGGTGTCCGAGACGCCGTGGCCGACTTCAGTTCAGAGGAAATCAAGGAACTCGCCTCCGAGTAATAAATTGGCCAGTAATTCTCGATGGATAAACTCTAGCGTCCCTCTCATCACTTCGCCAGGCGGATGATTGCGCGGTATTCGGCGGCGGTGAGGGGCATGACGCTGAGTCGCGATTGCCGGAGAAGGGCGATCCCGGCCAATTTCGGTGCGGCCTTGATTTCTTCAAGGGTGACCGGACGAGGCAGGGCCTTGTCGGGCTTGAGATCCACGCAGACCCAATCGCCTTCCTTGGCGGTGGGATCGGGGTAGGCTTCCGCCACAACTTCGGACTCTCCCACCACGGCCTTGCCGACGACGCTGTGATAATAGAGCACGCGATCGCCGCATCGCATGGCCAGGAGATTATTGCGGGCCTGGAAGTTCCGCACACCGGTCCAGGCGGTGCGACCATCCCGAACGAAGTCGTCCCAAGAATAGGCGGACGGTTCCTGTTTCACGAGCCAATGTTTCATCCTGGGGAGGAAAATGGGACATGATTCAGAGGATGAACAGGATTAAGAGAAATGGGTTCATCCGCAAATCCTGTACATGGGGGAAGGAGAGGCAATACACTGAGCCGCCTGGGGCGGGATATTCACCTGAAAAAGTCAACCACTCATAAGCACTTATCTGGCCGGGCCAAGAGCCCCGTCCGCCAACTTGTTTCCAGAATGGGAGAGGAGGCAAAGATCGCGCTGCGATCTTCGGTCTGCGGGAGGAAACAGCTCTGCAAGCCCGCTTGCAAGATTGTTTATTCCCGCAGGCCAGCGAACCGGCAAGCCGGTTCTGCCTCTTCTCTCTACCGTCCATTGACGGGAGATTGGTTAGTGTTCCATGAGTGGTTCAACTCCCTCAACCCCACCCGCCTTCCGCTTTTCGCCTTCCGCTCAGCGTTTTAGCTTTTCAGCGTTTTAGCTTTTCAACACTCTCCGAGGTCCGACATGAGTCAAACAGGTTTCTTCATCAGTTTCGAGGGTTCTGAAGGTTGCGGCAAGAGCACGCAGATTCGGCAACTCATCGAGGATCTGCGTCGCATGGGCCAGGAACCGGTCCTGGTTCGGGAGCCCGGCGGCACTCCCATTGGGGAACACATCCGCCACCTCCTTCAGCATGCGCCGGAAGGGGACACCCTGACGCCTGAGGCGGAGTTGTTGCTCTTTGCCGCCGGGCCCCGCCTCCCGGATGTGACCTTCCTCCTTGATATCGATCCGGAGGCTGGCTTCGAGCGTCTCCGGCGTAGAGCCCAGCCAGAGGCGAAACGAGACCGGATGGAGGAGGAACCGCTCGCTTTCTATGAAGCGGTTCGCCAGGGGTACCTCGCCGCCGCCGCTGCCGAACCCGATCGCATCCATGTTCTGGATGCCAGCCAACCCGAGTCCGAAGTCGCCGGTCAGATCCGGGCCGAACTCCAACGCCGCTCCCATGTCTTTCTCCAAGGAAGCCGCGTTTGACCTCTTGCGCGCGGCGCATTCCTCCGGTCGCCTGGCCCATGCCAATCTTTTCACCGGGCCCATCGGCTGCGGAAAGTCATGGCTGGCCCTTCGCCTCGCCGGGCTGGCCCTGGATTGCCCGCCGGACAAAGTTCTGGCTCACCCGGACACCCACATCGTTCAGCCCGAGTCGAAGTCCCGACGAATTGTCATCGCCCAGATTCGGGAACTCGAACAATCCGTCCGTCGCAAGCCCCTCGTAGCCGGCACCAAGGTCGCCCTAATCTACGATGCCGATCGCATGCTCCCCCAGGCGGCCAATGCTTTTCTCAAGACCCTGGAGGAACCGCCCTCCGGTTCTCTCCTCTTGCTGCTCAGTACGCTGCCCGAAGCGATGTTGGAGACGGTACTCTCCCGCTGCATCGAAACTTCGTTGCACGGCACCGCGGCCCGCGAGGCCAGTCCGGAGGAAGCCGTTCTCATCGAAGCCCTCGGCGAAGCCCTCCTCCGTCCGCTCAAACCGGGCACCGGTGAGGCGTTTCGTTTTACCCGCATCGTGCGCGACATGCTGGCCACCCTCCGAAAAAAAGTCACCGCCGAACACGATCAGCTCCTGAAAGCGGACGTGGCCCATTATCAGAAGACATCCGACGCAGACGCCTGGCTCAGGGACCGGGAGGGCCAAATGAAGGCCTTATCCGAAGCCGCCGTTCTGCGGGAACGCGAGCGCATCCTGCAGATCATCACGGATGTCTTGGGCACCGCCCTCCGGGTCCAACACGGATATCCATCGCCCCATGCCACCATAAAAAGCCTGGCAGAGAAATTTCCCGTCCCCGATCTCCTTCGCCGACTGGATGCCCTCGAAACCCTCCGGCGCCGCCTCTCGCTCGGCGTGCAAGAAGCGCTGGCCCTGGAAAGCAGCTTTCTAGAAATGATCATCACGCAGAAGGCCTGAGGGAGGGGGCTGTAGCCACCCCGGTCCTCCGGGGTGCGGGTGAGTGCCAACAAAACGCCGGAGGACCGGCGTTGCCACAGCCGCAATATTCATGACACGCTCTAGGCGGCAAGGGACTGCCGCCCTCCAAAGGCGTCTTCCCCAGACTGCAAAGAACCTGAGAGTTTAGGATTGAGCGGTGGAAATGACTTCCTTACGTTCCCACTCGCCACCCATGTCCCACATCGTTCTAAAATTTGGCACCGGAGTTCTCTCCCGCTCCGACGGGCGGGCTCTGGACGGTCCCCAGTTTCGGCGCATCGCAACCGAGGTCGCGGCCTTGATTGAGGCGGGCCATTCCTGCGTCATCGTCAGCAGCGCCGCCATCGCGGCTGGCGTTCACGCCCTGGGGTTGAGTGGACGCCCTGTGGATTTGCCCGGCAAACAAGCCTGCGCCGCCGCCGGGCAACCCGAACTGATGCGTCTGTTCGCCACTTCGTTTCGTCGGCACGGAATCACCGTCGCCCAGTTGTTGCTCACCCATGAGGACATCGACAGCCGAACCCGCCGGAAAAATGCCCGCAACACCCTCGACCGACTTCTGGCCGCAAAATCGGTCGTGCCCATCATCAATGAGAACGACACCGTCGCGCTGGAGGAAATTCGCTTTGGAGACAACGACCAACTCTCCGCCGAAGTCGCCCACCTCGTGGAGGCCAAGTTGCTCCTCCTCCTCACGTCCTCCGATGGTCTGAACGACGCCGACGGGAAGCGCATCTCGGTGGTCCGCAAGGTGTCCGATGTCCGAAAATTTGTCCGCCCCGACACCGGAGCCATGTCGGTGGGAGGAATGGGCACCAAATTGGATGCGATTGAAAGCGCACTGTCCCGTGGCATTGCCGCCACCATCCTGGACGGTCGCCAGCCCGCACAGATCGCCGCCGCCGTGGCCGGACAGGATGTCGGCACAAGATTTTCCGTTCCCCGGCAAAAAAAATCCCGCCGTTCCTAAGCGCTGTCCCTAACAGCGATTTGGAGAAGATTTCCCTCGACAGTCCCCCTTCACATCCTTTGCGTCCTTGCTTCGCTGGCGCTTCGGTTGCCGCCCCAGGCGACACATCTTGTTGCCCTTCCCAGGTTGCGCTATCGCGCTGGTGTTGCGTGAGGGATTTCTTGCTGCTTTTCGCGATGAAACCCGGGCGAGCAGGAGCCGCCGGGGAAATTTGCCAAAAAGATCGGACTGTGATTGAATTCCCGGCACTCAGGACATGTTCACTCGCATCGCCACCATTGCTCGAAATACTTTTACCGAACTCGTTCGGCAAAAGGTTTTTTACATTCTGCTCGTTTTTGCCCTCGCCGCCATCGGGAGCTCCATCTTCATGGCCCAGCTCCGCATTGAAGCGCAGTTTCAGATGATCAAAGACGTGTGTCTCGGATCGATGGCGATCTTCACCTCCCTCCTCGCCATCCTCGCCACTGCCAGCTTTCTCCCCAACGACTCCGAGGATCGCACCATCTACACCCTCCTGGCCAAGCCGGTTCCCCGTTTTGCCTACCTCTTTGGCAAGCTGGGCGGAATCATCATGCTTCTCCTGTTTTTCACCTTCATGATGAGTGTCGTCTTTTGCGCCGTTCTCTGGATGCGGGAACAATCCGCCCTCGCCCAGATCCATACGGAATTTTCCGGTGCCCCCGCCGAAGAACTGCAACTCGCGGTCAAATCCGTCACCGACGCCACCTTCAACAGCAACCTCCTGCCCGGCATTCTCATCATTTTTGTCAAGGCGGCCCTGCTCGCTGCGCTGACCCTGTTTATTTCCACCTTCGCCACCTCGGCCTTGTTCACCGTCATGATCACCGCCGCCATCTATTTCATCGGGCACCTCCAGGCGACCGCCCGGGAGTCTTGGCTCCAGGGCGCGGACATCCAATGGTGGACCCGGATCCTCGTTGCCCTCATCGCGCTCCTCTTTCCCGACCTGCAGGCCTTTAATCTAGCCGATGATATGATCGCCGGGGCGGCAATTCCGTGGGAGATCTTTGTAAAAACCTTCGCTCTCGGCTGGTTGTACGTGGCGGTGTATGCCAGCCTCGCGGCCTATGTTTTTGCAGGACGCGAGCTATGATCCGCAAGATCCTTGCCATTGTCCTGCTCGGGGCCTTCGGCCTCGCCCTCGTTCCCTTCGAGCAATCCCTCGACGCCGAACAAAAGGCGGTCCAGCTCCGCTCGGTTCCTATCGACCTGGATCTACGGGAACGTCTCGGGCAAATGGGCTTTCTCGCCGCCTTGAGCGGGTTTCGTTCCGCCCTCGCCGCCGTCCTCTGGATTGAGGCGCACAATGCCTGGGAGCGCACCGAGTGGGGACGCATGGCCGGGCTTTTTGATACCGTGACCACCCTGCAGCCCCGTTCCCTCCTCTATTGGGACATGGCCGCCTGGCACATGGCCTGGAATGCCAGCCTCGCCGCCCTTGACGATAAATCCCAGCCTAGCGAAGCCCTTCGCGTCCGGAATCAACGCCAATATATCAAACTGGGACGCGACTACCTGATCCGGGGTCTGCGCAATAATCCCAAGAGCGCCTTCCTCCAGGAACGTCTCGGAGTGCTCCTTCGAGACAAACTCGATGAACACTGCGAGGCCGGGGAGGCGTTTCTCAAGGCCTCAGAGCTTCCGGATGCCACGCCCTATATCGCGCGATTTGCCGGCTATGAACTCTCAAAATGTCCGGGACACGAACAAGAGGCCTACGATCTTTTGAAAAAACTCTACGCCAAAGGACCCGAACAGCGGAAGCCAACTCTCGTCACCACCTTGAAGGAATTGGAAAAGAAACTGGATGTTCCCCCGGCGGACAGAATAGATTCCCCGCAACTTTAGGTTTTCTCTTTATGCGCACCGCAATTTTCGGCGACATCCACGCCAACCTTCATGCCCTTGAGGCCGTCCTGGCCGACGCGGCAGACCAACGATGCACCAACTTCGTCTGCATGGGCGACATCGTCGGATACAATGCTTTTCCCTCCGAGTGTATCGCTCGGGTTCGCGATATGGGATGTCCGGTCGTCAAAGGCAACCATGATGAACAGGCGTCCATGCTCGGGGATCAGGAAGGCTTCAATGCCCTCGCCGAAGAGGCCATCAACTGGACCCGAAAACACCTTTCGAATGAGGACAAGGAATGGTTGCGCGGGCTCCGCCTCCAGAGACAGGTCCGCGATTTCACTATCGTCCACGCCACCTTGGACACCCCGCACAAGTGGGGGTACGTCTTCAACCAGCTCGATGCCGCAGCCAGCTTCAGCTACCAGACCACCACCCTGTGTTTCATCGGTCATACCCATGTCCCGATGGCGTATATCCGGGACGGCAATGTCCGCGCCACTCCGCTCGACAGCTTCAAGCTCCAACAAGGAAAAAAATATCTCATCAACGTCGGCAGTGTCGGCCAACCCCGGGACGGGGATCCCCGAGCCGCCTATTGCATTTACGACACCGCCCTCGGATCGCTGAAACTCCGCCGGCTGGATTACGATTTGCAAGGCGCCCAACAAGCGATCCGCGATGTCGGTCTCCCTGAACGACTGGCCGACCGTCTCGCCATCGGGCGCTAGGGCAACGCTCAATAAATCAGAGGGGCGAAACTGTCCACAGATCGCAGATGTACACAAATTTTAGGAAAGAGCCGTCGCATTCCCTCCGTGGTGGACCTCTATACTCCTTTTCAATCTTTTCTTAGAGGTGTCCGCATTCCACTCACTCCTCATCATCAAGCCCGGCTCGTTCGGCGACGTCATTCATGCCCTGCCCTGCGCTGCGGCACTGAAGAAGTTTCAGCCGGACCTGCGGATCACTTGGTTGGTCGATTCCCGCTGGCAGGACTTGCTGACCGACAGTCCCGTCATTGATGAGACGATCGCGTTTCCGAGAGAATCATTTGGGAGCCTCCCCGGCGCTTTTCGGGCCCTCCCCTGGGCCAGGGGACTCGGCACTCTGCGCCCGGACATGGCCCTCGATTTGCAGGGGCTTCTCCGCAGCGCCCTCATGGCGCGATTCAGCCGGGCCCGACACATCACCGGCCTCGCGGATGCCCGCGAGGGCGCCGGACTTTTTTATCAGACCGTGACCCCGGTGCAGCCCGGCGAACACGCGGTGCGCCGGTATCTACGCAGCATCGAAGCTCTGGGGTTTCCCCGGGTCGACACCCCCGAATTTCCCCTGCCGACCGGCACCCTGCCCGCCGCCCTGCCGACCGGGCGGCCCTTCGTGCTCCTGCATCCTTACGCCAGGGGCGGAGGAAAATCCCTGACCCGAAAATCCATCCATGCCTTCTGCCAGGCCCTGGCCCCCATGACAGTCGTCCTCGCCGGGCGGGGGACCCCAGGAAAATCCCTGCCGGACAATACCGTGGATCTTCTCAACCACACCAGCATCCCCGAATTGATTGGTCTCATCCGGGCCGCCGCCTTTGTCGTGAGTGTGGACAGTGGACCGATGCACATCGCCGCCGCCCTCCATTCCCGCTTGCTTTCCATCCACACCTGGAGCGATCCGCGACTGGTCGGCCCCTTCAACGAGGAGGCCAGCGTCTGGCAGGGCGGCGAAATCCGACGCCAACGCTTCGACAAGACGGCTCTGCCCCCTCCCCGCTCACCAAATGACGACGACATCGCCGCCATGGCCCAATGGGTTCGGGAACGGATCTGAGAGAAGATACTCTCACGCTAGGGTTTGACTCGGATCAAAGCGCCTCAATCTTTTTCCTGCCAGCCTGCCTCCCACAACGACGACCGCGACTGGCTGGCAATCCCTCGGGCTGCGGATCCCTTCCAGCCGAAGAAAAAATTCTCAAACACCCCACCACTTCATGGCCACCAGACGCTTCCAAAAACTCGATGTTCGCCCCCTGCTTCGCAAGGGCGGAGAACCCTTTCCTCTCATCAAAGCCAGGGTGGACGCCCTGACCGACGGCGAAGGTCTCGAATTGATCGCCCCCTTCCTGCCCGCCCCCCTCATCGAGATGCTCACGAGTCAGGGATTCCTCCACCGGATGGACAAGGGGGAGGACGGCAGTTGGACGGTTTGGTTCTGGCGGGAAGACGCCGGATCCGACACCCTCCCCGCATGACGAAATTTTCCGATTTGCGTGATGCGGCCCTGATCTATTCGCTGCGCAGCGCCTCCATTTTCGCAGGCCTCCCCGAGGACGAACTTCGCCAGATTGCCGGATACGCCGTGATCAAACCGCTCCGCAAGGGAGAATATCTTTTCCGGGAGCGCGATTCCGCCATCGGCTTTTACATCGTCCGCAAGGGCATCATCAATGTCCATCGCGTTTCCGCCGATGGCCGCGAACAAGTGATCCATCTCTTTCGTCCCGGTGAATCATTTGCCGAGGCCGCCCTCGCGGGCGACAGCGGTTATCCCGCCGATGCCCGGGCGGTCGAAAACAGCGAGGTCATCCTCATTCCGAAGCAGGAGTTTATGGCGCATCAACGCGATCACATCGATCTGGCCTGGCGAATGCTGGGCTCCATGAGCCAACACCTTCGGGTTCTCGTATTTACGCTGGACGGACTCAAACTCAAGGACGCCGAAACCCGTTTCCTGCATTGGGTGCTGCGCCGTTGCCCCCGGCCCCTCACTCATGAATCCGCCGGGGTCGAAATTGGCATGACCAAAGCTGTGCTCGCCAGCGAACTCGGCACCCGCCAGGAAACTCTCTCCCGCATATTCGCCAAACTCCGCGACGCCAAGGTCCTGGAGGTGAAACAAAGCGCCTTCGTCGTGCCCGATCCCCTCGCCCTCCAGGAGGTCTTCGAAAAGAACCTCAGCGGAATTCCCGGGGGAACCTGACCGGGGAGATTTGATCAAGATCAATGCTGCCATCAATTTCTTCCTCCCGCCCGTTCGCAAGGTTGGCGGCTTCGGAAAAAGCTGATTAGGTAACGGCATGCCATTGACTCAAACCGCATTCGGAATGTGGAGCGCCGGCCGCTTCATGCACTTCGGCGAAGCTTTTGACGACGCCCGCTTCGTGGAGGCGATCCACTTCGCCTACGAAAAGGGAATCCGCACCTTTGTCACCGCCGACGTTTACGGTGCCGGGGAATCCGACACCCTACTGGGACAGGCCCTCGAGGGTCTCCCCCGGGACAGCTATTGCCTCGTCGGTGCCGTCGGACACGATTTTTACGAGGGCCAGCGCGACGGCTCGAAAGGCTTCCCCCGTTTCACCGATCCCGCCCTCCGGTCCCCGGACGCCTACGCCGACTACCTGCGCACGGCCACCGAGAAATCACTGGCCCGCTGTCAGTCCGATCACTTTGATTTGCTCCTGCTGCACAATCCCGATCAGATCGGCTACACGAGCGAAACGGTTTGGGACGGACTCGCGCAATTGAAAACCGCCGGTCTGACCACTCAACTCGGACTCGCTCCGGGCCCGGCCAATGGATTTGCCCTTGATGTCATCCAGGCTCTGGAACGCTTTTCCGTCCTCATCGACTGGGCCATGATCATCCTCAACCCACTGGAACCCTGGCCGGGCCGTCTCTGCCTCCCGGCCGCAGAAAAAACCCAGACCAAGATCCTCACCCGCGTCGCAGACTACGGCGGGCTCTTCCACGACGACGTCAAACCGGGTCACCAATTCGCTCCCCGGGATCATCGCACCTATCGGCCCGCCGGCTGGGTCGAAGCCGGTTGTGAAAAAATCGAGCGCCTGCGTTCCATCGCAGATGCCCACGGGCTCACCCTCTTGCAGTTCGCCTGCGCCTGGAACCTCCATCACACCCCGGTCGCATCCGTGGTTCCCACCCTCATTCAGGAACCCGGACCCACCGCAAAGCCGCTCCAGGCCAAGATCGAGGAACTCGCCAACATCCCGGAGGTGCACTTCACAGCCGCGGAACTCGATACCATCCAGGAGATTGGTGACAACACCAACAGCATGAGCCTCAAAGGCGGAAATCCGGAACACACCGACGAACCGCTTCCTGACCGCTGGTCGCTCAATCCGATCCTCGACGCCGTCGCCTCACGCTGGAATATCGATCCCGCCCGGGATCTGGTGAAGATCTGATCCAAGGATCCGACTCTCAAATTTCAGCTTTCCGTCTTTCAGCTTTTCAGCTTTTCTTGAGTCTCCCCTCATGAAACCTCTCCTCCTCTCCGGTTTGGTCTTGCTTGTCACGGTCTGCGGCGTCCACGCCCAATTCACAGAACGCGCCAAGCCGTCCCGATTCCACGAATACTACGATCCCTATCCCAGCAACTACATTGGCTCAAAGCAATGGTGGGAGGGCGAAACCGCGCTCGGCGATTGGTGGGGGATGCGCAACATGCTCGACGATGAAGGCATCGAGATCTTCGCCAACTACACCACCAATATCGCAGGCAACCCGGTCGGCGGAAAATCTCAAAGCGTCACCTACACCGACAACACCCTTTTTGGAGTCAATCTCGACTTCGAAAAACTGATTGGCTGGAAGGGCCTGAAGCTGACCATCAGCGGACTCAATCGCTCGGGCAGCAGCCTCTCCGAACAAAACATCGGCAACCAATTCACCGTTCAACAAATTTTTGGTGGCCAGACAACCATGTTCTATGCCCTCGCCTTTGAACAAAAACTCTTCGACGACAAGGTCTCCCTGAAATTCGGCCGCTTCGCGACGGGAGACGATTTCGGCTCCTCGCCGATCTATTGGCTCTACATGAACAACGGCATCGACGGCAACCCCCAGGCCCTCCCGGTCAACACCCAGTTCTCCGCCTACCCTTGGGCCGTCTGGGGAACCCGCTTGAAGATCGAACCCACCCCGGAATTTTATGCCATGTTCGGGGCCTACCAGGTGTCCGACCGCATCTTCAACCGCGCCTATCATGGACTCGACTGGAGTATCCGCGGCAACGATGGCATTCAACTGATTTCCCAATTCGGCTGGACCCCCGAACTCTTCAAACGCCCGGTGTCCAGCGCAGCCACCAATGAGGGAAAAACCGTCAGCGATGGAAAATCAACCGGCAAGGCCGTCGCCACCACAGAAATGAAGGGCTATCCAGGCCACTATTGGTTTGGCGCTTATTGGTCTCCCTGGGACTTCCCCCAGTTCGGCACCGATGCCACCGCTTCCAATTCCTACGGTTTCTATTGGCACGCCGACCAGATGATCTTTCAGGAAGTACCAGGGAGCGATCAGGGTCTCACCCTCTGGTCCGCTGTCGTTCTTTCCCCCCAGCAGAACATCGCCAAGCTACCTTTTCAGGTGAATGGCGGGGCGATTTACAAAGGCCTCATCCCCACCCGCGACGATGACTACACCGGATTTGGCGTCGTCTACGGTAAGTTCAGCAGCGATTTCGCCCGCTCGGTCTCGAATGCCGGAGGCGGTTCCCCCGACTACGAGCTGGTCTTTGAATGGAACTACAAAATCCAGATCAACAACTTCGTCTTTGTCCAACCCAACATCCAATGGGTCATCAATCCCGGCGGTACCGGCAATATCCCGAATGCCCTCGTCCTTGGCGTCCAGGCCGGTGTCACCTTCTGAGTCTCCGTTGCAGCAGCTTTTCAGCTTTTCACAATTGGCTGATGCGGCGGAACATATCGTAGCGTTCCCCAATCTCGGTCTGAGTGATGGTTTTCAGGCGCTCCAGGCTGAAGGCTTCCACATTGTAGCTGGCAATGACGCTGCCATACACGACCGCCTGGCGCAGGTTGTCGAATGTGATCTCACTGTCGCCAGTGTGTTTCGCAAGATAGCCGGCCAGGCCCCCGGCAAAGCTATCGCCTGCACCGGTAGGATCGTGGATATCGGTCAACGGATAGGCCGGGCAACTGAAAAACTCTCCCTCCTGGCCAAAGAGCAAACATCCGTGCTCGCCTTTCTTAATGGCCACATAGCCAGGGCCGAGGTTCTGTAGTTTGTGACCCGCCTTGATCAAGTTGGTCTCCCCGGTGAGTTCACGGGCCTCGCTGTCATTGAGAATTAACATGTGGATCCGGGCCAACAACTCGACCAGGCGTTCTTTGGCGATGTTGATCCAGAGATCCATCGTATCTGCGACGACAAAGCGCGGCAACGTGACCTGATCGAGGACATGATGTTGCAAATCAGGGGCGATGTTGCCCAGCAACACAATCGCAGGCTTTTTGTAATTTGCAGGGAGGGTGGGCGTGAAATGCTCAAAGACATTGAGCGCAATCGAACGGGTTTCACGGGTATTGAGATCCCACATATATTCCCCCGACCAACGGAAGGTCTCCCCGGGGACGATTTGCAACCCCTCCAGGTCAATCTGACGACTTTCGAACAGAGCCATGTGTTCCTTGGGAAAATCCTCCCCCACGATCCCGACCAAATTCACCGGGCTGAAAAACCCGGCAGAAACAGCACAATACGAAGCGGATCCCCCAAGGAGATTTTTATGCTCCTCCAGGGGCGTTTTAATATCATCAAGACCAATCGAACCAACAATCAATACGGACATAAGCGGGCCAGAGTGCCCGCCGCCCCCTGGCCTGACCAGCGAAAAATGGCCCCATCCTGCATCGGGTGGCAATCACGAAGCGTAGCAAACCATGATGCAGGCAAATTCCTTCAGGAAGAGCCTCACGCAAAGGATGGAAAGGATGAGAAGGGGGACTGGCGGAGGGAAATCTGGTCCAAATCTTTGTAACGGACAGCGCCTCTTCGACTGAGGCCACCGCTTCCCCGCTTTTCATTGCCCCCGACTGGCAAAACTGGTACCCACGGACGGTCTGCGAGATCCATGATTTCCATTACGATTGACAACCTGGTGAAGCGGTTTGGCAGCCAAACTGCGCTCAACGGCATTTCCCTCCGGGTGGAACCGGGGGAAATCTTTTTCCTCCTCGGTCCCAGCGGATGTGGGAAGACCACTCTCCTTCGCAACATCGCCGGATTTTACATTCCTGAAGAAGGGCGGGTCCTGTTTGATAACGACGACGTGACCAAACTTCCGCCTCACAAGCGCAACACCGGAATGATGTTTCAAAGTTACGCCCTCTGGCCCCACATGACGGTGGCAAAAAATGTCGCCTTTGGACTGGAGGAACGCAAGGTACCCACCGCAGAACGGAACAGCCGCGTGGCAGATGCTCTCGCCTCCGTGCGGATGGAACCGTATGCGGAACGCAAGATCGCCCAGCTTTCCGGCGGACAACAACAACGCGTCGCCCTCGCGCGCGCTCTCGTCATCCGTCCCCGCGCCCTCCTCCTCGACGAACCTCTCTCCAATCTCGACGCCAAACTCCGCCTCGAAATGCGCACCGAGATTCGTCGGGTTTGCAAGGAATCCGGCCTCACCGCGATCTATGTGACCCACGACCAAAAGGAAGCGCTCTCGATTTCTGACCGCATGGCCATTCTGGAAAGTGGAAAAATCGCCCAGATCGGCCGGCCCGAGGAAGTGTACCGTCGGCCCCACTCCCGCGTCGTGGCCGACTTCATCGGAGAAACCAATTTTATCACCGGAAAAATCTCCGCCGCCGAGGGAGAGGAGATCATGGTCGAAACCGAGATTGGCACCTTATCAGGCGTGGTCGGAGACTCCGACTGGAAGCCCCGTCCCGGCGAGGCCGCCACCGTCTCGGTCCGTCCGGAATCCTGGACCATCCATTCGGATTCCAAGGGTGCCACCGGTCCGAACACCATCAAAGGCCGGATCGGGGAGTCCATCTACCTTGGCGAAGTGGCCCAATATCAATTTCAAGCCGGTCCCCTCGCCCTAAAGATTTTTGAGCTCAACCCCCATCTCTCCACCCGCCCCACGGATTGCGACCTTTTTGCCAGCGCCTCCCCACAGGACGTAGTGGTATTGAAAAAGTAGAATAAAGTTTTATGAATTAAGTTTAAAGAAGATGACCTGCGCGCAATCACATAAAACTTAATTCTTTAGACTTAATTCTCAATACTCCCTCCCAATGCGCATCCTGGTCGTATTCGCTGCGCTGATTCTCGTTCTCGCGCTTCCGTTCGCCCTCAAGCCCAAGGAAAACCTTCTGGCCAAGGCCGACGACACCGTCGTCATCATAACCCCCCATAACGAACAAATCCGCTACGAATTCAGCCACGCCTTTTCCGCCTCCTACAAAAAGGCCACCGGCCGCAGCGTGCGCATCGACTGGCGGGTGCCCGGGGGCACCAGCGAAATCGCAAAATACCTCAAGGGCGAATTTTTTGCCGCCTTCGAGTATTTTTGGAAAACCGAGGGTCACCGCTGGGACGCTGCCGCAGCGAACACCTTCGACAAGTCCGGAGCCAACTCCCCGGCCCGGCAGGGTTTCCTGGCTTCGAATGTCGGGATCGGCATCGACCTCTTCTTTGGCGGAGGGGCCTATGACTTCATTCAGCAAGCCGAAGCGGGGCGTCTGGTCGACTGCGGCCTTTTGACCAAGCGGCCGGAGTGGTTCACAGAAGCGACCATCCCTCACATCGTTTCCGGCGAGGTCTATTATGATGAAGGTGGACGCTGGATCGGAGCCGTCCTCTCCTCCTTTGGCATCTGTTACAATTCCGATTCCCTCCGCCGCCTCGGGGTGAAGGAAATCCCAGCGTCCTGGTCCGATCTGTGCAATCCTCTCTTCCGCAAACAGGTCGCCCTCGCCGATCCCACCAAGAGCGGGTCGGCCGCAAAAGCCTTTGAGATGATCATTCAACAGAAAATGCAGGAGGTGGTTCGCAGCCACCCGGAGGCCCCCGTGGACTCCCTCCTGCCTGAGGGTTGGTTGCAGGGTCTGCAAGTCATCCAACACGCCTCCGCCAATGCCCGCTACTTCACCGACGCCGCCCCCAAGGTGCCTATCGATGTCTCCCTCGGCGATGCGGCCATTGGCATGTGCATCGATTTTTACGGACGCTACCAAAGCGAGGCCGTGCAAGTCGGCGACACTCCGTCCCGCATCCAATACTTCACACCCGTCGGCGGATCCTCAGTCGGCGTCGATCCGATCGGCCTTCTGCGCGGGGCACCGAACCGCAAAGCAGCCGTCGCCTTCATGGAGTTTGTCCTATCCGAGGAAGGCCAAAAACTTTGGAACTTCAAAGTCGGTGCCCCGGGGGGACCGGTCAAATACGCTCTCCGCCGCCTCCCTATCCGCAAGGAACTCTATGCTCCGGAATTCGCCGCCTACCGCTCGGATCCGACCGTCTTTCCCTACGAGGATGCCAAACTCTTCACCTATCATCCCAAGTGGACCGGATCGCTCTTCAAGACCATGAGTTTCAT
>CALBXK010000345.1 GCA_937890535.1 uncultured Spartobacteria bacterium
TGCCGCAACCCGATCCTCCAAGAATTCCAAAAATCTCTCCTCGCTTCACCGAGAAGTTGACCCCTTCGAGAATGAGGGTCTCACCATAGCCGGCGGACAAATCACTCACTTCAATGACGGTCTCGTTATTCATCAAAAATCGATCATGTAATACACGACGGCAAAGACGGCATCCACGACCACAATCAGAAAGATCGCACTCACCACCGAACTGGTGGTGGAGATTCCCACCGCACTCGCACCGTCCTTGGTCTGCAACCCCCGCAAACATCCAATGCCCGCCACCAAGGCCCCAAACACGAAGCCCTTGATCAAGCCCGCCAGGACATCATTAACCCCCACGGCACTGATCAATTGGTGCCAAAGTGCCACGGCGGGAAATCCCCTTGCCATCATGACCAGAAATCCTCCCGCCACCCCCAGAAGGTCCGCGTAGACAATCAACAGAGGCGTCACCATGATACCCGCCAGTACCCGGGGCACCACCAGAAACCGCACCGGGTCGAGGCCCATGGTGGTGAGCGCATCAATCTCCTCATTGACCTTCATCGTGCCAATCTCCGCCGCAAAAGCCGATCCACTCCGACCCGCCAATACGATGGCCGTCATGATCGGTCCCAACTCCCGCACCATCGCAAGTCCCACCAAATTCACGACAAATATATCGACCCCAAACTGTTGCAAGGGGGGTGCCGCCTGAAACGCCATGATTAATCCGGTGAGAAACGAAATCATTCCCACCACCACCAGAGCCTGCACGCCTGATCGTTCGAAAACCATCCAGACGTCGTTCCATCGAATCCGGTTCGTCCGGCTTCCCCGAAAGCTCGCGAACACCAGCACCAACTGACCTAGAAAAGCGATTTGCGCCCTGACGTCCTGAAAAAATGCCCGCCCCAGACGCCCCACCGACTCCACCGCAGAATCCTTCGATCTCCCCCGGCTCGGTGCGGGTCCGTCCTCACCGGCAAAAAGTTCGAAGACCCCCGCGATCTCCGGCCGCAATCCCTCGACCCGCCCGCCCCGGCGCTGCAACTCGCAAAGCAAAGCCGATCCAGCTCCATCGCAATATTTTACCCCGGAAGCGTCCACCACAAAACTTTCGGCAGGGATTCCCACCGCTTGATTCCAGATGGCCGCGACACTCTCCGAATCCAGGCGCCCGGAAAGCTCCATCCGAATCTCGGGCCCGGTCTTCTTGATTTTCAGGACATCCAAAGGCTCTGGCATGGCTCATCCCTATAAGTTCTCCCCTCCGCGGTCGAGCTTCGCTCCACCGGATCTGGCTCCCCCGACGATTTTTTCCATAAATACGCCGATAAATGCTGGCACCGTTCGCGCCATCCGATACAATCCCAAATTATGAATCGCGGACTATTTCTCGCTGCGGCCACTCTCCTCGCCTTCGCCAACCTAAATTCCGCTGAACCGGAGAAGATCCCGTTCAAGCAGACAGGAAGCCCGCCACGGGATCTCCCGGACGAAACCATCGTGATTCCTTTGCCCTCGGCTCGGACCGTCGCTTTCCTGAACTACCAGGAAACCCTGAAGGGCTGGCGCTCCGCCAAGAAACGTCTCGAGGCCCTCGCCATCGCTGGCAAAATGATGCAAGGCGATCCCTCTGCCGATAAAAGCGCTGTTTCCATGATCTCGCTCATGACGATTGAGAAGACCAAGGAGGTGGAGTCTCTCCGCTCGCAACTCGCTATGATGCTCGTCCTGGCAAAACTTGAAGATCCCAGCCTGCCCAGCAAGGAACGCGAGGAGATCGTCAAGAGCACCTGGTAACTGGTCCCGGAAAGAAGACCGCCCTCCTCCGCCCTGCCCGCGATTAGTTTGCCCGGAAGTGAGAATCGCTGGCCAGCCCGTGGACTCGCTTCCAAAAATACTGCAACGAGGGAGAAGACGGCTTCAGCATGGAAGCACTAAATTTCGCGGTCTCAATCTCGTTGAGCCGGGGGAAAAGGGTATCGTCTCGCCCCTTGATCTGGGCCCGGAATAGAAAAGTCAGGCCACCTTTTGCGGAACGATCAAAAACATGGCTCAACACAATGGAGTGAATCTTCAATCCAGTTTCCTCCATAACTTCACGCTTCAAGGCCCCGACGAGGGACTCACGCATACGCATCTTCCCTCCCGGCAGGGTCCAAAACTTGTTTCCCTGCGACTGCTTGAGGAGAAGAACCTCGCCGAACTGATTTTGAATCCAAGCCATCACTGAGACTTCCTTAACCGCCTTGAATCGGTTCGAACTTACTGGTTTTTTATTGGCCACAAATCAAAGTTGAACGACCCAGGATGGCCACCCCGTCCGCCTTCGAAAAGAATTTATTTCCAATTGATCAATTGAAGACAGAAAGTCCGGCGGCCTCCGGCATCAATCCAATTCGAAATTGATGTTCACCGTGTAAGAACCGCCGCTCCCTAGCCCCTTCGGAAGCGGATCAAT